>NZ_JYJG01000340.1 GCF_000955955.1 Lentzea aerocolonigenes
CCGCGAGGCGCCCTGCTGAGCACCGAAGACGCGGTGAAGGTTGGCGGCCGCAGCGCTAGGACTCGCCACCATCGGGGTATTTCGTCCGGTGATGAACGATGGTGCGATCGTTCGGTGATCGCCGCCGAGTCCACCGAGCTCTTCGTCGGGCCTCGGACCGCACTGCTGCAGGTGGTGCGGGTGACCTCGCCTACGTTGGCGGGACCGGTGTACGCGCACGTCTCCGGTCCCGGCCTGCACTCGCCGCGGCACGGCGGATCCGCGCTGCTGGGGCCATTCGGCTACGAGGTCGCGGTCGACGTGTCCGAGCACTCCGCAGGCGCCGTGGTGCCTGCTGTCGCGGTGGTGCGGTCCGGTGCCGGCGAGGATTCCTGCTCGTTCTCGCTGGTCGTGGGCTCGCCGGGGTGGACGGTGCATCTCGTCGGGCACGTTGCGGGGGATGCGCCGTTCCCGGTGCTGCGGGCGCATCTGGACCTGGCGCTGACCGATCCCGCGTACCGGTTCGCGGTGACTTCCGTTGAGCTGCTGCAGCCTTACTGGGACACGTTCCCCCAGCACCGGTCGTTGCTGCTGCGGTTGATCTCCGAGGGCCGAGTCGAGGTCGTCGGCTCACCGTCCAATGTGGTCGGTGTGGAGCCGCTGCTGTCCTCGTTGCCCGCCGGGGTTTCCCTGCCGGCTTCCTCGCTGGGCGAGGCTGAGCGGGCGGTCTACTCGTCGTTCCTGGCGCTGAGGTCCGCTACTTCGTCGCAGCACGTGATGCTGCCGGTCGGACCCGAGCGCTCGGCGCCCTCGCCGTGGATGACCGCGATCCACCACGACTGGCCCGCGCGCTACACCTGGCCACGGGTCATCTGCTCGTTGCCGCGTGACTACTACGTGCGCGGCTCCGTGCCTGTGCCTGCTGCTCCTGCCGACGAGTCGCCTGCCGCCGTGTTCGCTTCGCACGCTTCCCGGCTGACCGGGGCGGCCTATCCGGCTGCCGCGCTTGCCCGTGCTGCTGCCTCGCATCCTCGTGAGGCTTTCGACCTGCGATCGGACGTCGTCGCCCGTTCGCTTTCCGCTTTGACGTCCACTGTGGACTCGTCGGTCGTCGTCTGGAACCCGTCCGACGCACCGTGCACCGATGTCGTGTCCGTGCACCTGCCCACAGCTCGCAACGTGCATGTCGCGCACGACGGCTCGGTTCTGCCGACGTTGGTCGACGGGACCACCGTGACGTTCCTGGCCCGTGACGTGCCCGCCGTGGGTTGGCGGACCTACTCGTTGGTTCCCGATGACGTCGACCACGGGTGGAAACGCGGCTTCGGCACGGAGATCGCCTCCACTCACCACGTCTTGTCGTACGACCCGATCGCTTCTCTCGTCGCCGTCGACGGTCCGGCACTGGAGGCCCCTCCGCTGACCGGCCCGGTGTCCGTCTGGCACAGCGAGGTCGGCGAGAAGATGGTCGGCTCCTCGACCTTCACGTTGTGGCACGAGGTCGACCACCTGGGACCTTCCGCGCTGGTCGGCGTGCTGGGCTCGCGCTCGCCTGCCGCCGGCTCGTTGCCCGCCGTGGCCTCGCGGTTGTCGGTGGCGGGCCCACCTCTGGGCCCGGTTTCGCCTGCCGTGACACCGGTGTTCGCGCGCTACTGGCTGCACGAACCGGCACCTCTGGGCGGACTGGTCGCGAACGTGCACCTGGAGGTGCTCAGCCCGACCCGGCTGCGGGTGGTCGCGGTGTCGGACGGTCCGGAGTTCGAGGGCGCCGTCCGACTGGTGCTGCCCGACGGCTGGTCGGCGTCCTGGGACTCACTGCCCGTATCGCTGTCTGCCGGTGGGTACGTGGCGGCGGAGGTGCGGTTGACGGCGCCGCGCACGCCCGGCTGCTATCCGGTGCGGGCGGTGCTGGAAGGGCTGCCGTTCGAGGTCTACGACGTGGTACTGCTGACCGTGCCGGAGTGGGACGCCGAGGATCCGGTCGAGGTGCTGTGGGTGGCCGCGTCACCTTCGGTCGTGTCAGTGGCTCCCGGTTCTTCGGCTCCGTTGCGGGTGGTGCTGGCTTCCGGCGCGCACGGCGACCTGCCGGTGCAGGCGCGGTTGTTGTCGCCGCGCGAGACGTGGGAGCTTGCCGGCCCGTTCTGCATCGGCGGTGTGTTGCCTGGTCAGGGACGTTTGGCGCTCGACTTCACGGTCTCCGCGCCTCAGTGGGCTTCCGCTGGCTCGTGGTCGGCGGTCGTCCGGGTGGCGGCGGGTGAGCTGGTGCGGACCACGCCCGCGATCCGGCTGGAAATCGCCGGTTAGCATGGATCACCGTGACTGATCTGGTGCTGGCACTGGACTTCGGCGGCACCAAGATCGCTGCCGCCCTGGTCGACCCCTCAGGCTCTGTGGTGCGGTCGTCGAGGGTGCCCACTCCCGCCGTCGACCCGTGGGACGCCGTCGTGTCCGTGGTGTCGTCGGTGGTCCAGGATTCGGCCGTCTCGGGTGTCGGGATCGCCTCGGCCGGTCCGGTGGACGCCGTGTCGGGCACGGTGTCTCCGATCAACGTGCCGTCGTGGCAGGCCTTCCCGCTGCGGTCTTCGGTTTCCTCGTTGTTCCCCGGCGTGCCCGTGGAACTGGCAGGGGACGGCGTGTGCATGGCGCTGGGCGAGCACTGGCGCGGCGCCGGGCAGGGCAGCACGTTCATGATCGGCCTGGTCGTCTCGACCGGCGTCGGCGGCGGCCTGGTGTTCGACGGGCGCCCCTTCGGCGGGCGGACCGGCAACGCGGGCCACATCGGCCACGTCGTGGTCGAGCCCGACGGCGACCTCTGCACCTGCGGCGGCCGCGGGTGCGTCGAGACCGTCGCCGGCGGGCCTCGGATGGTCGCGTGGGCTCGGCGTGCTGGTTGGCAGGCGCCGGACGACGCGGATGCCGCTCTGCTGGCCGCTGCGGCTCTGGCCGGCGAGGAGATTCCGCTGGAGGCCTTCGACCGCGCCGGCCAGGCCGTCGGGATGGCCATCGCCGGTGCCGCCGCGGTGTGCGACCTGGACCTGGCGGTGATCGGTGGCGGGGTGGCCCAAGCCGGTGAGCTGCTGTTCGAGCCGGTCCGGCGCGCCTTGAAGACCCACGCCGGACTGTCCTACCTGGGCGGGCTGGAGGTCCGGGCGGCCGAGCTGGGTGGAGAAGCCGGGCTGGTGGGTGCAGCGGCCCTGGTCCGCTGAGCAGGCTCGCGCAGGGGTCCCCCTGGCGCTGGGATCCCCCGCGATTCAACGTACCGACGAGGTCCGACAGTTTCTTCAGACTGCTTGGCGTGTGTGCCGCAGCGGTGATTCCACCCGCCCCACGGCCACGCCGGCCGATTCCAGGGACGCTCGGACCGCACGGGCGATCTCCACGGCGTTCGGAGTGTCGCCGTGCACGCAGATCGAGTCAGCCTGGATGCGCACCGGCCGCCCGCTGACGCTGCGCACCCAGCCTTCAGTCGCGAGCTGCACGCAACGAGCCGCGATCTCAGCCGGATCCCGCAGCACAGCACCGGGCTCGCCTCGCGGAACCAACGTTCCGGCAGAGGTGTAGGCGCGGTCCGCGAAGGCCTCGTGCCACACCCGCAGCCCGGCCACCGAGGCGCGCTTGAGCCACACCGCACCGGGCGGTCCGAGCACCGCGAGCGCGGGATCGAACAACCGCACCGCATCGACCACCGCGTCCGCCTGAGCCTCATGCCGAACCAGCGCGTTGTAGAGCGCGCCGTGCGGCTTCACGTAGGACACCCGAGTGCCGGCCGCACGTGCGAACGCCGACAACGCCCCCAGCTGGGCCAGCACCTCGTTGGTCAGCGTGTCCGGAGCAACGTCGATGAACCGGCGCCCGAACCCGGCCAGGTCCCGATACCCGACGTGCGCACCCACCGCGACGCCGGCCGAGGCGGCGAGCGCGCACACCGAGCGCATCGTGTCGGCGTCGCCCGCGTGGTAGCCGCACGCGACGTTTGCGCTGGTCACGACGGACAAGAGCGCTCGGTCGTCGCCCAGCGTCCAGTGGCCGAAGCCCTCACCGAGATCCGCGTTCAGGTCCATGGCCACCCTCCGATGCACGCGCGTTTTGTTGGATCGTAGGATTGTTGAACGATTTGACGATACTGCAATCGAACGATCCTGCAAATAGACTTGGCAGGTGACCGAGACGTGGGTGTCGACGCTGGCGCAGGGCAAGGCCGACCTGGAGCGCGCGAGCACCGCGCAGAAGGTCGCGGACATGCTGCGCGAGCGGGTGCTCGACGGCGAACTGGCACCCGGCCTGCGACTCAGCGAGGAGGCCATCGGCGGCGCGCTGGGAGTCAGCCGCAACACGCTGCGGGAAGCGTTCCGGCTCCTCACCCGCGACCGCCTCCTGGTCCACGAGCACAGCCGCGGGGTGTTCGTCCGCAGGCCGACCGGCGACGACGTGCGCGACCTCTACGCCGCCCGCCGGGTGATCGAGTGCGGCTCCCTCAGGCTGTGGAACGACGTCACCGAGGCCCAGCGCGAGGCCGTGCGGACGCCCGTCCGCCAAGCCGTGGCCAGGGCGGAGAAGAACGACTGGACCAGGGCAGGCCAGGCGAACATCCAGTTCCACCGCGGCATCGTCGGGCTCGCGGGCAGCACCCGGCTGAGCGACGAGTCGGACCGGCTCTTCGCCGAGCTGATGCTCGCCTTCCGGGTCGCGCAGGAGATCAACGACTTCTACCAGACGTACGTGCCGTGGAATCGCAGGATTGTTGAACTGTTGAACGATGGCGACACCCAGCAGGCCGTCGAGCAACTCGCGCAGTACTTCGACGCCGCCGAAGAGGACCTGGTCGGGCGCCTGGAGGCCGAGCAGTCCTAAGGGACTGTTAAGCAGAGTGCAACGATTCCGATCTCGGAGCTGACGACACGTCTCATCAGGCCTAACATCCGCGCAACACCGCGTACACGGAGGGCCACCATGCCGTCGGATCACAAGACCGGCTTGCGCTGGAGCAACTGGAACCTGCTGCTGATAGTTCCGCTGCTCATGCTCATCACGCCGTGGTTCAACCAGGACGAGCCTCGCCTCTTCGGGCTGCCGTTCTTCTACTGGTACCAGTTCGCGTTCGTGCCGCTCGGCGTGCTCTGCGTGGGTCTCGTCTACATGAAGACCAAGGACAAGCCCGTCGTCACAGGTAAGCCGGACAAGCTGGGCGTCGACGACCTGGACGAGGGAGCGAACTGATGCAGTGGACCGAGCTGATCGTTTTCAGCGTCCTCTTCCTGCTCGTCACGGTCATGGGCTTCGTGGCGGCCAAGTGGCAGAAGGGCGACACTCTCGAGCACCTCGACGAGTGGGGTCTCGGCGGCCGGAAGTTCGGCAGCTGGATCACGTGGTTCCTGGTCGGTGGCGACCTCTACACCGCGTACACGTTCGTGGCGGTACCGGCACTCATGTTCGGCGCGGGAGCGACTGGCTTTTTCGCGCTGCCGTACACGGTGATCCTGTACCCGATCGTGTTCCTGCCGCTGGTGCGTATGTGGTCTGTCAGCCGCGTGCACGGGTACGTCACGCCCGCGGACTTCGTGAAGGGCCGCTACGGTTCGCACTGGCTCGCGCTGCTGATCGCGATCACCGGCATCGTCGCGACCATGCCGTACATCGCGCTGCAGCTGGTGGGCCTCGAAGCGGTGCTGCGCAGCATGGGCTTGAACGGCTCCGGCATCCTCGGCCACCTGCCGCTGTTCATCGCGTTCGTGATCCTGGCGCTCTACACCTACCAGTCGGGTCTGCGGGCGCCGGCGCTGATCGCGTTCGTCAAGGACATCCTGATCTACATCGTCATCCTGGTGGCGATCGTCTACCTGCCCTCGAAGTTCGGTGGCTGGGGCGAGATCTTCAACGACGCCCAGGCCAAGTTCGACGCGACGCCGGTCAAGACCGACGGTGTCCTGCTCACCGGCACCAACCAGCTGCAGTACGCCACGCTGGCACTGGGCAGTGCGCTGGCGCTGTTCATCTACCCGCACTCGCTGACCGGCATCCTGGCCAGCCGCGGTCGCAACGTCATCAAGCGCAACATGGTCGCGCTGCCGGCCTACTCGCTGGTGCTCGGCCTGCTGGCGCTGCTGGGCTATGTCGCGATCAGCGCGGGCACCAAGCCGATCGTCAACCAGGCGACCGGCCGTCCCGACACGAACACGATCGTGCCTGAGCTCTTCGGGCACAACTTCCCGAGCTGGTTCGCGGGTATCGCGTTCGCGGCCATCGGCATCGGCGCGCTGGTGCCGGCGGCGATCATGTCGATCGCGGCGGCGAACCTGTGGACGCGCAACGTCTACAAGGAGTACATCAAGAAGCACGCCACCCCGGCGGAGGAGGCCAAGCAGGCCAAGCTCGCCTCGCTGGTCGTGAAGTTCGGCGCCGTCGCGTTCATCGTGTTCGTCGACCCGCAGTTCTCCATCGACCTGCAGCTCATCGGTGGCGTCATGATCCTGCAGACGCTGCCGGCAGTCGCGATCGCGCTGTACACGCGCTGGTTCCACGTCTACGGCCTGGTCGCGGGCTGGATCTTCGGCATGGGCTACGGCATGTGGCTGCTCTACAACATCGCCAACCCGAACGTCGGCAAGCAGCACTTCGCCGGCTCCGCACTGCCGCTGGGCAAGCTGTCGCTGTTCGGCTGGCACCCGTTCGGCAACTCCGCCGTGCAGATCTACGTCGGCATCGTCGCGCTGGCGGTCAACCTGCTGGTCGCGGTGATCGTCACGCTGATCGCCAAGAAGGCCAAGGTCTTCAACGGCACGGACCAGACCGACCCGTCCGACTACCACGTCGACGAGGACAGCCCGAGGGTCAAGCCGGTCGCCGCCCACTGAGACGCGTCCGTCAACGGTATGGGCCACCCGTCGGTTTCGGCGGGTGGCCCTTTTCCGTTGAGATGGATGCCGTGAAAATCATCGCCGGACTCGTGATCGCGGCAGGGCTCGCGGTCGTGCCGGGTGTCGCCCACGCCCAGGACACCAGCTGCTACGACACCAACGTCCCGCTCACCGTCGAACAACAGCGGCTCGACGACACGCTCGTGCCCGGTGGTCCCGCCGTCGGCCCCGCGCTCGTGAAACTCGCCGGGTTCGACGGCCGCGTCAGCGAGTTCACCTCGAAGCTCTGCCGGCAGGTCGTGCTGAAGCAGGCCCAGCAGTTCGCCGAACGCGAGGGCAACGCGCTGTGGAAGGCCGCTGTCGCCCGTGCGCAGAGCACGAAACCGTTGGCGCACGACGCTTACGACGACCGCCCGCTCTACTGGGCCCGCCTGCAGCTCTCCACCGCACTGCGCCAGTGGAAGCCGCGGTTCGCGCTGTCGGTGCACGACCGCGCTGCGCTGATCCAGCAGTTCGACTGGGCCTCGCGCGGGCTGAGCGACTCGGCGTTCCCGTCGAAGCCAGGTGTCCGCAAGATCGCGGTGACCGGCTTCGACCCGTTCCAGCTCACCGGGACCAACGTGCGGCGGGCCAACCCGGCCGGCGCGGCGGCGCTGCAGCTCGACGGCCGTGAGATCACCACCCCGCAGGGCAAGGTCGTGTTGCAGGCGGCGGTGCTCCCGGTGCTGTGGGGCGGGTTCGACGAGGGGATCGTCGAGCAGTTCTACGGTTCCGCGCTGCAGCAGAAGCCGGACGCGTTCGTGACGATCAGCCAGGGCAGGCCCGGCAAGTTCGACATCGAGCGGTGGGCGGCGCGCTGGCGAGGCGGATCGGCGGACAACAACAACGTCGGCTCGTACGGCAGCGTCCCCGACGCCGGCGGGTGGCCGCAGCCGTCGAACGAGTTCATCGAGACGTCACTGCCGTTCCAGAAGATGATCGACGCGGGCACCGGCCCGTTCCCGGTGGTGCTCAACCGCAGCTTCTGCGAGTGGGTGATCGTCGGCTCGCAGCAGGACTGCCGCACCGACGACCCGACGCCGGGCCGTGTCGCGGCTCTCGGTGGCGGCGGGAACTACCTCTCCAATGAGAGCATGTACCGGGCCAATCGCGTGCGAATCGGTTACGGCGCAACGAATGTCCTCGGCGGACACCTCCACACGCCGGTGCTCGGACAGCCGGCCGACCCGGCCGCGCTGACCGACTCGGCGTTCGAAAAACAGCGTCGGGACATCGCCGATCAGGTCAAGGCCCTAGTCTCTGTGGTGTGAATCGTGTGCGGCTGGCGGTGGCAATCATCCTGAGCTCGGTGGCTTTGAGCGCCTGTGCCATCCACATTGGTGGTCAGGCCATCCCGGGCCCGATGCCGTCCACCGCCGCCGCGGACGCACCGACGCTGCCGAAAGTGGGGCAGTGCATGAACTCCTCGGAGCTCAAGCCGGTCGACTGCGCCGCGAGCCACGACGCCGAGGTCATGAACGTCGGCGAGATGACCGGCCTCCCGTCGACCTACCCGGACACGCAGACGCTGCGCAAGACCGCGCTGCCGCCGTGCTACGGCGCGATCAACGACTACCTGGGCAGCGCGGACGCCGGCGCCACCCGCCTGCAGGTGTGGGCGTTCTGGCCGAACGAGGCGAGCTGGAAGAAGGGCGACCGGTGGCGCCTGTGCACCGTCGTCGAGCTCACCCCCGACGGAAAAGCGCTGCCCCGCAAGGGAACCCTGAAGGCGATCCTGAAGGGGTCCGCCTTCAACACGTACCAGATCTGCCTCGGCGGCTCGCCCTCCAAGGACCCGGACGTGAAGCCCGTGGCGTGCAACGGTGCGCACATGGCCGAAGCCGTGCCTGGCGGAATCGTGCCGCTGGGCAAGTTCAGCGACCCCACGCCGTCCAAGGAACAGATGAGCGCCATCGCCAAGGACAAGTGCACCAAGGCCGTGCAGGACTACGTGGGCTCGGACAAGCGCACGGACGTCTTCCCGGCGTGGCGCATGCCCGGATCCCAGGGCTGGTCAGAGGGTTGGACTTACGCCATCTGCTACGCGGAGGCCAACCGGACCTTCAACGGCATGCTCCTCGGCATCCGCGACAACCCGCTCCCGAACTGATCCGGCGACCACGACCATCAGCACGGCGGCCAGGGACAGCACCAGCATCGCGATTCCTGCGATCCCCACGGCACACCTCCCTCTCCTCCGTTGACGATCTTTGTGATCGCCATCACACAACTAAGACGTTCCCGGAGAGGGGCAGGTTCATTCCTGCTTCAAGACCATTTTCAGAAGTTGTGGAGAACTGGCTGAGCAGTCCCCAGGGCTGTCCACAGCTATCCACAACATGTGCACAGAGCCGTCCACACCTGTGGACAACTTCGTCTCAAATGGACGGTGAGCTGCGCTGACTCAGAGAAAATTGCTGCACAGGACCACACCGGCGGCGGTACCGATGGCCAAACCGAGGACGAACACGAGCGTGTAGCGCCACCACGGCGTGCGCCCCGGCAGCGGGGTGGACGACACCGGGTAGTAGCGCACGATGCCGGTCGTGGGGCCGACCACGACATCGCGCTTGGATCCGTCGAAGTGGAGTCCGCCGAGGAAGTCCTCGTCCTGCGTCACACCACTAGTAGTACCTCAAAAGGTGACCCACCGGTCGCCGTTGACCGGTGGGTCACCACAAAACACCAGGGACTCAGCCCAGGCGCTGCTTCAGGGCCTCCAGCTGGTCGCGCAGCGTGGTCGGCACCTTCTCGCCGATCTTCGCGAACCACTCCTCGACCAGCGGGATCTCGGCACGCCACTCGTCGGCGTTGAACTCCAGCGCGGCCTCGATGTCCTCATGCGACGCGTCCAGACCCTCGAGGTCCAGGTCGTCGGCGGTCGGCACGTAACCGATCGGTGTCTCGACAGCGGCGGCCTTGCCCTCGAGGCGCTCGATGGCCCACTTCAGGACGCGCGAGTTCTCGCCGAATCCGGGCCACAGGAAGCGCTTGTCCTCGCCGCGGCGGAACCAGTTGACGTAGAAGATCTTCGGCAGCTTGTCGGCGTCGGCGCGCTTGCCGAGGTCGACCCAGTGCTGGAAGTAGTCACCGGCGTTGTAGCCGATGAACGGCAGCATGGCCATCGGGTCGCGGCGCACGACGCCGGTCTTGCCGACCGCGGCGGCCGTGGTCTCGGACGACAGCGTGGCACCCATGTAGGTGCCGTGCTGCCAGTCGCGCGACTCGGTCACCAGCGGGATCGTCGTGGCGCGACGGCCACCGAAGAAGATCGCCGAGATCGGCACGCCCTTGGGGTCGTCCCACTCCGGCGCCTTGATGTCGCACTGCTCGATCGGCGTGCAGTAACGGGAGTTCGGGTGCGAGCTGAGCTCCTCGCTGTCCGGCGTCCAGTCCTGGTGCTTCCACGAGGTGAGGTGGGCCGGGGGCTCGCCCATGCCCTCCCACCAGACGTCGCCGTCGTCGGTCAGCGCGACGTTCGTGAACAGCGAGTTGCCCTTGGCGATGGTGCGCATCGCGTTCGGGTTGGTGTGGTAGTCGGTGCCGGGCGCGACGCCGAAGAAGCCGTTCTCCGGGTTCACCGCGTAGAGGCGGCCGTCCTCACCGAAGCGCATCCACGCGATGTCGTCGCCGAGCGTCTCGACCTTCCAGCCGGGGATGGTCGGCTCGAGCATCGCGAGGTTGGTCTTGCCGCAGGCCGACGGGAACGCGGCCGCGATGTAGTACGCCTTGTTCTCCGGCGAGGTGAGCTTGAGGATCAGCATGTGCTCGGCGAGCCAGCCCTCGTCGCGCGCCATGACGCTCGCGATGCGCAGGGAGTAGCACTTCTTGCCGAGCAGGGCGTTGCCGCCGTAGCCGGAGCCGAAGCTCCAGATCTCGCGGGTCTCCGGGAAGTGCGAGATGTACTTGGTGTCGTTGCACGGCCACTGGACGTCCTGCTGGCCGGGCTCGAGCGGCGCGCCGAGCGAGTGCAGCGCGGGCACGAAGTCCGCGTCGTCACCGAAGACGGCGAGGGCCTTGGTGCCCATGCGGGTCATGATGTGCATCGAGACGACGACGTACTCCGAGTCCGTGATCTCGACGCCCAGCATCGGCTTCTCCGCGTCGAGCGGGCCCATGCAGAACGGGATCACGTACATCGTGCGACCACGCATGCAGCCCCGGTAGAGCTCGGTCATGATGGCCTTCATCTCGGAAGGGTCCATCCAGTTGTTCGTCGCGCCCGCGTCCTCCTCGCGCACGGAACAGATGTAGGTCCGCTCCTCCACGCGCGCGACGTCGCTCGGGTCCGAGGCGGCCCAGAAGGAGTTCTGCTTCTTCTTCAGGGGCTTGAAGGTGCCGGCGTCGACGAGCTTCTGCGTCAGACGGTCCCATTCACCCTGGGACCCGTCCGCCCAAACAACCTCATCGGGGCAGGTCAGCTCAGCGACTTCCTGAACCCATGCGAGCAAGCGCGCGTGGTTGGTCGGTGCGTGTTCGAGACCGGGAATGGTCACTGCCGTCATCTCGTCTCGTCTCCTGACTGAACGCCTCGGCTGCCCGAGGACGCGTGGGGTCGTCCGGTGTGGGGACTTCGTCGTCCTCGGGAATAGCTCCAGACGCCCGGTGGGGCCGGGCGTGCGTGGAAGGGGATGGATCGAGGTTAGCCCGGTGAATGGCAGGTAAAGCACCCCCAGCCTGTCGCTTCCCTCACAAAACCGATTCTGGAATCGATTCAGCACTCGGACGGCGTTAAGGCGCGCTTGAGGTGGGAAAAACACAAGAGGCCCCGGTGCGGTTCTCACCACACCGGGGCCTGTGACCTGCGTTTCGTTACCAGCTAGTTCGGGCTGATCCACTGCCCGGTGGTCGAATCGATTCGGACGACGCCCTCGAACCGTTCTTCCTCGAACCAGTCGTCCGAGTCGTCCAGAATGCCGCTCTTCGAGTCGGTCACGTACCGGCCGTCGGACTCGATGTGCCCGTGCTCGACCTCGACCCAGTCGTCACCGCGGTGTTCCGACATCGTGACCTCGCCCGATCGTGTGATCTCGGTCGCCACGTCGGCCCGCCCGTCACCGTTCTTGTCGGTGAACAGCCAGGAGTCACCGTCGTCGTCTTTGACCACCGCGGTGTCGGCCTTGCCGTCGCCGTCGGTGTCCTCGGTCGCCTGGCCGACCTTTCGATCGCCTTCGTCGGTGTGCACGACAATCGTCTGCTGAGGCGCGGAATTCGTCTTTTGTTGCGTTGAGTCGTTCGGGTCGACGGCAACCCACTCGCCGGAATTCTCCTCGAACCGAGCCTGGCTCAGGAGATTGCCGTCCTTGTCGAACGTGCTCATCAGATCGGCGTCGCCGTCGCCGTTCGTGTCGGTGAACGCGAGGTGACCACCGTCATCGGTCTCGACCACGGCGGAGTCGTTCGTGCCGTCGTGGTCGAGGTCGAAGGTGACGTCGGCGGTGTACTCCTCATCCTCGACGGTGACCTTCAGCTCGGCGTCGGCCGCACCGTTCTCGTCGATGTACACCGGGACACACCTCCTACTGCTCATGTACCGGTATGACCCACGTTATGCCGATTCGGTTCCCCCGCCAACCGTGTGACCCGCTCGGAGGTCGATCTCGCTCTGGCCGATGGCGGCGTCGAGGGCCGCGCGGAACTGCGCGATCTCACCGCCTTCGAGGGTGAACGCCGGGCCGTCGGGGCCGGTTATCTCCACCGCTCCGGCACTCACGCTGACCTCGCAGACCGCTCGGTCCGCGTAGCTGTCGCTGCAGTGAAGAAGCCATTCGCGCTTGACGCCCATGGTCGAAACCTCATCTTCACCCCAGGTCGCCCGATATGGACTTAACTTTAGCCTTACGTGAGGCTAAAGTCGCTCGCCTAAGCGTATGAAGGGAGGCAGCCACGTGGGTCAGGCGAGACAGACCGTGGAACGCCTCCAGCTCGGGCTCACGCTGCAACGCCTCAGGCTGGCCGCCGGCAAGTCACAGCAGGAAGCCGCCGATCTGATCGGTCGCAGCGCGGGCAGGCTCAGCCAGGTGGAGAACGGCAAGGGTGCGCTGGGGGTGGCCGAGCTCTCCCGGTTGCTCGACTTCTACGACGTGACGCCCGAGGAACGCGACTCGGTGCTCGCCCTCGGGATGGCGAGCAGGCGCAGGCAGCCGCGGCTCGGCTATGTCGATTCGTTGCCGGACTCCTACGTGCGGTTCATGGACCTGCTGGCGGCGGCGCGGCACATCAGCTGGTACGAGTGCGGAGTGATCCCGGGGCTCGTCCAGTCGCCCGGCTACGTCGAAGGCATCCACCGCGCCGGCGGCTCTGTCCGGCCGGACGAGGAAACGGCCGAGCGGATCGCGTTCCGCTTGCAGCTTCAGCAACAGGTGCTCTCCGCGGGCAAGGCAGCACGAATCGACGTCGTCTTCACCGAGGACAGCCTTCTGCACGTGGTGGGCAGCGAGTCGGTGATGAGGGAGCAGGTGCTGCACCTGCTCCAGCTGATGGAACAGCACCCGGCGCTGAACATCCGGATCGTCAGCCTGCACGCGCACAACAACCCGTTGCTGGGCGGCGGGATGGTGACGCTGGACTTCGACACGTCCGAACCCATCGCGTTTCTATCCCCGCTGTACGGTGCGCCGATCTATTACGATCAACCGTCCCAGACGGAACTCATGCGGAAGCGCTTCGAGCAGGTCGCCGATCTCGCCTGGAACCTGAAGGACACAAGAACGGCGTTGCTGGACTTTCTCGCAAGGAGCTCGTAGTTGACCGTGTGGATCAAGAGCAGCTACAGCTCTGGCGACAGCGGTAGTTGTGTGGAAGTGCGGTTCCACGACGTCGTCGGGATCCGCGACTCCAAGAACCCTGATGGACCTCGATTCGACGTGTCACGAGGTGCTTGGCTGACCTTCTTGAGCACGGTGGCGCAACAGATGCGGTGAGTCCGATCGCTCTTACGATCGCCCTGGCAGTGCACGCGATGACCTAGGCGCGGTCCGGACGCGAGCCGATCAGCAGCAGGCACAGCGTGGTGACGGCGGCGACCAGTCCCGCGAGGAGGAGCATGCCCGGCAGTGCCGGGGACGTCGGTGCCGACGGTGCGGGCGCGGCGACGGCCGGAACCGCACTGGTCGTCGCCGTGACGGCCGTGGTCGTCGCCGTGGTCGCCGCCGGTGCCGCGGGTTCCTGGACGACTGGTTGCGGCACGGGTGCGGCCGGCACCGTCGTCTCGGCGGCGCGCACGACGATCGACGCCCGCATGTCGGGGTGCACGGAGCAGATGTAGTCGAACGTGCCCGGTTGGGTGAACGTGAAGCTCCACGACTGTCCCTGGGCGAGCATCGGCGAGTGGAAGGTGCCACCGGCGACGTCGTGCGACGCCTGGTCCTGGTTCGTCCACGTGACGACGTCGCCCACGTTCACCGTCATCGTGGCCGGCACGTACGAGTACCGCGCGATCGGAATCTGATGGGTCGTGGCGGCGGACGCCGTGCTGACGGCGAAGGTCAGCACGGCGAACGCGGCCAGGACAACGCCGGCCAGGCCGCGTTTCATCAGCAGATCGCCTGGTTGAAGGCCGGGTCGAGCATCTGCTCGATCAGCACGGTGTGCGCCTTGAGGTAGTTGTCGAAGTTCAGCGCGTCCTGCACCTGCTGCAGCGGTGAGGTCTCCAGGTGAGCCGCCTTCACGTGCGCGATGAACGGCGCCAGCACGTCAGCCGGCAACGAGGACTTCAACGCCGGATCGAGCATCTGCTCGATCAGCACCGTGTGCGCCTTGATGTAGTTGTCGAACGCCAGCGCGTCCTGCGCCTGCTGCAACGGCGACGTTTCCAGGTGAGCCGCCTTGACGTGCGCGATGAAGGGAGCGAGCGCTTCCTTCGTGACGCAGGTCGGCGTTCCGGGCGTCGGCTGCGTCGTCGGAGTGGGATGCGTGGTCGGGTGACCGGTCGGAGGAGTTGTCGTGGTGGTGGGTGGCGTCGTCGTCGGCGGCGCGGTTGTCGTGGTCGTGGTCGGCGGCGTGCTGCCGTTGACCGTGACCGAGGCCTTCATGTCCGGGTGGATCGAGCAGTAGTACGAGTACGTGCCCGGCTTGGTGAAGGTGTAGCTGTAGGTCTGGCCCTGCTGGAGGGTCGGCGAGGTGAACTTCTCCGGCCCGTTCGTCCCGACCACGTTGTGCGGCGCGGTGTCGTGGTTCGTCCAGACGACCGTGTCACCGGCGTTGATCGTCAACGTGGCCGGCTGGAACGAGTAGCCCATGATCTCGACCGCGGTCGACTGCTGGGCCGCCGGCGCGGCCTCGCCCTGTTGTGCGGCGAGATCCACGCCGACCGGAGCTGCCTGGCCCGGGCTCACCAGGCTCAGGCACAGCGCTGTTCCGGCGATGCCCAGTGCCGCGACCAGCACGGCGAACCGGTTTCCTTTGTCCACTGCGGACTTCCTTTCCACTGGCAGGGTCAGCGACCGGGACCGGTCGTGACGAGGAAGGCGGCCACACCCAGCACGACGACGGCGAGAACCGCCTCTGCGGTGACCGAGAGTGCGAGCCCTCGGGTGGTCGCGGCGACGTGCAACCGCCGGTCCACCCAGGTCTTGCTCGCGAACCCGAGAACCAGCAGCGCCGCGAAGAGCGCCAGCTTGGTCAGGAGGAGTTGCCCGTATCCGGTGTGCAGCAACGCGTTCAACGAACCGACGAGCCTCCACGCGAGCACCGCGCCCGCCGCCGTGAGCACCGCGACGGAGACCATCGCGAGCCGCGAGTAGCGCGGCAGCACCGCGGCGAGCACGTCCCGATCACGGGCGGGCAGCACCGCGAGCAGCAGCATCATCAGCCCGCCGACCCACAGGCAGACCACCAGCAGGTGCACGAGCACGACCGCCTGTCCCCAGCCGGGCAGGTCGAGGACGTGGCCGGTCATCCCGTTGGTGCGCAACACTCCGAGAGCCACCGCACCCGCTCCGACGCGCCACGCCATCGACTTCGCGGCCCTCGCGCCGCGCCGGATCAGGTCGGCGAGCACGACCAGTGCGAGCAGCCACAGCAACGTGCGGGCGAACCACACCCGGCCGAACGGCGCGTCGAACAACGCTGTCAGCACGGACCAGTCGAACGCGGCGGACGGCGGGCGGCCCGCGACCCAGGCGGCGTCGAGGGCGAGGCTCGTGATCGTGCCGGCGAAGCCGCACAGCCAGCCGAACGCGATCAGGCGCCTGGCCCGTGCGGTGTCCGCGCCGTCGGGCCACAGGAACGCGATGAACGCCGTCCCGCCGATGAAGAGAGTCGTGCCGAGGTAGTCGAACGACCTGGCGAACAGCAGCCACGACTTCGCCGCCTCGGTCATGGTGTGTCCAGCAGGGCCGTGACCTGGTTGGTCTTCTCGTCCACGACGAGCGAGCAGGTCGTGCCGAGCAGGTCGTCGAGCAACTTGGTGGTGTCGCCGAGCAGCTTCGTGGGGTCACCGAGCAGCGGAAGCTCCACAAAGGACGGTTGACCGGCGGCCTTCCTCGTGCCGGTCGGCAGCTCGTGCACGACCGGCAGCTCGTCGAGTTGCGGCAGCAGTCGCAGTTCGCGCAGCAGTGTGGTGATCGCGCCGACGTCGCAGGGCTTGCCCGGCTCGGTTGTGGGAGGCGTTGTCGGAGTCGTTGCCGGCGGCTTCGTCGTAGTAGGAGGCATCGTGTGGTGCGGATGCTCCGGCGCCGGAACGTGCGGTCCCTCCGGCTGATGCGCGACCGGCGCGGGGTTGTGCGCCACCGGCTGTGCGACGTGGTTGGCCGGTTGGTGTGGTTGCTCGACGGGCGACGGGGTGGGTGTGTGGGAGTGCTGTTCCGGCTGGCTGATGGAGTTCTGCGCCTGAGGGACACGACCGATGCCCGACGCGAACCCGAGCACGACGACCACGGTGCCCACCAGGGTCGCCGCCACCACCTGGTCTCGCTGCAACTTCATATAGTGCAGCGAAGCAGTTGGCTGATCACCGGCGATTCCCGTTCGGTGACACAACGGTGAACTATCTTTCGCACTGAATTTGTCGCAAGCCGTGCGCACCCGGCAACGTCGAATTAAGTTGCCCCGACAAAAATGCCCTGAACAGGCAAAATGAGCACTGCTCGATTAAGTTCAATAAGTGCGACAAATAAGTTGAACAGAAGCCCGTAACCGTCAGACAAGCCGCTCGTTGAGTCCTTTTCGACCTTACGCCCGGTCGCGGACCGAACGGATCCGGCCCAGCAGCTCCTCGGCCTTGGCGCGGCCCTGCTCCACCTCGGCCAGCCGGCGGGTCACGGACTGCAGTTCGCGGCCCCGCTCGCCCGCTTCCATGCGCAGCGCCTTGTCGACCTCGCGCAGTTCCGCCTCGATGGCCTCGATGCGCTTGGCGAGGGCTTCGTCCAGCGCCAGCGACAAGGCCTGCTCGGCTTCGATGAGCTGTTCGGCGGCCAGTTGGTCCACTGTGGAGCGAGCGTCGGCGATGGCGTCCGAGAGCCATTGTTTGACGTGCTGCTTTTCGGCGGTGTGGGTTCGGGTGCGAGCCATCCACCAGCCCGCGCCCAGGCCCAGGGCGATGGTCACCGGGAGGACGATCGGGTTCAGGACGGCGATGCCCAGGCCTGCCAGGGGCATCACGGCCAGCTTGCCGGCGCCCAGGCCGCCGGAGACGCCCATGAAGACCAGGAGTTTGTCCTCGGCCGTGGGTGGGCGCTTTTCCTTGGGGCGCAGGACGACCGGGGGTTGCTCGCCGCGGGCGAACTGGCCGCGGATCAGGGTCAGTTCCTCCCGCGAGAACAGGGTGGCCAGGACCACGTCGGTCAGCTGGGACAGGCGGGCGGACAGGGCGGTCGAGATTCGGCCCGAGACGACCTGCAAGCCCGTGTCGACCTGCTGGGGCAACGAGGCCAGCGCGGTGCGGTCGGCCGCGTCGATGGCCTGGCGGTACCAGGTTTGCAGGTCGCGCATCTGGCGGGAGATCTCGTGGGAGTTCTCGACGCGGGCGCGTTGGATTTCGCCGCGGAGACGGACCTGCCAGCCACGGGTGGAGGAGCGGCGTTCGGTTTGCAGTTCCTCACGGCGGGCGCGCAGCAGAACAGCTTCGTCTTCCCCCACGGACAGAGCGCGCTTGTCTTGTTCGAGGCGGACCGCCAGCTCGTCCAGCACTGTCGAGAGAGCGCGCAGGGCGTTGGCCTCGGCGAGCATGCCGGCGCGACCGGTCACCAGTTCCTGCAAGGAAGTCTGCAGAGCGGCGATGCCGGAGCGTTCGCGGAGCATGGCGGCGGCGTCCGGGTTCGGGGCCTGCGAGGCCATCTCGAACATGCGCGAGGACACCGGGTAGAAGACGGCGTCGGCGAAGCGCGGGGCGTGTTCGGCCAGCAGGGCGATGTCCGCGTCGAGGACCTGGCGCCAGCCCCGGTACTGGTCGGTCTTGGTCAGGGCGAACACGACGGTCTCCACGCGGTCGCCGACGCGCTTCAGGAAGTCCAGCTCGCCGCGGGTGAACGGCGACGAGGCGTCCACGACGAAGACCAGGGCGGTGGCGGACGTGACGGCTTCCAGAGCCAGTTCGCCGTGCACGGACTCGAGGCCGCCGACGCCGGGAGTGTCCACAACGGACATGCGTTCCAGCAACGGGATCGGCGCATCGACCTCGACGTAGCGCGGCGGGAGCTCGCCGGGAGGCAGGTCGTGCGCGGCCGAGACCCAGTTGATCAGGGCGGGCAGCGGGAACGTCACCGGCGCGAGCAGGCCGGGGTAGCAGGCGCGCGAGGCCCACGCCGAGCCGTGCTGGAACACCAAGTAGGTCGACGTGGCGACGTCCGCGTCCACCGGGGAGAGGCCTGGAGTGGACAGCAGAGCGTTCACCAGGGAGGACTTGCCGCGGTTCGTCTCGCCGACGATCACGACCGACGACACCTCGGGAGCCGCACGACGAGTCACCCAGTCCGCGAGCACGGGGTCGAGCTCGCGTACGAGAGAGGTGAGGCGTTCGCGCGTCTGGCGGACGGTCTGCGGAAGTGTGCTCATCGGGCCGTGTAGACCGTCACGATCGGAGCCCGCAGCAAACGGCCGCGGTCGCAAAAACCAGGCACCTCGGTCTCCGCGACCAAGCCCTGCAACGCCAGATCATCCGTCGGCACGGTGCCACCGGCCTCGTGCAACGACGGGTCGAACCGCTCACCATCGGCGCGGATGGCGACGACCCCTATGGTCGACAGGCCTTCCTCGATCCGCTCGACCACACCCGAGCTGGCGCGGTCCAGCGCGTACAGGCACAGCCCGACCAGCGCGCGGCGTTCGGCCAGCGCCTGGTCGAGCAGCTCGTCGGCAATGGTCTCCACACCGTCGTCCGACGCCACATCGGCCGGATCGGTTCCGTTCCCGCTCATCGGTGCCCCCCAGCACGTAGTTGCTGCCAGATGAGGAAATACGCCCGGTGGACGACGTGCGCCACCCGAGCCTGCGCCGGCGTCGCCCCGAACGAGGCGAACGAACGCCACCACCCGGCGCGTTCCAGCGAATATGCGACCAGCTCTGGCAGAGGCCGCCCGGCCAGACCGAGCCGAGCAGGCACGTCCGGGGTGCTGCCGACGCGCAGCACCTCCTCGGTCAGGTCCGGCGCCAGCGTCACCGCGCCGGACGACACCAGCGTCAACGCCTCCAGGAGCCGCAGCTGGTGAGCCTCTGGCCGAGCGAGCAGCACCTCGATCGCGTCGTGCACGCGCTGCCGTTCGCCGGGATCTCCCGAGGCCAGCGACGTGACGGACGCCAGCGCGGCCGCCGCCTTGATGCCGTCGGCCCGAGCCCGGAACACCGCGTCGAGCCGGCCGCGAACCGCAGCGAACCCGGAAGCGTCGAACAGCACGCGGCGGAGAGCACCGGCAGCCAGGGCAGGATCAGCGTCCAGAGCCGCCAACGCGCGGCCGATGCCGTACAGGTCCAGCTTCTCCAGCAACCGCGACCGCACACCCGCCGGAACCTCGCAGTCCCACGACGTGAAGAGATCGCCGGACATCAGCATCATCGTGCGGGTGTCGGTGTCCAGCGCCGCCAGCTGCCGCAACGCCTCCGCGTCGGCCGAGGTGAACTCCCCGGTCTCGGCGGACTCGGCGAGCAGGCTGATCACCGGCAGCACGTCGGCGACCCGCGGCTTCAGCAGCTGAGCCTGCTTGTCCGCCAGGATCTCCGCCGCCCGCCACACGTCACCGTCCGAGCCCTCGACGGTTTCCGGCGCCACGGCGTCGACCTTGTTCAACGCGGCGATGGCGTTGACCGGCCCGGCCTCACGAGAAGCGGTCGCGGCGGTGAAAGCGGCCAACGTCGAGTGATCGTCGGCCCGCACGCCCTGCGTCACGACGTAGAGCACCGCCTCCGCCCCCGCGACAGCGTTGCGCGACACGGGATCCAGCAGTTCCTCGGTGCGGGCGACCGAAGCAGCGTCCAACGAGCCGAGCCCCGGGGTGTCGATGACGGTGAAGTCGCGCAACACGGCGTTCGTCAGGTACGCCTCGATGTGCGAAACGCCTTCCAGGCCAAGAGAAGCGGGGATCATGCCCTGCGCGTCGAACGGCAGCACCTGCCGTCGTCCGTCCCGCAACACCACTTCGATGCGGTCGACGGTTCCGTACTGATACCGCGTCACGAGCCGTGTGCACTCGCCGACGTCGGTGGGCGCGACCCGGCGTCCGATCAACGCGTTGACCAGCGTCGACTTGCCCGACTTGATCCGCCCGGCCACCGCGACCTGCAGCGGCGCGTGCAAACGGCGCAACACTTCCTGAAAGCCGGCCGCGGTCTGCGGCGAAACCTGTGGTTGCAAGGCAACACACAAGTTGGCCACGGCCGCGCACAGCGGTCCGGCCAGTTGTTGTCCTTGCAACGCCGTCACGGGCACTGATCGTGCCACGGTTTGTGCGCGTGCGTGCGCGGGTAGCCACACCGCATGGGTGACAGCTACGTGACGTTCCTGGTGCTGGGGATCGTCCTGGTCGTCGTTGACGGCCAGCTGATCTACCGCAGCGGCAAGGGATACCTGAAGCGCGCTGCGTACGACGACGAACAGGTCGGCGGCATGATGAAGCTGACGGCCGTCCTGTTCCACCTCGTCGTGCTCGGGCTGCTGGCACTGGTGTCGATCATCGAGATCAACACGGGTGACCCGGTGAAGAACGTGGTCGTGAAGCTGGGCGTGGTGCTGTTGCTGCTGGCACTGGCTCACGGCGTCACCATGGCGATCCTGGCCAGGATTCGGGATCGCCAGATGCAGCAGCAACTCGCGGACCAGATGGCCGAGGAACACCGGATCTACGAAGAGCGTCACGCGCACGTGGGCGAACCGCGACCCGCACCCAAGATCGAGTCGCCTTACTCAGCCCCGTAACGGGCACGCACGGCGTTCAGCGCCTCCCCCTCGCTGGCGCCGAGCGACCGAGCTACGGCGACGAACTCCGCCGCGGCGGCGGAGAGCGGGTCCGGTGCATGCGAAGGCAGGGCAGCCACCACGGTGCCCTGCCTTCGTCCTGTCGTGAGGACGCCTTCGGTCTCCAGCTCGCGGTACGCCCGCGCGACGGTTCCCGCGGCGAGCCCGAGGTCGGCGGCGAGCTGGCGGATCGTCGGTAAACGGGACCCGACCGGCAGCACGCCTCCGCTGATCAACCGCACCAGCTGGTCCCTGACCTGGCGCCAGGGCGCGACTCCGTTCTCGAGATCGACGACGATTCTGGGTGCTGTCACCAGAAGATCTTCTTGGACACGTAGTTCGTGTTGGCCATCGCTACCCACGCGAGCACGCAGAACAAGCCGAAGCCACCTCCGACCAGCGCACCGACCACAGCCGCACCGAGGCCGGCCGACACGTGCACGCTGCGCGTCCGCAACGCCCGGTCGACCTGCTCGTCACCGTCGGCGGGCCGGGCGACAGCGGCCCACATGACCAGGGCCACCGCTGCAACCGACACGACGAGCGCCGGCAGTTGCCCGATCCGGAGGTCCACGACCAGCAGGACGACCCCGATCGCCACGATCGCCGCGTATGAGATCAGCACGTACTGGGAGGCGATGTCGTACAGGCCGCGCGGTGTGAGCGTCGCCACCCTCTGTGATCCCTCGCGGTGCAGTTGCGTCGCGATCAGCTCGGCGAGCAGCGTGCCGCCGAGCACGATCGCCGCGAACGAGCCGACGCCACGACCGCTGCCGAGGGGTACGAACGTGAGCCCCACGAAGATCCACGGGTAGAGGAACCGCCGCCGCTTCAGGTAGCGGATCGCGTCCTCGATCTGCGCGGACGTCGGGTCCTGCACCCGCCAGCTCTTCAGCAGCCGCTTGCCGGTCGACCGGGTGGGCCAGAGCACCAGCAGCAGGAACAGCCCCACGCCCGCAGCCCACAGAGCGTCGTACAGCATGCGTGCCCCCTTGACCTTTGTATCAACTCCTCGACACAATAACTCACACTGAAGTCGTACGCTGCGTCATTCCGTGGCGCGACGCGCAAAAGTTCGAACCGCACCTAACCTTGTCGGGTGCGGAGGTTCAGCCTGTGGATGAAGGCTCACCCGGCGTTCGGGGACTCCCTGATCACCGGTCTGTTGTTGATCTTCGACATGGGGTTCGCCGTCTCGACGGCCGAGCGCGGGGTGTCGTTCTCGGCGTTCCTCGCCGTCACCCTTCTGATGCTCGGGCCGCTGCCGTTCCGGCGCTACCACCCGCTCGGCAGCAGCTACCTGATCCTCGCGGGCGCGTTCCTGCAGCTCTTCACGCACGGCGGCGAGAACGGCATTCCGGCGCGGATGTCGGACTTCGCGCTGGCCATCGCCCTGTACACGCTGGTCGCGTACATCGGCCGCAAGTCGGCGTTGATCTACTCGGGCTGGCTGCTCGCGGGCACGCTGCTGTGGGCGGTCTTCCAGATCGGCGAGCTCCAGGCCGTGTTCCTGGTGTTCATGGTCTTCGTGATCTTCGGCTTCAGCTGGGCGATGGGCGAGTTCATCGGAGCTCGCCGCGCGTACCAGAGCGAGATGGAACAACGGCTCAAGCTGCTCGAGACCGGACTCGACCAGCAGGCCAGGATCGCGGTCGGCGAGGAGCGCTCGCGCATCGCCCGTGAGCTGCACGACGTGGTCGCGCACGCGGTCAGCGTAATGATCGTCCACGCGGACGGCGCGGCTTACACGATCAGGTCACAGCCGGAGGTCGCGGAGAACGCGGTCCGCACGATCGCGGACACCGGCCGCCAGGCGCTCACCGAGATGCGCCGGCTGCTGGGCGTGCTGCGCAGCGAGGACGCCGAGACGCAGTGGGCCCCGCAACCCGACGCGCGCGGTGTGGTCGAGCTCGCCGAGAACACCCGCGCGGCCGGCGTCCCGGTCCGGTTGGAGATCACCGGCGACGTGGACGACCTGCCCGTCGGCGTCGGACTGAGCGTCTACCGGATCGTGCAGGAAGCGCTGACCAACACCATCAAGCACGCCGGCACGGGCACGACCGCTGTCGTACGGCTGGCGCGTTCGCCGGAGGAGCTCCGGCTGGAAGTGATCGACAACGGCTTCGGCACACCGCACGACGTGGTCAAGGTGTCCGGTGGCAATGGACTGATCGGCATGAGGGAAAGGGCTGCGGTGCTGGGTGGCGAGTTCGAGGCGGGCCCCAACCCCGGCGGGGGCTGGCGCGTGCGGGCGAGCTTCCCGATAGCCGCATAGGGTGATCGAGTGATTCGGGTGCTGCTGGTCGACGACCAGGAACTCATGCGCATGGGCTTCCGCATGGTGCTGGGGGCGCAGGAGGACATCGACGTCGTCGGCGAGGCCGCGGACGGTCTCGACGCGGTGCAGATGGCCGACAAACTGCGGCCCGACGTCGTGCTGATGGACGTCCGCATGCCGGTGCTGGACGGGGTGGAGGCGACCAAGCGGATCGCCGCGGCCGACACCGCGAAGGTGCTGGTCATGACCACGTTCGACATGGACGAGTACGCGTTGTCCGCACTGCGCAACGGTGCCAGCGGGTTCCTGCTGAAGGACACGCCGCCGTCCGACCTGGTGTCGGCGCTGCGGGCGGTGGCCTCGGGTGACGCGGTGGTCTCGCCGTCGGTCACCAAGCGCCTGCTGGGCCGGTTCCTCGGCGACGGCGGCGGTGAGCTGCGCGACGCCACCGTGCTGGACGTGCTGACCGAACGCGAGCGCGAGGTGCTCGTGCTCATCGCGAAGGGCCTGTCCAACACGGAGATCGCCCGCAAGCTCTTCCTGTCGGAGGCGACGGTCAAGACGCACGTCGGACGGATCCTCGCGAAGCTGGAGCTGCGAGACCGGGTGCAGGCCGTGGTGCTGGCCTACGAGACCGGTCTCGTCCGCCCCGGCGACGCCTAGCGGTAGTCCGCCGGGTCGGCTTCCACTGTCCTGCCGGCGATTCGTGGCTTCACCACGTCGTCCCACCAGCGGCCCCAGTCGGGCTGCGTGCCGTCGAGGTCGGTGAAGTCGTACTCGCGCTTGAGCTTCCACGACGACAGGCACTGGCCCGCGAACCTCTTGCGGTTGGGGTCGGCGGCCAGGTGCGCGATGCCGCGGCCGAGGTAGTGCGGTGTCTCGGAGATCGCGTAGTCCGGCACTTTCTCGACCGCGTCACGCCACGTTTCCTCGGTGACGCCGAACGTCTCCAGCATCTGCTCCGACCGCAGGAACCCCGGTGTGACGGCGAGTGCGGTCACGTTCGGGAAGTCCTTCAGGTCCTTCGCGAGCACCTCGCCGAACCTGCGCACGGTGTTCTTCACGGCGTCGTAGGTGAGGTTCACGAAGTACGCCTCGCCGTCCTCGCCGTCGGTCACTTCGACCACGAGCCCGTCGTCGGACTGGATGAGGATCGGCATCAGCTTGTGCAACGCCACGAGGTGCGTCTCGACGCCGTTGCGCCACATGTGCAACTGCCGGTCGAGGTCGTGCTCCCAGAACCTGCCCCACTCGACGAGGTTCTCGCCGCCCCACGCGTTGTCGACGAAGATGTCGAGCTTGCCGATCTTCTTGGCCAGATTGTCCACATCAGACGGACTCGTGAAGTCGCAGCGGACGGCGATTCCCTTGCCACCCGCCTTGGTGACGAGGTCCGCGGTGTCCTCGATCGTCTCGGCACGACCGACCTCGGACTGCTGCGTGCGCGTCGTGCGCCCGGCCGCGTACACCGTCGCGCCGGCCGCGCCCAGCTCGATCGCGATCGCCCGGCCCGCACCCCTCGTGGCACCGGTGACGACGGCGACCTTGCCGCTCAGGTCGGGCTCACTTCTTTGCGACACGCCGAATTCCCCTTCCCTCGTGCCAGGACAGGACCACCATCTCGTCGCCCTCGACGGTGATCGACACGACCTCGGTGACGTCGCACCGGTACAGGTCGAGCTCGCCGCCCTCCGGCATCCACCCGGTGCGGTCGTACAGGTCCTTGAGGTAGTCGTCCTTCTCGGTCCAGAACTCAGCGGTCCCGCTGATCTTCGCGTCACCCGCCGCGGTCATCGAGGCCGTGGTCGTGTTGCAGTGCAACGAGAACCGCGGGTCCCTCCGGAGGTCGCGCGACTTCAGCGAGTCGAGCATCATGCCCATCCACAGCTCGCCGCGCGTGAAGTCCGGTTCCACCCCGCTGATCCGCGGTGAGCCGTCCTTGCGCAGGGTCGCGACCAGCGCGTGCCGGTCCGCCGCGAACCTGCCCTGCGTGAACGCGGCCAGGTCGGGCTGTTCGGCCGCGAACTCGGCCCAGGTTGCCATCAGCGCATCCCCTTCAAGACCAGATCGATGTCTTCCTCCATGCGTGCCAGGAGCTCTCCGCGTGGCCTGATCGACCAGTCCATCGCGATCCCGTACACCAGCGCCGCCAGCACTCTCGCGGCGTTCGGCGGCAGGTCCTCCGCCGCGCACAGGACCTCCAGCTCAGCCTCCAGCACCGCGTAGTGCCTCGCCAGCAACGCCCGCAGCTCGGGGTCGATGAGGTCGACGCCCAGCTGCGCCAGGTTGTTCGTGGCCGTGGCCGGATCGGCGAGCCGGTCGAACCAGGTCAGCAGCGCTTCCCTGACGGTGCCCGCTGCGCGCATCCGGCTCTTGACTTCTTCCGTGCCGGCTTTGGTGAGTGCTTGCAACAAGCCGCTCTTCGACCCGAACCGCTTGGCCACCGCGCCGACCGACACCCCGGCCTCCGCCGCCACGTCCGCGACCGTGAACTCCGGTCCCTTGCGGTCGATGACCGCCGCAACGGCGTTCAGGATCTGTTCGTCGGAGATGGTTCTCGGCCGCGCCACATCATTAGTGAACCATAATTCACTAACCTTCGCATAGGATGGCGTCACGTGAACTGGAGACCGCGCCTCGTTGCCCTGGACATCGACGGAACCCTGACCCACGTCGGCTCGCACGACATCGCCCCCGCTGTTCAGGCTGCTGTGGCTCGTGCCGCCGAGCACGGCGCGCACGTCGTGCTCTGCACCGGCCGCAGCCTGATCGGCACCACCCCGATCGCGCCTCAGGTGCCCGCGTCAATGGCGCTGTGCTCGAACGGCGCGGTGTGGTGGGACCCGGCGCGCGACGAGATCATCAAGCGCATCACGTTCGAGCCCGGTCCGACGATCAAGACGCTCTCCGCCTTGCTGCCGGGCGCCGTGTTCGCGGTGGAGCAGACCGGCGTGGGCAGCCTGTTCGTCGGCGAGTTCCTGCCGAACGACCTGTGGGGTGTCACGACTTCCGCCACGTTCGACGAGATCGCGGCCGTGCCGACCGCCCGGCTCGTCATGCGCTGGCTCGACCACACGGCCGCCGAACTGGCGTTCGCGGTCCGCGAGCTGGAGCTGCCGGGTGTGTCGTGGCACGTCGACCACACCGAAGCGTGGCTGACCGCGGTGCCTCCTGATGTCACGAAGGGCTCGGCGCTGGAGGAGCTGCGCGTGCTGCTGGGTGTTCCGGCCGAGGACACCCTCGCGATCGGCGACGGGACCAACGACGTCGAAATGCTGCGGTGGGCCGCGCATGGCATCGCGATGGGCCAGGCGCCGGCGACCGTGCAGGCAGCGGCTGACTCCGTGACCGCTACCGTGCTGGAAGACGGTGCGGCGCAAGCACTTTCACGGTTCTTCTGACCATGTCCCGAAGCCAGCGCTGGGCCGGGTCCGCGTCGAGGCGCGCGTGCCAGTGCATGCGCACCTCGGCTTCCGGCAGGTCGGCGTCGATCGGGAACCACCGCAGCACCCGGTGATGCTCCTCGGCCAGACGCTGGGGGAACAGTCCTATGTAGTCAGTCGAGGCGACCAGCATCGCGGCGGCTGCGTTGAACGGGACGACCGCGCCGACGTGACGTTGCAGGCCTCGGGCTTGCAGGGCGACGTCCAACGGCCCGTGCGCGCGCCCTCTGCGGGAGACGCTGACGTGCGGATACCTGCAGAGTTGCTTGAGCGTGGGCTTCTTCAGCGGATGGTCGGTGCGGACGACGCCGACCATCCGTTCGCCGAACAGCACCTCCGACCTGATGTCGGAGTCCGTGTCCGTGCCGGCGCCGAGATCCAGGTCGACCGAGCCGTCCCGCAGCGCCTCGACGCTCTCGTCGCCCTCAGCCACGAACCGCAGCACCACGTGAGGCGCCTGGTCCGCCACTACCCCGACCAGCGACGTCACCACACCGTCACCGACCCGGATGGTGAACGTGCGGCGCAACTCCGCGACGTCGACGTCCTTGTCGTTGACCAACGCCTGAGCCTCGTCCAGCAGCGACCGCACCCGCGGCGCGATCCGCAGCGCGAACGGCGTGGGCGCGAGGCCCCGGCCGGCACGCACGAGGATCGGGTCGTCCATCGCGCGCCGCAGCCTCGCGAGCGCCCGGCTCGCGGCTGGGATCGAGAGGTGCAGCCGCTCGGCCGCCGCAGTCACGCTGCCGTCCTGCAGCAGAGCGTCGAACACGCGCAGAAGGTTGAGGTCGAGCTGTTCCGGCATGTTTGCACCGTACGCAACTCTGCCTTGTCAAAGTTGCGTGGCGCGAAATAAGTGCTGGTCCATAGCGTCTGTGCCATGACATTCGAGACCAAGTTGACCGCGTTCATGCTGATCAAGACCACGCCGAAGTGGCTGTCGCTGGCGGTGCCGGAACGCATGCGGGCGTTCGAGACCGAGATCCTGCCGAAGCTCAAGGACATCGAGGGCGTGCGCTCTCGGTACTACGACACGGAGTTCTACGGCGCGAAGGTGACCGACGTCTGGATGTGGGAGGCGCGCGACCACGAGTCGTACCAGCTGCTCGTGGAGGCGTTGCGGGAGACGCCGTTCTGGGACACCTACTTCGAGGTGGTGGAGCTGCTCGTCGGGGTGGAGAACGGGTACGCGCTGAACTACGGCGTGGACCCGCTCGCCACCGTCGGCGACTAGACGG
>NZ_JYJG01000341.1 GCF_000955955.1 Lentzea aerocolonigenes
AAGACGCCTCGGCTGCGCCGTCGGTACTGCTCGCCTACGGCGTCGCTTTGGGGCGCCTAGCGGCGCAGGGTTGTGAATTGACGGCGGAGCATTGCGGCGCCGATCAGGAGGAAGAAGAGCAGGACTACCAGGGTGCTGGTGGTGCCGCCGGAGGAGCTGGAGAGGGTCACGTCCACGTTGCCCACCAGGACGATGCCGCATTCGGCGCGGACCTTGTGCCTTCCGGGCTCGATGTTCGTGAACTTCACCGGGGACGTGAACTTGCCGTCGTTGTCGGCGGTCGCCTTGCCGACGTCCTGGCCGAGCGACTTCAGGGTGACCTGAGCGCCCTTGGGGCAGCCCGTTCCGGTCGCGGTGAGGTCTTCGCCGGGCTGGATGTTGTCCTTGTCGAGGACCAGGACGCCGTCGCCGGGGGTGGATGGCTCAGCTGACGACGAGGGAGGCTCCGACGAGGACGACGGACTGTCGGTGGTCGTGGTCGTCGGGAGAGTGGTGGTGATGGGCGGGCGCGTCGTGGTCACCGGCGGCTTCGTGGTGGCCGGTGGCTGAGTCGTGGTGGTGACCGGGGGTGGCGGGGTTACCTGGAACGTGTTGCGGGCCAGGTGGTTGCACTCGTCGTTCGCCGTGAAGACGTACGTGCCTTCCTTGGTGCCCGCTGGGATGTTCGCGGTCACCGAGCCGTTGGCCACGTATGGCGCGGTGGTCAGGACGGTGCCTGCCCAGTTGATTCGGACTGTGCCCTTGCAGCGGATGAAGCCGGTCCAGGTGAAGGTCGTGCTGGAACCCGCCGGGCCGCTGTTCGGGGTGGCGGTGACGGTGACCTGTTGTTGCGCGGTTGCCGGTGTCGCGGTCAGCAGTGCGACACCGGCAGTCAGGGCAAGGAGCAGGGGTCTCATCTGCGCAGGCCGGTGAACTGGCGGCGGAGCATCGCGGCGCCGATCAGGAGGAAGAACAGCAGGACGACCAAGGTGCTGGTGGTGCCGCCGGAGGAGCTGGAGAGGGTCACGTCCACGTTGCCGACCAGGGTGATGCCGCACTCGGCGCGGACCTTGTGGCGGCCCGGTTCGATGTTGGCGAACTTCACCGGGGACTTGAACTCGCCGTTGTCGTCGGCGGTCGTGTTGCCGACGGACTGGCCCAGTGAGGTCAGCTTGACGGTCGCGCCCTTGGGGCAGCCGGTGCCGGTTGCGGTCAGGTCGTCGCCGGGCTGGATGTTGTCCTTGTCGAGGAGCAGGACGCCGTCGCCGTAGCCGGTGAACGCGTCCGTGGAGGACGACGGGGTTGCCGTGGGCGACGACGGGGTGTCCGTGGTCGTGGTGGTGGTCACCGGGGGAGTGATGGTCGTCGTCGTGACGACCGGAGGGCGCGTCACGGGCGGGTTCGTGACCGGAGGCTGAGTCACCGGGGGCTTGGTGGGAGGCGGCTGGGTCGTGGTGGGCGGTGGCGGCACGATCACGCGCAGTCCGCTGCCCGCGCTGCCGCACTTCGTGTTCGACGACGTGGCGGTGAGCTTGTGGCTACCCGCCGTGGTGCCTGCGGGCACAGTGGCTCCGACCGAGCCGCTTGCGCTCGAGGCTGCGGTGGCGATCTGGGTGCCGTCGAGCGCGAAGCTGATGCTGACCGCGCGACACGTTGCGAAACCGCTCCAGGAGATGGTGATTTTGCCGCCCGCTGTGGCAGGCTGCGGCGCCGCCGTCACCACGGCAGGGGGCGCGGGCGTAGTCGTCTGGGCCGTTGCCGGTGTGGCGCTCAGCACCGTAACACCAGCAGCTATAGCCACGAGTAAGCCTAAAGACCGCATTCCCTCTCCCCGGGATCAGAACCTAAGGTGCGCTAGTGAGACGTCGCTTGACCGGTGCAGGTTTACTGCTGTGGTGCGGAATTATGCTGCTGCCGTCAACGGCGTCCGCACAGGACGGGTCGGTTCTGCTCGAGGCCGATGTGGACGGTAGGCCGGTTGGAGTAGGGACGCTGGTGTTGAACCCCGCGGACACGGCGCGGGTGTCCATCACGGTCCGCAACAACACGAACACCGTGCAGCGCGTGAAGACGGTCAGGATCAGCGGGACCGCGTTGGCGTTGACCTTCTTCGCCTACGACACAACGGTTCCGTTCGACGTGCCGGCCAAGTCGTCGGAGACGCGGACGTTCCCGTTGGAGCCCACGGATCTCGGGTCGCAGGCCATTGGTCTCCTTCCGGTCACGGTTGAGGCGATCGACGTGCAACGGGAGAGCATCGCGTCGGTGGAGACGACGGGCGACATCAAGGGGTCGCTGTGGTCGGTCTACGGGGCGTTCGGGTTGGGCGTGCTGGTGTTGACTGCGTTGTCGTGGGCCGGGGCGTTGATCGCGTTGGCACGGCGCAGGTTGCCGCACAACCGGTGGCAGCGGGCCATGCGGTTCCTGCCAGCCGGGATCGGGACCGGGCTGGTGGCGGTGATTTCGTTGTCAGTGCTGCGATTGGTGGCGCCGTCGCCGACCGCCGAGATCCCGTTCATCGTGGGTGCGGCGGCCGCTGCGTTGCTTCTTGGCTATGTGACGCCGCATCCCGGTGAGCAGCAACCGTCCGAAATGGATACCGTGAGGATTCAACGGTGACTTCGTCCAGCGTGGTCGCCGCCCTGCCGCAGTACGCCGTCGGCGAGCAGATCGGCGAGGGTGGGATGGGTGTCGTCTACGGCGGCGTGCACCGGCAGCTCGGGCGTCCTGTTGCCATCAAACGACTTCCGCACGCGGTGGCCGAGGATCCGCGGATGAGCGAGCGGTTCGAGCACGAGGCGCGCCTCCTCGCTCGCCTTGACCACCCGCACATCGTCCCGGTCTACGACTACGTGCGGCAGCAGGGCGAGCACCTGCTGGTGATGGAACGGCTCGACGGCGGCACGGTGTGGTCGCGGTTCTCCACGGACGGGCTCACGGCGCAGCAGTCCTGTGCGCTGGTGCTGGCCACGTTGTCCGGGCTGCACGCGGCGCACGAGGCCGGGGTACTGCACCTCGACGTGAAGCCGAAGAACTTGCTGTTCACCGCGAACGGTGTGGTGAAGGTGGCGGACTTCGGCATCTCGCAGGTGGTGTCGGAGGGTGCGACGCTCGTGACGCACGGCGGCGCGGTGCTCGGCACGCCCGCCTACATCGCTCCGGAGCAGGCGATGGGGAATCCGCTCACGCCCGCCGCGGACGTCTACGCGACCGGCACGGTGCTGTACGAACTCCTGAGCGGTGATCTGCCGTTCGAACGCGGCGGCGGGCCGATCGCGATGATCCAGAAGCGGGTGTACCAGGATCCGCGGCCGTTGCAGAACGTGCCGGAACCCCTTGCGGGCGTGGTGATGCGCAGCATCGCGCGGGAGCCGGACGCGCGGTACCGCAACGCCGAGACGTTCGCGATCGACCTCGCCGGCGCGGCCGGGCACCTGTTCGGGCCGGACTGGCTGACGCGGCTCGGGATTCCGGTGCACCTCGCGCCGCAGGTCTCGGCGTCGTCCACGCGGCCGTCGCTGCGGCCGGTGGAGCGCGACACGGTTTCGCTTACGCAGCAACCGATTCGGGCGACGCTGGTCGACCCGATCCCGGCGGCGCGGCTCAGCGGCAGCAGCACCCTCGTGCCGGCCGCCCAGGTGATCAAGCCGCCGTCGACGCCGTGGGCGTTGTGGCTGGTGGCCGCGATCGCCTTGCTGGCACTGGCGATCGTGCCGTTCGTGACGGGCGGGCAGCCTGGCAGGGTCGTCACGCAGGACCTCGCCGACCCGGTGAACGTCGAGGGCGGCAGGCTGACCGTGACGCTGGCGGGCATCCCCCTCGCGGACGTCACCGAGCGCGGGCCAGGCGGATTCGTGCTGCCGGGCGCCACCCGGTGGATCGTCGGCGGCGTCGTGACGGCGAAGACGGACGGGCCGGACGGGACGTTCGGGCTCGGTTCGAACCGGACGCCGTGGCTGAGCATCATGGGCACGGGTTCGGCGCTGCTGCTGCTCTTCACGTTCGCCTACCTGGAGTCGAACCTGCGGGCGCTGCGCAAGCGGCAGACCGGAGTGGCGGCGGTGATCGCGTCCGTGCCGCTCGGGTTCGGGTTCGGTCTGGCCGTGTGGCTCCTTGTTTCCGTGCTGCAGGAGTACGAGCCGACGCTGCCCATCGCGCTGACGTGCGGTGTGCTCGGCGCGGCGGCGGCGATCAGCGCGTCGATCGCGTCGAAGCGGCCTTGACGGCCAGTTCGAAGATGTCCGCGAGCTCCTTCGCGTACTGAGCGACGTCGGTGTCCGGCCTGGCCATGAGCTCGGCCGGCACCGCCTCCATCGCGCCGATCACCGACACCGCCATCACCCGCGGCGAGAACTCCCGCAGCTCACCGCACTCCTGGCCGGCGCGGAACACCGCTTCGATCTCGGCGAGCGTTGCGGCGCTCTGGCCCCGGTACCACTGCCGTGCGGCTTCGGCGTCTCTCGCGGCGGAGGCGATCTGGCCGATCGCGACCAGCTCGGCCGGGTGCTCGGCGCAGTAGTGCACGAAACCCTCGATCATGGCGCGCACCGTCGCGCGGTAGCTCCCGGCGCCCTCCCGCCGTGCGGTCAGTGCACGGTCCATCGAGTCGTGCACGGTCAGCATGACCTGCTTCATCAGTTCCTCGCGCTTGGCGAAGTGGTACGTGATCAGCCCGGGACTGATGCCCGCACGCCGCGCGATCTGCACGAACGACGCCTTCGCGTACCCGATCTCGGCGATCGTCCCGATCGTCGCGGCGACGATCTGACCGCGCCTGGCGTCCTCGATGAAGCTGCGTTTCTGGTCGCCCGGCCGGTTTTCTGGTTGCATGACCAGTAGCCTAGTTGAGTAACTAGCGAGGGGGAAAGATGACCGGAAAACTGCGCGGCGGAGTGTGTTACGACACGGGGGTCGTGCACACGGCCGGGGGCTCGTCGAGCCGGGTGCGGTGGAGTTCTCAGCAGCTGGAGGCCGAGATCGGCCTGCTCGCGTCCGAGCTGAACTGCCCGTCCGTCACGGTGTTCGGCAGCGATCTCGGGCGGCTCGCCGAAGCGACGGACGTGGCCCTGCGACACGGCATGGAGGTGTTCGTCGAGCCACGGCTCCTCGACCGCCCGCAGGAGGAGATCCTCGACCACATGGCAGAGGCCGCCCGCACGGCCGAGCGGAAGCGGAGCGGCGACAACGTCAAGTTCGTCACCGGCTGCGAGCACTTCCTGTTCACGCCCGGCATCCTGCCCGGTGACACGTTCATGGAGCGGATCGCGGCCGTCGGGACGATCCCGAAGTCCGAGTGGGAGCAGATCGCCCGGCGGTTCCGCGAGTTCATCGTGCGGGCCGTCGAGGTCACCCGCCGCGAGTTCCACGGCCGCATCACCTACGCCGCGGTCGCGGGTGCCGACGCGTTGTGGAACGACTGGTCGTTGTTCGACATCGTCGGCCTCGACCACTACCAGTACTTCGAGACCGATGCCGAGTACACGGCCGACCTCGAGCAGTACCGGCACTGGGGCAAGCCGATCATGATCCTGGAGTACGGCTGCTGCACGTTCACCGGCGCTGCACGGGCGGGTGGCAGGGGCTGGGAGATCATCGACGTCCAGGCCGACCCGCCTGCGGTCGAGCCGGGCCACCAGCGCGACGAACGTGAGCAGGCGGACCACATCGCCCGGATGCTCCGGGTGTTCGGCGCGGAGCAGCTGATGGGCTCACACCTGTACACGGTCATCGCGCCGGGCCTGCCGCACAATCCCACGAACCCTGGCCGCGACCTGGACATGGGCTCGTACAGCCTGTTGCGCACGATCCGGGAGCGGTTCGACGACGAGGATTCGCCGTACCGGCTGGAGCCCAAGCAGTCCTACTACGCCTTCCAGAAGCACAACTGCTAGCCGGTGTTCTGTTCGGTGTTCTATTCAGGGACCGTCCGCTGCTTCGGGAACGACGCCGACACGAGGAAGCCGCCCTCCTCGGTCGGTCCCGCGGAGAACTGGCCACCGAGCAACGTGGCCCGTTCGCGCAGCCCGACGAGACCGTGCCCGCCGCTCGGCAGCGAGGACGACGGGCTGGACGGCGGGGTGTTGCGCACCTCGACCAGGACGTCGCCTCCAGCGTCGTCCACAGCCTCGCCGGCGTCGATCAGCACGGTCGCCGACGCCCCGACGGCGTGCTTGCGGATGTTGGTCAGGGCCTCCTGCACCGTCCGGTACACCGCGCCGGACACCGGTGCGGCGAGGTCTTCCACCGCGCCCTTGACCTGCACGGACACCTCGAAACCGGCGTCGGCGGCCAGTTCGGGCAGCTCGTCCAGGCTCGGCTGGCTGTCGTCGGTGGTGCGCAGGACGGACACGAGCTGACGGAGTTCGTCGAGAGTGCGCGTCGACAACATGCGGATGGTGCCGGCGACCTGTTTGTGCTCGGCGTTGGCCAAGGCCATGCGCAGCGCACCGGCCTGCATCGCGATGAGGCTGACCTGGTGCGAGACGACGTCGTGCATCTCGCGGGCGAGCTTTGCCCGTTCGTCCGCGCGGATGGCGTGCGCGTGCAGCACACGTTCTCTCTCACGGGACTCGGCGAGTTCGACGATGCGGTTGGAGAGTTCCTGCCGTGCGTGCGCCATCAGCGCGAGAGCGATCGGAAGGCCGGCCGTGAGGAAGCCGGAGATCGCGGAGGCGAAGTGCCCGTACGCCGACCGGTCGAAGAATTCCGACGGCGGCCAGGCCATGAACCTGCTCAGCCACACCAGAACGCCGACGACAATGGTTTGCCACGACGAGATGTATCGGCGGGCGACCGTGTACAGCGCGATCATCGCCGCCAGCTGTGCGAAGCCGGTGAAGAAGCCCGGAATGGTCAGCAGGGCGACGACGAGCGGGAAGCGGCGGCGGCCTATCAGCACGCCTGCGGAGATCCACGACAGCCACTCGGAGTGCAACGGCACCTCGGGCATGCCCTCGGGTTCGGCCTTGACCCACCGCAGCCGCAACCACGCGTCGAGCAGGGCGATCAGCACGAGCCCTACGTCGAGCAGGATCATGCGGTAGTCGCCTCGCCGCGACTTGCGAGAGCCGGCCTCGGCGTCCGCCGTGCGCCGTGCCGGAAGCAGCGTGGTGGTCAGGATCCGGCCTCCCCTGTCAGGCGTTCGGTCCTCACCGTACTGCGTGTATGCCGCGGTTGGCATTGGCTGCCCCTTCACCCCGACCCGACCCGTCAGGGGGTAAGACGCCGTTCGTCGCGGATTGGTACGGCGCGCCCCTCAGGTATGTGCTACCGCACACGCCTCGGTGGGCGCGTGCGGTAGCCACGGCACTACTTACGGGCACGTCTTCCAGGCGAAGTGGTAGGTCGTTTCGAGGTTGCCGTCGGTCGAGTCCATCGTCATGAAGCTCGTCGTCGTGGCGGTGTTGGACGAGCCGGCGTAGACGCGGAGCTCGGTGTTGATGTTGAAGTTCCGCTTCTCGCCACAGGGGGAGTAGACGATCGCGGCCACTTCGGTCGTGTCGGTGGCCTGCCAGTCGTCACTGACGGGGCCGTTGTACCGGTGGGAGAGGGACTCCGTCTGCGACATGCCCTGGAAGTAGTAGTTGGCCTTCTCGATGGCGTACGCGCCGCGTTCCAGGTGTGCGAAGCCCCGGTAGTCGGCCTGGGCGATGCCGTAGGTGAAGCCCTGCGGCACGTTGACTCTCAGGTTGAGCTGGCAGTTCTTGCGCAGGTCGGTCGGCTTGGCACCGACGCCGACCTGGGCCAGGTAGTCGCTGTAGGTGACCGTGAAGGCCTTGTTGTCCTCGGAGACCGCGACGGCCGCAGTGCCCGCGGGACAGCCCGAGCCGTTGATCGTGACGATGTCGATCGTGATGTGGTCGGGCGGCGGCGTCTCGTTCGGCGCGCCGGGCGGGATGATGATGGACGAGGCCAGCAGGGCAGCGGCAACCGCGTTGAGCATGGGACACCTTTCCAACGCAACTCGCAGGGTGGGGGTGGCGGCGGTTGAGAGGGGGCGGCGGCCTGGTGGAAAATCAGCAACGCTTCCACGAGAAGTGGTGCAGGGTGCGCACTTCTCCGCGCTGGTAGTCCATCGTCATGAAACTGTTTGTATTGGCATCGGAAGAGCTCTTGTCAACGCGCAGTGCGCTGTTGACGTTGAGATTCCTCTTCTCGCCGCACGGAGCCCAGACGATCTCCGAGAACTCGGTCCGGTGAGTGATCGACCAGTTGTCGTCGAACGGCCCGTTGAAGGTGTGCTTCCACGTGGTGGTGGCCGATTGTCCCTGGAAGTAGTAATTCACCGACTGGTAGCCGATCGCGCCGCGCTCGAGGTGTCCGAAGCCCGCGTAGGTTGCTTCCGCGATGCCGTAGGTGAAGCCTTGAGGGGTGTTCACCTGCAGGGTGAGCTGGCAGTTCTTGCGGAAGTCGGTCGCACCGGCACCTTTGCCCGCCTGGGCGAGGTAGTCGCTGTAGATCACCCAGAACGAGGTGTTGTCCGGCGAGACGATCACTTCGGCGGTGCCTTGCTTGCACCCGGAACCGTTCACCGTCACGACATCGATGGTCACCCGCTCCGAAGGAATCGACTCAGCGGCTTGTGCGGGTGCGGACGACAATGTGAACAGCACGGCCAGAGCGGCTGCTGCCGTCGCTTTACGCATGAAGTTGGCCTTTCCTGGTGCCTCTTTCTCAGCGTGGAGCGGCAGCGGTGTCGCGAAGGTTAGCGCAGACCCTCAACCAATGATGTGATCCAAATGGCCCATGTCACACTGATGGAGCAGTTCGTGAAGAATTACCAAGAATTGTTGACGACCTGGTGCTGAGGGAACCAATAGTTTCCGGCATACTGACGCGCATGTCGCAAGCCGGACTGGTGCTCGTGGTCGAGGACGAGGACCCCGTGCGGAGGTACACCGTCAGCCTGCTCGAGGAGCTCGGTTACACAGTCCTGCAGGCCAGCGACGGTTCCGAGGCGATCGCGGTGCTGCGCGAACGCAGCGCGGAGATCAGCGCGATGCTGCTCGACCACAGCATGCCGGGGTTGTCCGGCGGCGAGGTGCTGGCGCAGCTCGAGAGCGAGGGCTTGAAGGTGCCCGTCGTGCTGACCAGTGGCCACGACCGAACATCACTGGAGCGCCGGTTCGCCGGGCACGACATCGCGGGGTACCTGCAGAAGCCGTTCCGCGTCGAGATGCTCGACGAGACCGTGCGCGCTGCCGTGGCACGCCGGGCTCAGGCGTCCTGAGCCAGTACTTCTCGCACCTTTTCGAGCAACTCCGACTCCACGTACGGCTTGGTGATCAGCACCTCGTCGTCGAGGACCTCGTCGGTCGTGTAGCCGGACATGTAGATCACGGCGGGTGCCGCTCCTGCTGATCTGAGCAGCCTGACCAGCTCCGGGCCGCCCATCTTCGGCATCACGACGTCGGTCAGCACCAGGTCGATCGTGCTGCGGTGGGCGGTGGCGAGCTGCAGCGCCTCCTGGCCGTCGCTCGCCTCGATGACCTGGTAGCCGGCCGTTTCGAGGGATCGCCGGGTCATGAGCCGGACTTGGGCGTCGTCTTCCACGAGGAGCACGGTGCCCGCTCCTTGGTGCGTGGTGGTCCTGCGCGCGCACGGTGCTTCGGGCGTGCCATCGCGTTCGTGCGGCACCGGCAGGTAGACCTCGATGGTCGTGCCCCTGCCGGGTGCGCTGATCAGCTCGATCTGGCCGCCGGACTGCTGCACGATGCCGAACACCGTGGACAGGCCCAGACCCGTGCCCTTGCCGACCGGTTTGGTGGTGAAGTACGGCTCGAACACCTGCGCCTGCACGTCCGGCGCCATACCAGCGCCGGTGTCCTGGACGCGCATCACGACGTACGCGCCGGGGCGGACGCCGACGATCCGGCCGGTGTCGCCGAGGCCGAGCGTGGCGTCCTCGACGGCGATGGTGAGCCTGCCGCCGTCGGGCATCGCGTCGCGGGAGTTGACCGCGAGGTTGAACAGGATCTGCTCGACCTGGCCCGCGTCGGCCCACACCCTGGCGACGTCGTCGGGGAGGTGCATGTCCAGTTCGATGTGGTCGCCGACGAGCGTGCGCAGCATCGACTGGACCTTGGTGAGGTTCTGCTTGAGGTCGAGCGACTCCGGGTGCAGAACCTGCTGGCGGGTGAACGCGAGCAGCTGCCTGGTGAGGTTCGCCGCCCGTTCGCCGGCGTGCTTGATGTCCTCGATCGCCGTGCGGCGGGGGTCGTCGTCGAGGGTGCGTCGCAGCAGCATCTCGCTGTTGCCGTTGACGACCGTGAGGATGTTGTTGAAGTCGTGCGCGATGCCACCGGTCAACCGGCCGATGGCTTCCATCTTCTGTGCGTGCCTCAGTTGTGCTTCGGTCTCGCCGACGCGTTCTTCGAGCCGTGCGCGCGCGTCTTTCAGTTCCTGCATGAGACGGATACCTCGCAGTGCGCTGCTGAGCTGCTGCTGCACGGCTTCGTAGATCCAGCCGGGTTCCGGGCCCTGCTCGAAGATCACGTACCCGAGGTGGTCCTCGTCGGTGTAGAGAGGCGCGCACAGAGCGCTGAAGGGTTGGTTTCTCCTGAACGGGTACGGCGTCAGGTTGATGGCGGGGAACGGGCTCGTGGGGTGCTCCTTGAGCTGACCGTCTTCGTACCGCACGAGCACGCGCGCCGTGCCCGCGGTGTCGTACGCCATGACGTGGCAGCCGGGGAGTCCGAGCCGGGGGAGTTCTTCGGTGAGGGCGTTCGTCAGCTCGTCGACGTCCCTCGACGCGATGAGCCGCTGACCCGCTTCGCGCACCGTCTGGTCGTGGCGCTCGTGCGACAGGTACTTGAACCGCGCGTCCGTGGCGAACGCATCGCCGACGAGAAGCTGCACGCGCAACCACAGGTCGTTGATGAGCGTGGCGTCGCTGATCCGTGCCGTCACGAACCGATGGAGGTCGAACAGCGGTGGCCACCAACGTTCCGGTTCGCACCCGGCGCGCGCACTCGCCCTGATGTACGCGGCGAGCAGCCTGAGGAACTCGGCGCCTTCCACTTCTCCTCGGCCGGCGGCCATCAGTTCGACGATCAGCTGCTCGGCCCAGCCGTCCGGGAGCTTGGCCTGCAGTGGCCCGAGCGAGCCGCGCAGGTGGTCCGCGACCGTGGCCGCCGTGGCCGACTCGGAGATGTTCAGCCGTCCGTGCGCCGGGGTGTGGTCGCCGAGGCCCGAGGGCAGGCAGCCGCACGACCTTCTGACGATCAGCTCGGTCGGCATGGTCTGTTCGGGTTGCGTGGGTTCGCCGTTGACCAGCGCCAGCGCGAGTTCCGCCGCCCGGAAGCCCATCTCGTGGAACGGCGCCCTGACCGTGGTGAACGCGGGCGTCGCCGCGTCGATGTTGACCTCGCGGTGCACCCGGTCCGGCGGCCCCTGGCCCGTGGCGGTGACGTAGCCGAGGTCGTGCGTGCGGACGTTGGTGTGGTTGTCGTAGCCGACGACCGCGACGTCCTCCGGCGTGCGGAAGCCCAGCTCCTCCAGCGCGGACACGACACCGATGGCGTAGTCGTCGTTCGCGGCGGCGATCGCGTCCGGCGGCTCTTCGAGGCTGGCGATCATCTTCCGCACCGCGTCGGCCGCGCCGCTCGGTTCCCAGATGAACGAGCCCGGCATGGTGATCAGCTCGGGGTCGAAGGTGAGGCCGTGCTTGCGCAGCGAGTCCAGGTACCCCTGGTACCGCTCCTGCGCGCCCGCATGCGTTTGCGGACCCCTGACGAACGCGATCCTCCGCTTGCCGTGCACCTCGATCAGGTGATCAACGGCCTGCTTCATGCCGTCCTGGTTGTCCATGAGGATGGTCGGCCACTGCGCGAGGGAGGTCTCCACACTCACGATCGGCATCGGCGCGTACCGCTTCACGTACTCCTGCATGCCCTCGGAGCCGATGAGCTGCCCCACGCGCGTAGTCCACACCACGAGCGCATCGATGCGATTGGGCGAGATGAGGTCGTAAACCGTGTTGGCACGCCGCTTGTGCGGGTCCGGGTGATCCAGCTCGGAGCCGACGAAGCACAGCAGGTCACAGCCGAGGTGCAAGGCCCCGTCGCTGACACCGCGCCACTGCTCGCCCGCGAGCTCGATGAGCGGGCCAGCGGTGATCATCCCGATGGTGGGACGTCGCTTCGGACTGCCGTTCGCCACAAAACCCCCGCTACTCAACGCGATTCGGGATGATACGCGTTGTCGGGGGGAATGCCTGCCGTGTTACCAGGGGGATTGGTGAACACATTTCTGGACGGCCTCGCTTGCAACCCCGCCCTGCCGCGCTCTTTGGTCTCCCGCTTGGTGGGCTTGGCGGACGGGGTGCTGGCCCTTTCGCTCGCCCGCCGGTCCGACCTCTCCGCTGCTGATGTTCAGGCCTTGATGGCTTTGGGCGATCCGGACGTCGTGGCCGCGCTGCTGGAATCGGGCTGGGTGCGGCCTTCGTCGGTGCCGGTCACCGATGTCTGGATGGCGCTGGTGGTGGCCGAGCACCCGGATGCCCCTCCGGAGCTGGTGCGGTGGCTGGCCGCCCATCCCGACCCGGTAGTTCGCGCGCGGGTTGCGCGCCTGCCCCGTTTTCTGAGGCCTTCTCCGAGGGGCGAGCCCGCCCCCGCGCTGACCGCCGCGGAGATCCGGGTGCTGGTGTCCGAGCAGGGGCCGTCGTTGAGCGCCGCCCGCAGTCCGGATTGCCCGCCCGACCTGTTGCACCTCATGGCCGAAACGGCTGAGGAGCCGGAGGTGCTTCGGGCGATCGCGCGGCATCCGCACGCTTCTGGTGAGACGCTGTTGCTGTGCTTGGGGGATGCTCAGGCGCGGCATCTCGCGGCCGCTCATCCTCACTTGCCGGTGCCGATGATCCTGAAGCTGCTCGGCAGTGAGTTCACCGCGGGTCCGGCAGCGTCGAACCCGTCGCTGCCGGTCGAGGTCATGGAAGAACTGCTCAACTCCACCACTTGATCAGATTGGTCTGCTCCTTGCGCAGCTCGTACCCGTTGGCCGCGTAGAACTTCCGCGCGTCCACCCGGTTGTGCCCGGTCACCAGCCGCACCCCGCAGGCACCGTCGGCCCGCGCCCACTCCTCGCCCGCTTGCAGCAGGAGCTTCCCGACGCCTCGGCGCTGGTGCTGGGGTGCGATGGCGAGCGTGATGAGGTTCTTCAGCGGCGGGTAGTAGGTGTTCTCGTAGTCGCTGAGCTGGATGTAGCCGAGCACGTCGGCGCCGTCGACCGCCACGAGCAGCGCGATGTTGGGCGCCTTGAGGATGCGCGACACCTGGGCGGTGGTGGAGTCCACCGGGAAGTCGTAGCCCAGGGCGGCGCGGTTGATGTCGCAAATGGACGGAGCGTCGGACAGCTCCGCCGGGCGTACCGAAATCATGTTGTCCCCCAACGAAAACGGCCCCTCAGGCAAGGCCTGAGGGGCCGAAGAAGCGTCAAGCCAGCGGTGGCTTGAACAAAGCCGGCACCTTCGACGCGGCCGCCGTGTCCAGCAGCCACAACGTACGGCGACGGCCGGTGGCACCCGCGGCCGGCAGCTGCACCTCGCCCGTCCCGGTCAGCGCCATCGCCACCGCGGCGGCCTTGCCCTCACCGGTCGTCATCAGCCACACCTCCTGGGCGCAGCGCACCGACGACAACGTCAGCGAAACGCGCGTCGGCGGGGGCTTCGGGCAGTTGCGGACCGCCACGACGGTGCGCTCCTTCTCATACACAGCAGGAGAAGCGGGGAAGACCGAGGCCACGTGGCCCTCCTCGCCGACGCCCAGCATGCAGACGTCGAAGGAAGGCACGTCGCCGTGATCCTCAGGGCGTGACACCGAGGCCAGCAGGTCCGCGTAGGCCGAGGCAGCGGCTTCCGGGTCGTCGCCGAACTTGCCGTCCGACGGTTCCATCACGTGCACACGCGAGGGATCCAGGGCGACGTGGTCCAGCAGAGCCGCGCGGGCCTGGGTCTCGTTGCGTTCCGGATGGCCAGAGGGCAGGAAGCGCTCGTCGCCCCAGTACAGGTCGACGCGGGACCAGTCCACGGCGTCGCGGGCGCCGTTGCGGTTCAGGTGTTCCAGGACGGCGGTGCCGGTGCGGCCGCCGGTGAGCACGACCGACGCGTAGCCGCGGGCGGCTTGGGCGTCGACCATGCGCGTCACCAGGCGGGCCGCCGCGGCGGCGGCCAGCAGGTCGCCGTCGCGGTGGACCACCACTTGCGGATTGCTCACGAACTCGCCTTCGCCTTGGACTTCTTCGGGGCAGCAGTCTTGCCGTTCGAAGCGGACTCCTCGGCAGCCGTAGCTTCCTCGGAGGGCTTCGCGGAAGGCGTGCGGCCCTTGGCGACCTTCGACAGCGACTTCAGGGCCGCCGCGTAGACCTCGTCCGGGTCGAGCCGGCGCAGTTCCTCGGCCAGGCAGTCGCGGATCGAACGGCGCTGCAACGCCACCCGGCGCGACGGCTGGCCGGGCTGCGACAGCGTGCCCACCTTGCCGTCCGGGCGCAGCAGGTCGACGGCACCGGACGCGCGGTCCAGCGTGACCTGCACGATGCCCTCGCCCGAGGTCGCCTTGAAGCGCTTGGCCGGCACCTTCAGCTTGTCCGTCAGCCACGCGGCCAGCAGGTCGGTGGACGGCGAGTCGGCCTCACCGGTCACCTCGGCGTCAACGATCTTCTCGTAAGGCGGCAGGTCCAAGGACGCGGCGAGCATGGCGCGCCACAACGTCAGACGCGTCCAGGCCAGGTCCGTGTCGCCGGGCGCGTAGTGCGCACGACGTGCCTCCAGGGCCTTGATCGGGTTCTTCTCGGCGGCGGCGTCGGTGATGCGGCGCTGGGCGAGCTGACCGATCGGGTCCTTCGACGGGGCAACGGGTGCGTCGAACGGCCACCACGCCACGACCGGGGTGTCCGGCAGCAGCAACGGCATGACGCAGGACGCGCCTTCCTTGGCCAGTTCGCCGTACAGACGCAGCACCACGACCTCGGACGCACCCGCGTCACCGCCCACGCGGATCTGCGCGTCCAGCCGGGGAGCGGCCTGACGAGCACCGCGCGCCACGACGATCACGCGACAGGGGTGCTCGCGCGAGGCGTCGTTGGCCGCGTCGATCGCGGCGTCGGTGCGCTGGCCGTCCTCGGTCACGATCACGAGGGTCAGCACGCGACCGAGGGTCGTCGCACCGCCTTCGTCACGAAGACGCACCAGCCGCGAGTTGATCTGGGACGTGGTGGTCGAGGGCAGGTCGATGATCACGGACGCCTCCAGTGCCTTCCGGTCCGAGCCGTCATCGCGTCCGCCGACGGCGGCCCCCACGTACCGGCCTTGTACTTCTCAAGTGCGGGTTCGTCCTTGCGCGCCCAGAAGTCCAGAATCGGGTCGAGGATCTCCCAGGAGAGCTCGACCTCGTCGTTCTTCGGGAACAGCGACGGCTCACCGAGCAGCACGTCCAGCAGCAGCCGCTCGTAGGCCTCCGGCGACGACTCGGTGAACGAGTGGCCGTAGCCGAAGTCCATCGTGACGTCGCGGACCTCCATCGTGTTGCCCGGCACCTTCGAGCCGAACCGGATGGTGACGCCTTCGTCGGGCTGCACCCGGACCACCAGAGCGTTCTGGCCGAGCTCTTCGGTGGCGGTGTCGTCGAACGGCAGGTGCGGCGCCCGCTTGAACACCACGGCCACCTCGGTGACGCGACGCCCGAGACGCTTGCCGGTGCGCAGGAAGAACGGCACCCCGGCCCAGCGACGCGTGTTGATCTCGCAGGTGATCGCGCCGAACGTCTCGGTCTTCGAGTCGGGCGAGAAACCGCCCTCCTCCAGCAGACCGGGCACCTTCTGGCCGCCCTGCCAGCCACCGGTGTAGACGCCGCGCGAGGTCGTCTCCTCGAACGGCTCCGCGGGACGCGTCGCCGAGAGGATCTTGACCTTCTCCGCGCGGAGATCGGCCGGCTTGAACGAGACCGGCTCCTCCATCGCGATCAGCGCGAGCAGCTGCAGCAGGTGGTTCTGGATGACGTCGCGCGTCGCACCGATGCCGTCGTAGTACCCGGCACGGCCACCGAGGCCGATGTCCTCGGCCATGGTGATCTGCACGTGGTCGACGTAGTTCGAGTTCCAGATGGGTTCGTACAGCTGGTTCGCGAACCGCAGCGCCAGGATGTTCTGCACGGTCTCCTTGCCGAGGTAGTGGTCGATGCGGAACACCGACTCCTCGGGGAAGACCTCGTTGACCGTCTTGTTCAGCTCCTTGGCCGACTTCAGGTCGTGGCCGAACGGCTTCTCGATGACCACACGACGCCACTGGTCCGGAGCCGTCTGGGCGAGACCCGCGCGCTTGAGCTGGTTGACCACCGTCGGGAACGCGCCCGGCGGGATCGACAGGTAGAACGCGTGGTTGCCGCCCGTGCCGCGCTCGGCGTCCAGCGCGGCCAGACAAGAAGCGAGGTTGTCGAACGACTGGTCGTCGTCGAACGTGCCCTGGACGAACCGGATGCCCTCGGCGAGCTGCTGCCACACGGCCTCGTTGAACGGCGTGCGGGCGTGCTCGCGGACCGCGTCGTGCACGACCTGCATGAAGTCCTGGTCGGCCCAGTCACGGCGGGCGAAGCCGACGAGACCGAAGCCCGGCGGCAGCAGACCCCGGTTCGCGAGGTCGTAGATGGCGGGCATCAGCTTCTTGCGCGACAGGTCACCGGTCACGCCGAAGATGACCAGCGCGCTCGGGCCGGCGATGCGCGGCATGCGCTTGTCCGCCGCGTCCCGCAGCGGGTTGCGCCACTTGTCGGATGCGGTCACGAACCGTCCTCCTGGACTGCCTCGACGAGCTGGGCCAGACCTGCGATGCGGTCTTCGAGGTGAAGCCGCAGAACCGGCCGACCGTGTTCGACCAGCACCTGACCGTCGCCGAGCGCCTGCGCGAGCTGCAGCTGCGCGAGCGTGTAGGGACGGCCGGGCACCTCCAGGTCGTCACCGGACTCGCCGGTGATCTGGATGAACACGCCGTTCTGGTGACCGCCCTTGTGGTACTGGCCGGTCGAGTGCAGGAAGCGCGGACCCCAGCCGAACGTGGTCTGCAGGTGCGTCCTCTTCGCGATCTCCGCGCGGAGCAGCTCGAACGACGCGTCGTCGATCCTGTCCAAGTACGCCTGAACCGAGATGTAGCCGTGGTCGGGCGCCACTTCAACCAGCGCCGCAAGCGCTTCCGCGACGGTGTTGACCTTCCGCTGCGCCCAGCCGGTGCCGTGACCCTCGACCGGTCCGTCCACAAAGGACGGCGTCGAAGCCGCGACAGCCGGCGCGTCCAGCAGCGCGCGGGAGGCCTTCTTCGCGGCCTCCACGTCCGGCTGGTCGAACGGGTTGATGCCGAGCACCCGGCCGACGAGCGCGGTCGCGTACTCCCACAGCAGGAACTGCGCGCCGAGCTTGCCCTCGACCGCGAGGTGCGCCGAGCCGGTGGCCGGTCCGATCGCGACGGTCGTGGCATCCGAACGCGCGTCCACGAAACCAGGAGCGCCGGGACCCTCGACGACGACCGGCAGCAGGCCGGTGCCGTGCTTGCCGGTCGACTCGGCGATCAGCTGCTCCGCCCAGTCACCGAACCCGACGATGCCGGAACCGGTGTCGGCGAACACGATCTTCTCGGCGCCGTGCGCGTGCGCGGCACCGAAGACCGCGGCCAGCACGACGGCGGGGTTGTCGACCGAGTCCTCGGCGAGGACCTTGGCCTCCTCGGCCGCCTCGTCCAGCAGCGCCTCGACGTTCGCGCCGGCCAGGTACGAGGGCACCAGGCCGAACGCGGTCAGCGCCGAGTAACGGCCACCGACGTGCGGGTCGGCCAGGAACACCTTGCGGTAGCCCGCGGCCTCCGACGCCTGCTGCAACGGCGAACCGGGGTCGGTGACCACGACGATGCGCGACGCGGCGTCGATGCCCGCGTCGGTGAAAGCCTTCTCGAAGATGCGCCGGTGGCTGTCGGTCTCGACCGTGCCACCGGACTTGGACGACACCACGATCACCGTGCGCTCGAGGTCACCGGCGAGAGCGTCGGCGACCTGGGCGGGATCGGTGGTGTCCAGCACGACCAGCGGGACGCCCGCGGTCCGCGTGATCACCTCGGGGGCCAGCGACGAGCCGCCCATTCCGGCGAGCACGACGCGGTCGACGCCCTCGGCGTGCAGTTCTTCGCGCAGCGCGACGAGTTCGGGGAGCAGTGAACGGGACGTCTCGTGCAACGTCGTCCACGAGAGGCGGATGCTCGCCTCGGACTCGGCTTCCGGCCCCCACAGGGTCGGGTCCTGCGCGGTCAGCTTGCTCGGCACCGAATCCGCGACCAGGTCAGCAGCGATGATGCTGACCTGGTCGGCGTTCGGTGACCTCACGATTTCGACGGAGGTCACTTCGTGATCAGCCCTTCAGTTGAGCCAGTTGGTTCGTCACCGTCTCGAGCAACTCTTCCCAGGACTTCTCGAACTTCTCGACGCCCTCGGTCTCCAGGACCACGAACACGTCCTGCAGGTCGATTCCCACGGCGGCGAGCTGGTCGAACACCTCCTGGCCCTCAGCGGCGCGTCCGGTGACCGTGTCACCGACGATCTTGCCCCCGTCGGCCACGGCGTGCAGCGTCTTCTCCGGCATCGTGTTCACGACGTCGTTCACGACGAGCTGGTCGACGTAGAGGGTGGGGGAGTAGCTGGGGTCCTTCACGCCGGTCGACGCCCACAGCGGACGCTGCGCGTTGGCACCGTCGGCCTTGAGCGCTTCCCAGCGGGAGCCCTGGAACGTCTTCTCGAACGCGCCGTAGGCGATCCACGCGTTGGCCACAGCAGCCTTGCCGCGCAACGCCTTCGCCTCGTCCGAGCCGATCTTGTCGAGACGCTTGTCGATCTCGGTGTCCACGCGGGACACGAAGAACGAGGCGACCGAGTGGATCGAGCGCAGGTCGTGGCCGTTGGCCTTGGCCTGCTCGAGGCCGTCCAGGTAGGCCTCCATGACCTTCTGGTAGCGCTCGACGGAGAAGATCAGCGTCACGTTGACGGAGATGCCCTCGGCGATCGTCTTGGTGATCGCCGGCAGGCCCGCCTCGGTGGCCGGGATCTTCACCAGCAGGTTCGGCCGGTCCACGGTCTTCCACAGGTCCTGCGCCTCGGCCACGGTCTTGTCCGTGTCGAACGCCAGGCGCGGGTCGACCTCGATGGAGACGCGGCCGTCCACCCCGTTGGTCGAGTTGTAGATGTCGCGGAACTTGTCGCACGCGTTGCGCACGTCCGTCGTGGTGACCTCGCGGATGGTCGCCTCGGTGTCGGCACCCCGGTTGGCGAGCTCGCGGACCTGCTCGTCGTAGGACTCGCCCTTCGACAGCGCGCCCGCGAAGATCGTCGGGTTCGTCGTGACACCGACGACGTTCCAGTCGCGGATCAGCTCGTCCAGGTTGCCGCTGGTGAGCCGTTCACGGGACAGGTCGTCGAGCCAGATCGAGACTCCGGCACCGGACAGGGCGTCGAGATGCGGCTTGCTCACTGAATTAACCCCTCACTCGGTCAAGGGAACGGCGGGCGGCGGCGACGACGTTCTCCGTCGTGAAGCCGAACTCCTTGAACAGAACCTGGTAGTCGGCCGAGGCGCCGAAGTGCTCGATCGACACGATCTCGCCGTTGTCGCCGACGTAGCGGTACCACGGCTGCGCGATGCCGGCTTCCACGGCCACACGTGCCTTCACCGACGCCGGGATCACGGACTCGCGGTACTCGGCGTCCTGCTTCTCGAACCACTCGATGGAAGGCATGGACACCACACGTACTGCAACGCCCTCGCCCTGCAGAACCTTCCCGGCCTCGGCGGCAACCTGCAGCTCAGAGCCAGTGCCGATGATCACGATCTCCGGGTTGTCGTCACCGAAGAGCACGTAGCCACCGCGCTTCACGCCCTCCGCGGAGGTGCCTTCCAGCGTCGGCAGGTTCTGCCGGCTCAGCGCGAGGCCGACCGGGCCGAGCTGCTCGATGACGGCCTTCCAGGCGAACGCGGTCTCGTTCGCGTCACCGGGGCGGACGACGGTGAAGTCCGGGATCGCGCGCAGGGCAGCGAGGTGCTCGATCGGCTGGTGCGTCGGGCCGTCCTCGCCCAGGCCGATGGAGTCGTGCGTCCACACGTACGTGACGGCGGCCTGCATGATCGCGGCCAGGCGCACCGCGGGGCGCATGTAGTCGGAGAACACGAGGAACGTGCCGCCGAACGGGCGGGTCGGGCCGTGCAGCGCGATGCCGTTGAGGATCATGCCCATGGCGTTCTCGCGGACACCGAAGTGCAGCACGCGGCCGTACGGGTCGGCGCTCCACATGCCGGTGGAGATCTCCGCCGGGCCGAACGACTTGGCGCCCTTGATCGTGGTCAGGTTCGACTCGGCGAGGTCGGCGGAACCGCCCCACAGCTCGGGGAGGTGCTTCGCCAGCGCGTTGATGACCTCACCGGAGGCCTTGCGGGTCGGCAGGCCCTTCGCGTCCACCGGGTAGGACGGCAGGTCGGCGTCCCAGCCCTCTGGCAGTTCGCGGGCGACCAGGCGGTCCAGCAGCGTCTTGGCCTCGGCGTTGGCGGAAGCCCACGCGTCGAACGACTTCTGCCACTCGGCCTTGGCGTGCTCGCCGCGCTTGACGACCTCGCGGGTGTGGTCGAGCACCTCGTCGCTGACCTCGAAGGTCTGCTCCGGGTCGAAGCCGAGGATCTCCTTGGTGGCCTTGACCTCGTCGACGCCCAGCGCGGCACCGTGCGCGGCACCGGTGTTCTGCTTGTTCGGCGCCGGGTAGCCGATGATCGTGCGCAGCAGGATGAAGGAAGGCCTGTCGGTGACGGCCTTGGCCTTCTCGACCGCTTCGAGGATGCCCTTGACGTTCTCGCCGGACTCCACGACCTGGACGTGCCAGCCGTAGGCCTCGTAGCGCTTCGCGGTGTCCTCGGACAGCGCGATCGTCGTGTCGTCCTCGATGGAGATCTTGTTGTCGTCGTAGAAGACGACCAGGTTGCCCAGCTGCTGCGTGCCCGCGAGCGACGACGCCTCGGAGGTGACGCCCTCCTCGATGTCACCGTCGGAGGCGATCACGAAGATGTGGTGGTCGAACGGGCTCTCACCCGGCGCGGCCGACGGGTCGAACAGACCGCGCTCGCGGCGGGCGGCCATGGCCATGCCGACGGCGGCGGCGAGACCTGAGCCCAGCGGGCCGGTCGTGATCTCGACGCCCCTGGTGTGGCCGTGTTCGGGGTGACCCGGCGTCTTCGAGCCCCACTTGCGCAGCGTCTTGAGGTCGTCGAGCTCCAGGCCGTACCCCGACAGGAACAGCTGGATGTAGAGCGTCAGGCTGGAGTGGCCCGCGGAGAGCACGAACCGGTCGCGGCCGATCCAGTCCGCGTCGGCGGGGTCGTGCCGCATGACGCGCTGGAACAGCGTGTACGCCAGCGGCGCGAGACTCATCGCCGTGCCGGGGTGGCCGTTGCCGACGTTCTGCACGGCGTCCGCCGCGAGCACTCGCGCGGTGTCGACGGCGCGCTTGTCGAGGTCGGTCCAGTCGTCGGGCAGATCGGCCTTGGTGAGCCGGGTGATGTCGTCGGTGACGGTCACGGACTTACAGCTCCACTCTTTGTCGCTAGGGCGGGCAGGCTTGATCGATCCCGAACGGCCTGACCCGCGTCTCTCCCTCGTCCTCCGGCCAGCCTAGTCCTGAGAGATTCAGATGTTGCTCTGAAAGGTCTCAAGCGCATGTGTGCCGAGGCACACCAGCACCCGAACGGGCTGTGAATTCTTTACGCGGTTACCATCAGTCGCTGGTTTCCACACCTCTTGCAATGCGAGGAGCGTTCACGGATGAGTGCCGTCCTCGAGGCCCCTGCCAGGTCGCCTCGTCAGGTAGTTGGCGCCTATGTGGCACTCACCAAGCCGCGGGTCATCGAGCTCCTGCTGATCACCACGATCCCGGCGATGCTCCTGGCCCAGCACGGCCTCCCGCCGCTGTGGCTGATCGCCTGCACCCTCACCGGCGGCACCCTCGCCGCGGGGTCGGCAAATGCCCTCAACTGCTTCGTCGACGCCGACATCGACTCGGTCATGAAGCGGACCGCGGCCCGGCCGCTCGCGCACAACGCCATCCCACCGCGCAACGCCCTGATCTTCGGCGTCGTTCTCGGCGTCGTCTCGTTCGCGTTCCTGTGGATCTTCGTCAACCTGATGTCGGCCGCCTTCGCGGTGGCGACCATCCTGTTCTACATCTTCGTCTACACGCTGGTCCTCAAGCGCCGGACCTCCCAGAACATCATCTGGGGCGGCATGGCGGGCTGCATGCCGGTGATCATCGGCTGGAGCGCGGTGACGGGCACCGTCGAGTGGCCGGCGCTGGTCATGTTCGGCGTCATCTTCTTCTGGACTCCGCCGCACACCTGGGCCCTCGCGATGAAGTTCAAGGAGGACTACGCCCGAGCAGGCGTGCCGATGCTGCCCGTGGTGGCCACAGCTGCGCAGGTGACGCGGCAGATCGTCATCTACAGCTGGATCACGGTCGTCTGCACGCTCGCCCTCGCTCCCGTCACCTCGTGGATCTACGTGGCGGTGGCGGCCCTGTCGGGGCTGTGGTTCGCGGTCTTCGCGCACAAGTTGCACAACGTTGTTCGCCGCGGCGGGTCCACGAACACCATGAAGTTCTTCCACATGTCGAACCTCTACCTGATGCTCGTGTTCTGCGGTCTCGCCGTGGACGCGGTGGTCGGGTTGCCGGTGCTTGGCTGGCCGTTCTAGCTGCACCTCCAGGCGTACGGCTGTGGCGCCCGCAGAGTTCACCGTCTCCGGCGGCGAAGGCACGCCGCTGGAGTTCGTGGCTGCTTTCCTGGGGTCGCGCTCGCTGCTCGTGGTGACCGATCCGGGCGGGTGGGCGCAGGTCAGCGCCGGGCTCGCGGTCGGTTACCCGGCGTCCACCGCGGTCACGACGTCCGTTCGGGTGGTGCGGTTCGCCGTTCTCGATCTCCGGCACTTCTCGTCGGCTTCGTCGCTGCCGTCGCTTTCTGATGTTGTGGGCGACGTCGTGGCGTTGCACGACACGCGCGCGTGGGACACGGGTCCGGTTGTCGCCGCGCTGCGCGGACTGGGGCGGCCTGTCGTGCTGTTCACCGCCGCGCACACGTGGGTGGCCGGGGTCGACGCGGCTTCGGTGCTGATCGGGTGGAGCGCGCCTTTCGTCGTGCTCGGCTCGCCGGTCGGTGCCGGCGAGGGGCGGGTCGAGGACGTCGTCTGGCAGTTCCGGGAACTGGAACGGCGCCGGCAGGTGCGCTTCACGGCGTTGCCGTCGCCTCCAGTGCCTTCTGACCGGCCGGTGACCGTCATGGTCGCGCTGCCCGGTGCCACCGAAGGCATCGCCGGGGCGTTGCGGCCCGGTGGCGAGTACGAGGTGTGGGTGCACGTCGGGCAGCACCCCGATCCGCTGCCCGGCGACCTGGAGTTGCGGGCCGTGCTGAGCATGAACGGGCGTCCGGTGCAGGCCGAGTCGTTCGTGCTGCCCGCCGAGGGCGCCAGTCCGTGGGTGAGCTTCCCGGTCACCACTCCGTACGCCTCGGTGCCGTGGACCGGTGAGCTGGTCATCTACTCCGGCGTGGTGCCGGTGCACGTCCAGCAGGTCGTGCTGCCCGTTGGTGCCGGTGAGTCCCGTGCTGCTGTGCGGTTCCAGCTGACGCGGACGTTCGCGGATCTCGAGCCGCTGTCGTCGCGGGTGGCGTCGGTGCTCGTGCTGGGAGAGCGGGCGCTGGTGGCCTCCGGTCCCGGTGTTCCTGCCCGGGTGGGTCTCGACCTGGGTTCGCTGCCGCATTCGTTTCCCGTCGCTTCGGGGCTGGATCCCTGGTACGGCAAGGACTTCCCGTCGTTCTGCGAGGACCTGGCGGCGTTGGCACGGCAGGGATCGGCGCTGTACTCGCGGCTGTTCGGGTCGGATGCCCTGGCCGATCGGGTTCGACGGCTGGGGCGGGCTCGTCCGGCCGGGCTGATGATCGCCTCGGTGGCTGACAGCTCGGTGCCGTGGTCGTTGATCTACGACCTGCCGTTGAACGACGGGCCGTACCGGCTGTGCGCGTCGGTGGGGCAGTTCGGGCCGTTCGGCGCCGGGGGAGAGGTGCCCGCGCACTGCCCGGTGTCCGATCACAGCGGCAATGTGTTGTGCCCCTTCGGTTTCTGGGGTCTGTCGGCCGTGCTGGAGCAGCCGGTCGGGCCGTTGGTGCCGTTCGTGTCGGTGCGGCCGCGGCCGTTCGAGGTGTCGATGGCGGTCGATCACGGCATGGACCGGGCGTTGACCGAGCGGCACGTGACCGAGCTGATGTCGATGCTTCCGCCTGAGGTCGTGACGTCTGCCTATGTCAGCCCGTCGGAGCTGGGGCGGGCGTTGGCCGGCGACGTCATGGACGTCGTGCACCTGCATTTCCGCGAGGGTTTCCTCGATCTTGAAGAAATCGAACGCTGGGACCGCGAGGGCGTGTGGCCGCGTCCGCACTGGCCGTCGCGCAAGCCGGTCGTGGTGGGCACGTCGCCGATGCCCGGCTTGGTGCGGGCGTTCATCGACGGCGGCGCGTCTGCCGTGATCAGCCCGGAAGTCGCTGTGCCGCAGGACATGGCGGGCTGGGTGACCGGCATGCTGCTCGCGCGGCTGGCGGCGGGGTTCAGCGCCGGCGAGGCGTTGCGGCTCACCCGGTGGGAGATGCTGGGCCGCGGCAACGTCATGGGGCTCGCGTACACGCTGCACGGCGGTGCGGATCTTCGAGTCCGACCGGGCAACTGAACCAAAAGCGGCGTGTGTGCGTTTTTGTTGATATGCCGAACCCGGATGTTCAACTTCGTCAGGCGATCGCCGAGCTGACCCTCCGCTTCGGTGGTCAGGTGACGAATCTGGAGATCTGGGAGGCTGCGGAGGCCGCGTACGCGTCGCTCAGTGCTGGTGCGACCGTGCACGCCCATCTCGCCGTGCTCACCGCACGCCGCGCGGCCCGTGAACTCGCGCTCACGGCGATTGGTGTGCAGATGCCTACTCAGCAGAAGGCTGGGCTGACGCCGGCTCGGTGACTTCCAGGTAGACCGTCTCGCCGTTCGCCACTGCCGTGCGTGCGAGCTGCGAGAGCTCGCTGAGGTGCGCGAACGCCTCGTGGAAGCCCCAGTCGACGTGCGGTGCCCAGCTCAGTGCGACGTCGTGCATGCGCGCGGGGTGGGCCTCGACGAGCTGTGCGACGAGAGCGTCCGGCAGCGCGAAGACGGCATCCTCTGGCTGCGGCTCCCACACCTCGTTGAGCACCTCGTGCCAGATGACGACGGCAGCTCGCGGGTCGTAGTCGCCGGCGGCCATCGACTCGCCGCTTTTGATGAAGAACGTGCTCAGGACGCCACCTTGGTCAACAGGTCCTCGACGCACGGGTCGTCGAGGGACTCAACGATGCACTTCCACAGCGACAGGTTCGTCTCGGCCCACTTGGTGTAGGTCGCGGCTGCCTCCGCATCGTAGAAGTAGTACCCGTCGTCGGCCTTGCCCACCTGCTCGCCCACGATCTTGTGCGCGAGCTCCCGCAGCGTGATGCCGTTCTCCTGCAGGTACTTGTGCGCGAGGACGACCGGCGTGACCGGCAGGGCCTTGAACAGCGTGTCCGCGTCCGAGAGCGCCTGGGCCTCCAGCGAGATGTCGCGGTGGCGGGTGCGCATCTCCGCCTCGATGACGATGCGTTCGATCCACTCGATGTCGCCGATGCAGACACCCGCGACGAACAACGTCTTGCGGCGCAGCGCCTCGCCGTCGGTGGGCAGGGAGTTGCGGCGGACCATGTAGTTGAGGTCGTGCACGAGCGCGGCGACCTCGCAGATGTCCTCCGCGGCGCCGTTGCGCCTGGCGAAGTGCACCGCCTTGTCGCGGACGAAGCTCACGTGGTGCCACCCGTGGAACTGCAGTTTCGCGGCGAGGTCCTCGCACAGCCGCCTCACGCGCTGCTCCACGTCCGCGATGACAGATCTCGGAATCGTTGTGCGCGTACGCATCATCAGCCCTCCCGACCAGGTGGGCTGATGGTAGGCGTGTTGCGACGGCCTCAGTGAGGCTTCACAGGTGGTTCGTCAGATCCTCCAAGCGGTCCTCGACCGGCACGTGCCGGTGGCTGAGCCCGGTGTCCGGGTCGTAGCTGAGGCTCCACGGCGTGACGGCACGTGACTTCACCAGGAACGTCATCGTCCCGTCAGCGGCACGCGGGATGCGGTGGAACTCGTGCGCGAGCAACGTGCCCGTGGTGCCCTCGGTGCACTGAGTGCGGTTCGTGAGCTCGGTGTTGATGACCGTGCGCCCACCGACACCGAGCCGGGCGTCGAAGCGTTCGTGCAGGTACGCGCCGCTCAGGATCGTGGTGCAGAAGTGGTACCGGTGGTTGTGGACCGAGTCCGCGTACCCGGCGCGCCAGTCCGTCAGCGGCTTGTACTCGTGCAGCCAGAACGTGAACGGCTCGTCTTCCTCGTCACGGAGGCACCACGCGAAATGCGTCGTCGTCTCCCGGGAGTGCGCGATCACCCACGTCGCCTGCTGAGGCGTGAGCCCGTCGATGTACGCCCTGAGCTCTTTGCGCAGCTCCGGCCGGGCCGCCCACTCGCGGAACCACTCGCCGACGTCGGTCCAGTGGTCCACCACGGGAAATTCGGCGCACTTCACCCGAGCGGCGAGCTCCTCGAGCGCGGACAACCCGGTGAACTCGGCTAGCAAGATCGATCAGCTCCTCAACTGAGCGGAAGCGGAGAATTCGCGACGGAAAGCGTGGAACTTGGCTTCCAGCTCCTTGAAACCGTCTTGTTCGAGTGTTTCGCCGGTGATCTTCTCGTACAGCGCGAGGAAGTCGTTTCTCGTCGTCCCCGGCGTGATGACGAAGTGGTATCCGGCCTTGGAGTTGCTGATCCGCAGGAACTCCGCGCGCTCCTTCGCGTACAGGAACGAGCTCTCGGTGAACCTGAGCGTCCTGGGATATGGCCTCAGCACTCCGGCGGTGTTGCTGTAGAGCGTCATCCAGACCGAGTCGTCGAACAGCTCAAGTCTGTCGAGTGGCGGATCGGAAACGATCGTGACGTCGATCCTGCTGCACCGGCTTCGTGCCGCGTAGAGACCGACCAGTCCGATGCTGATCTGTTCTTTCAGCCTCGTCTGGATCTCGTCGTAGTCGCCGTCCGCTCCTTCGTTGCGAAGCAGGTACCGCGCGCGCCCGCTGATCGCGTTGTCGTCCCGCGGATCCGCCAGCACCGCCTTGAGCTCGCACTCGGTCTGGCTGAGCAGCACTCTTCCAGCCGCGTACCGCCCGGCGAACCCGCGGAAGCAGTACAGCCGCGTCCGCTCCAGGTCCTGCATCATGAGCTGGTTGAACTCGGGATCGGGCGTGGCCGTCGGCTCGAACACGTGACTCGGGAAAAACTCCCGGTCCAACGCCCGGTACTCCTGCGTGAGTTCTCTCAGCGCCTTTCGGCTCTCCTCGATGACCGGCGTGAGCAGGGCCTTCTGCGCGGCTTTCGAAGTGATCAACGTCTGCGTGAAGCTCACCACCGCCGATATGAGCGTGCCCGTACCCAGCGCGGTCAGGAGGTTTCTAGCTGTGCCGGAATCCATTTGACTGGAAATGGCGATGCTCGTCCCCGACGTCACCACGAGTATGAGGAGGAGCAACCCGGTCCGAGTCCAAAACAACTCCTGGAGCAGGTTGCTGCGGATGCCTCCGGCCTCCGCGGACACTCGTCCCACCTCCTGGGTCACCTCATCGGCCGCTACCCGAACGGACGAATGCGGTCGGTGTCCGATCAAGTGCGCGGAGTTACTGTACGCGTCGGTCAAAAGATAAGGAAGCTGCTATTCGTGCGACATTTACGACCGGAATAACCGCCCTTGGGCGCAGTCGCCGGGCTGTACTCGTGCGCTTCGGTGACGGCGTGTCGCCGGTGGCCCCGAACGTGTCGGATGAGGGTGACTCGGCCACCCACACGCACCCACACGGGGTGGCATGGCTCGGTGTGGAGGCCTCGCGCTGGTCCGGTTGGCGGGTCGTCGGCTGGGCGTGTTCCGTGCGAGCGGGTCGGGTTGCGAGGGGCGTTCGTTGGCCATGCGGTGGTCGGCTTGCGCTGGCATGTCACGTTCCAGCGGAGGGGTCGCCAGTGCGGTTGCGTCGCCTTCCGGCGTGGGCGCGCAGG
>NZ_JYJG01000342.1 GCF_000955955.1 Lentzea aerocolonigenes
TCGCCGAGCTGGGCACGTCATCACCGCTTCTTTGGTTTGCATGAGCTCGGACGGCTCGCTTCGCATCGCCACAATCCTGGGTTCACTCGATGGTGTGCGGGCTGAGCTGCTTTTATGTTGCGATCTTGCGGTAGATTAGAACACGTGAGCGAAACCCGACTTATCCCCACCGACGAGCTGCTGCGCAGCTTTGTCGACTTGGAGAGGGAGAGTCGGATCCGTGATAACGAAAAGATGCGTGTAATTGCCGAGTTGGATCGGCGTGGGGCGGCAGCTGAGCTTGGCTACAGGGATTTGGCGAACGTGTTGCGTGATGCTGTTCGCTGGGATCTTCGTGAGGCTCGGCAATGGGTCGCGAACGCCGCGCTGTTGAACAGCGAGATCACTCCGACCGGCAGCGAACTCGCCCCCGAGCTGCCGGTGACCGCCGCGGCGGTGGCGGAGGGGGCGTTGTCGGTCGAGCATGTCGCGGCGCTCGCGAAGGCGATGGAGCATCTGCCTGCTGAGGCCGAGGCCGCGATGGTGGACTTCGCTCGCGAGCACGTGCCGAGCGCGGTGCCGAAGTTCGGCAAGGAGCTGGCGTACCTGCTCTACCAGAACGATCCGGAGCCTCGCGATCCCGAGCCCGTGCCGTTGGTCAACCAGCACAGGAAGACCTGGAAGAAATCCGGCCAGCTCAAGGTCGAGATGCTGCTCGACACCGTCAGTGGCATGGCCTACGAAGCGGCACTCGACCCGCTGGCCAAACCCCGCCCGGAGACCGCCGAGGGCCCGGACCTGCGTTCGCGCTCCGAACGCGAGGGTGACGCCTTCGCCGAGCTGGTCAACCTGGTGCTGCGCGCCG
>NZ_JYJG01000343.1 GCF_000955955.1 Lentzea aerocolonigenes
CGTGTCCCGGTCGAGCAGGTCCGCCAGCTCGCCTGCAACGCCGGCATCATCCCGCTGGTGCTCGGCGAGAAGTCGCAGCCGATGAACATTGGCCGCAAAGCCCGCAGCTTCCCGGCCGGAATTCGTCGAGTCCTCGTTGCGAGGGACCGAGGCTGCGCCTTCCCGGGCTGCACTCGGCCGCCACGGCATTGCGATGGCCACCATATTCATCACTGGGCAGACGGCGGCGAGACTTCGGTCGAGAACGCGGTGCTGCTCTGCCGTCAGCACCACACGCTGATTCACCACAGTGAATGGGAAGTGAAGATGGCGGCCGGGATACCGGTCTTCTACGCGCCCGCGTGGCTCGACCCGACCCGCAGACCGAGACGGAACCTGCTCCACACGCCACTCGAATTCGTGTTAACCAGTTCACGCGAATTGGCTTTCGCCTGCCCGACATGAAGCCGAAGGCGAGCTCGGCCCTGCTATCGTGATCGAGGAGGGCGAGGGCAGTGAAGCGCTACATACTGTTCGATCACGACGGCGTTCTGGTGGACACCGAATTCTGGTACTTCCAGGCGGGAGCACGCGCTCTCGCCGAGATCGGCGTGGTCCTGGACGAGGATCAGTACCTCAGCGACATGGGCCAGGGACTGGGGACCTGGGCCCAGGCCAAGGCAGCAGGTGTCGACGAGCAGACCATCGGCAGGCAGCGCGCGGTCCGGGACGCCTACTACCAGGAGTACCTGCGAACCGAGTCGATCGAGATCGAAGGCGTCGTCGAAACCCTGGCCGAACTGTCGAAGTTCGCCCGCATGGCCATCGTGACCACCGCGAAGCGCGCGGATTTCGACATCATCCACGAGAAGCGCCGGATCACTCAGTTCATGGACTTCGTTCTTGCGCGCGAGGACTACACGCTCGCCAAGCCGCACCCGGAGCCGTACCTGACCGGCCTGGATCGGCTGGGGGCGAGCAGGGAGGAAACTCTGGTCGTCGAGGATTCGGCCCGGGGGCTGCGCTCGGCGGTCGCGGCCGGTGTCGACTGCGCCGTCGTCCACAATGAATTCACCAAAGGACAGGACTTCTCCGGGGCCAGCTATCGGATCCAGACTCTGGCGGAGTTGAAGGAAATCATCCTGAACTCATAGCTCGTCTGCGACACGCGCGCCCACCTACGCAAGCCGACCCGCTCGGCCAGCGCAACCGCCCTGCTACACCCCGCTAACACCCACCCGAATACCCTCACCCACCATGCGCAACGTCCTGCTCATCGCGTCCCTGGCGCTAGCCGCTGCCACCACCCTGTCCGGCTGCGGCAACTCGGCAGAGCCCTCGACCGCCTCCTCCGGCGCTCCGACCGCCCCGTGCAAGGCCGACGACTTCAAGGTCACGGGTGACTTCGGCAAGGCCCCCAAGGTCGAGATCCCCGCCTGCAAGCCCACCGACGAGCTCATCATCAAGGACCTGGTGGCGGGCACCGGCGCCGAGGTGAAGACGGGCACGACGGCCACGGTCAACTACCAGCTCACGACCTTCTCCAACAAGAAGGTGCTGGACAGCTCCTTCGAGCGCGGCGAGCCGTTCGACGTCGAGAACGTCGGACAGGCGCCGGTCATCGACGGCTGGAACGAAGGGATCGTCGGGCTCAAGGAGAAGGGGCGGCGGCTGCTGATCGTGCCGCCGGCCAAGGGTTACGGCCAGGGCACCAACGGCATCAAGGCGAACGAGACTCTCGTCTTCGTGATCGACGGCGTGAAGGTCACCCCCGCCGCCTGACCCGCAGACGCAAAAACGGCCCCCGACCAGCGCTTGGTCGGGGGCCGTCCTATAAAGAAGTCACGGCAGGAGCAGCAGCTTTCCGGTGGTGCGGCGCGACTGCAGGTCCGTGTGCGCCTGGGCGGCCTCTTCCAGCTTGTACCGGCCGCCGATCCGGATGTTCAGCGTCCCGTCCACGATCGCGCCGAACAGGTCCGCGGCCCGCCAGTCGTACTCGGCGCGGTCCAGCAGGTACGCCCCGGTCGACGGCCGGGTCAGGAACACCGAGCCGGCGGCGTTCAAGCGCTGCGGGTCCACCGGCGGCACCGGGCCCGACGACGCGCCGAACAGCGCCAGCAGACCGCGCGGCTTCAAGGAAGCCAGCGACTGGTCGAACGTGTCGCGGCCCACGCCGTCGTACACGACGTCGACCTTCTCGATCTGCGACGCGAAGTCCCCGTACCGCAGCACCTCATCGGCGCCGGCTTCGCGAGCGAGCGCTTCCTTCTCATCGGTGGACACAGTCGCGACGACGTGAGCGCCGCGAGCCTTCGACCACTGTGTCAGCAGCAACCCGACGCCACCGGCGGCCGCGTGCACCAGCACCCGGTCGCCTTCCTTCACGGCATGCGTCGAGTGCGTCAGGTAGTGCGCGGTGATCCCCTGCAACAGCGAAGCCGCGGCCAGTTCCACGTCCAACCCGTCCGGCACCCGCACCGCGGCCGCGGCCGGCACCACGACCTCGGACGCGTAGCTGCCCAGCACGGTCATCCACGCCACGCGGTCACCGACGGCGAAGTCCGGGGAGTTCGAGACGACGACCTCGCCCGCGCCCTCGAGGCCCAGGGCCGTGGGCAGCGGAATCGCGTACTGGCCGCTGCGCTGGTAGGTGTCGATGTAGTTGACGCCCGCCGCGCCCACTCGCACCAGCAGTTCGCCGTCACCGGGCACGGGTGACGGCACGTCGGAGTACTCCAGCACCTCCGGGCCGCCGGCCGAACGCACCATCACTGCCTTGGGCATCTGTCCTCCTAGATCGACTCAACCCCGTCAACCCGAGCTGCGACGACGTTGTTCCCGCTTCCACCCCCCTGGGACAGCCTCCCGTCAGTCCTCGCCGAGCGCCACGCGGCGGGCGAGTCCGAGCGGGAGCGCGCCAGAGCCGGCGATCCGGTCGTGGAAGTCGCGCAACGAGCCCAGCTCCGCGGCCAGGTACTCCTCGCGGATCAGGTCGATCTCCAACGCGCCCGTCAGGTACGACGGCGCCTGCGTCGGCCACGCGCAGTACCGCTTCACCTCGCCGACAGCGGTTCCCGGGGTCAATGCCGTGCGCGCCACCATGAACGACTCGGCTTCGGCCGGCGTCATGTCACCGCAGTGCAGCGCCGTGTCGACGACCATCCGGGCCGCCCGGAACAGCCGCGCCTCGACGTGCCCCATCAACGAGGCGCGCGTCGTGTAGTAGCCGACCGAGCGCAGCAGCTTCTCCGAGTACAACGCCCAGCCCTCGGCGAAGTACGACGTCCGGAACACCTTCCGCAACGGGTGCGCGTCACCCTGCGTCGCCACCCACGCCGCGTGCCAGTGGTGGCCGGGGTAGGCCTCGTGCACGGAGATCGTCGGCAGTTGCGGGCGCGCGTTGGTGCGCAGGCGGTGCGTGACCTGCTCGTCTGAAGCGCCGTCAGGCGTGAACGGCACGAAGAAGTAGCCCGCCCGTCGTGACGTCAGCGGCGGCGGGCCGAGGTAGCTCGCCACGGACATGATCGCGCGGTGGAACAGCGGCGACGGCACCACGCGGCACTCCTCGCCCTCGGGCAGCGTCACGAGCGAGTGCTCGACCAAGGCCGCACGGGCCCGGGAAGTCTCCGCCTCGTACTCCGCGCGCATCGCCTCCAGCGTGGGCGGGTGGTCGTCCTGCAGCGAGCTCATGACCGTGCGCCAGTCCGGCGAGCCCGCGAGTTCGATCAGCTCGGCCTCGAGCGACGCGTAGGCGTCCTGGCCGCGCTGGTGCAGCTCGGGCGCGCCGTAGCCGAGCATTTCCTTGTCCTGCAACAACGTCGAGTAGAGCTTCTCGCCCATCCGCCAGTCGCCGCTCGCCCGCAGACCGAGGTCCTGCAAGAACGCCGCGTGCCGGTCGAACGCCTCGGCGGCGGGACCGGCGGCCTCGACCAGTTGCGCGCGGAGTTCCGCTGACCGCACCTCCAGCGGCAGCGAGTCGAGCACGAACGACCGGCCCGTCCGCACCTGCTCCATCGCCCGCTGCACCACGAGCGGCGACGCCAGCGACGCGTCGAGGTTCGCTTCCGCCGCGGCGAACACCGACGGCACCTCGCGCAGCTTCGCGATCGCGGCCGCGACCAGTTCCTCCTCTGACAGCAGCCGGTGCAGGAACGGCGAGAGCAGTCCGAAGAAGACCATCCCCGAGTACTCGTGCGGGTCGCGCCGCCACGACGGCCACGTCTCCATCGCGAGCGCGCCACGCAGCACCGACAGCGCCAGATCGCGGTCCACCGAGCGCGGCAACGCCTCCAGCCGTGCGAGCCACTCGCCCTTGTCCCTGGCCCGCTGCTCGAACGCGCTGGCCGTGAAGTCCCCGAACGTCGAGTAGTGATCGAGTGAGCCGACCTGCGCCGCGTGGGCGGGGTGGTGGTCGAAGTACCACGAGAGGAACGACGCGAGCGTGTCGGTGGTCACCCGACCGAACCTACTCGCTGGTTTTACAGTGTGGGGGTGTCTGATCAAACCACTCAGAAGCGCATCGCCGAGTTCGTGCAGGCCCACGGCAAGCCGGGCACCGCGGTCAGGGCCGTCGTGGAACCGATCGGCCGTTCCGGCGCGCGGATCGTGCTGGTCGGCGCGGACGGCGCCATGGGCGACGTGATGGCCAAGGACGTCGAGGCCGCCACCAAGGCCGTCGAGGCGGTCGACAACGTCGAGCAGGCCGAATGGGACCGCGAGACCACCGCGGCCACCAAGATCGGCCCCGCGCACCGCCGCAAGATGGCCAAGATGCAGTCATGAAGGTCGTGCTCGCGTCCTGCGCCGCACTGCCTTCCGGTGACGGCGACGAGGACGCGCTGATCTCCGCGCTGCAACGCGACGGCGTGGACGTCTCGTGGCAGCCGTGGGGATCGCCGGTCGACGCCGACCTCGTGGTGCTGCGCGCCACTTGGGACTACACCGAGCGGCCCGACGACTTCCTGGCGTGGTGCGAAACCGTGCCCGCGCTGGCGAACCCGGTTTCGGTCGTGCGCTGGAACACCGACAAGTCCTATCTGGTCGAGCTGGCCGCGCGTGGTCTCGCCGTCGTGCCCACCGCCGTGGTGGAGCCGGGGGAGAAGCCGTCGTTCCCGGACGGCGAGTTCGTGGTGAAGCCCGCGATCGGTGCGGGCTCCCGGGGTGCCGGACGGTTCACCGACCACGCCGAGGCTCAGGCGCACTTCGAAGCCCTTGGCGTCAAAGCGCTCGTGCAGCCGTACCAGTCCAGTGTGGACGCTCATGGCGAGACCGCGCTGGTGTTCTTCGCCGGCGAGTACTCCCACTCGTTCCACAAAGGACCGATGTTGGCGCAGGGCCTGGCCGAGTCGGAGTCCGGGCTGTACGTCGAGGAGAAGCTGCGCGGCATCGAGCCGACCGAGGCCCAGCGCTCGCTCGCGGACCGTGTGCTGGACGAGGCGGCCGCGCTGCTCTCGTTGGACCGCAAGGACTTCCTCTACGCCCGCGTGGACGTCGTGTCGGGTGCTGATGGAGAGCCGCTGCTGCTGGAGCTGGAACTGACCGAGCCCACGCTCGGCTTCAAGTACACCGGTGAGGACGCCGCTTCCAGGCTGAGCAAGGCAATTCGGTCCACAGCGAGGGCGTGAGTCGTTACGGTCGGCTGCATGAGCACCGCGACCGTCAACGGCATCACCATCGGATATGACGACACAGGCTCCGGCGACGACGTGCTGGTCCTCGTGCACGGCCACCCGTTCGACCGCTCGATGTGGCAGCCGCAGCTGGAGCACTTCCGCGGCTCCGGCTGGCGCGTGATCGCCGCCGATCTGCGCGGCTACGGTGAATCCACGGTCGTTCCCGGCGTGACGCCGCTGTCGGCGTTCGCCGGGGACGTCGCCGCACTGCTCGATCACCTGAACGTCGAGCGGTTCGTGCTCGGCGGCCTGTCGATGGGCGGGCAGATCGTGCTGGAGTTCCAGCGGCTGTACGGCGAACGCACCCGCGGCCTGATCCTGGCTGACACGTTCGCCCAGGCCGAGACCCCGCAGGGCCGCGTGATCCGCAACGACATGGCCGACCGGCTGCTGCGCGAGGGCATGGCCGGTTATGCCGGCGAGGTGCTGTGGAAGATGGTGGCGCGGCACAACGCCGGGCCCGTCTCCGAGCACGTGTCGCGGATGATGAACAACGCCCCGGCGGAAGGCGCGGCGGCGGCGTTGCGAGGGCGTGCCGAGCGGCCCGACTACACCGAACTGCTCGGCACGATCACCGTGCCCACGTTGGTCGTGGTCGGCAGTGACGACGAGTTCACGCCCGTCTCGGACGCCGAGTACATGCACGAACGCGTCCCGGGTTCGGCGCTGGTCGTGGTCGACGGAGCCGCCCACATGCCGAACCTGGAACGCGTTGACGTGTTCAACAAAGCTGTAGAGGAACTGCTAGCGCAGGCCTGACCCGATGCCGGTCAGCCCGCGGACCTCCATCTCGCTCTGCTTGGCGGGGTCCGCGGGTTCCTTGCTCAGGATCGTGCCCAGGAACCCGGCCAGGAACGACAGCGGAATCGACACGATGCCGGGGTTCGAGAGCGGGAAGAACGCGAAGTCCGCGTCCGGGAACACCGACGACTTCGCGCCCGAGATGGCGGGCGAGAACACGATGAGCAGCACGCACGACGTGAGACCGCCGTAGATGCTCCACAGGGTGCCGCGCGTGTTGAAGCGCTTCCAGAACATGGAGTAGAGCAACGTCGGCAGGTTCGCGGAAGCCGCCAGAGCGAAGGCCAGAGCGACCAAGAAGGCAACGTTCTGACCGTTGGCCGCGATGCCGCCGACGATCGCGAGCACGCCGACGCACACCGCGGTGATGCGGGCGACCCGGACCTCGTCGCGCGGATCGGCCTCGCCGTGCTTGATGACGTTCGCGTACACGTCGTGGGCGAACGAAGCGGACGCCGTCAACGTAAGACCGGCGACGACCGCGAGGATCGTGGCGAACGCCACGGCGCAGACGATGCCGAGCAGCACCGTGCCACCGACCTGGAACGCGAGCAGCGGAGCGGCGGAGTTCTCGCCGCCAGGAGCGCCGGTGATCTTGTCGGTGCCGACCAGGGCCATCGCGCCGAAGCCGATGACCAGGGTGCACGAGTAGAAGATCGCCATCATCCAGGTGGCCCAGACGACGGACTTACGGGCTTCCTTGGCGTTCGGCACGGTGTAGAAGCGCATCAGCACGTGCGGCAGCGAAGCGGTGCCCAGCACCAGGGCCAGGGCCAGGGACAGGAAGTCGAGCTTCGTCAGTCCCGATGCGCCGTACTTCACACCGGGGGAGAGGACGGCCTCGCCCAGCGGCGACTTCTGGGTCGCGCGGTCGAGCATCGCGGAGAAGTCGAAGCCGAACTTGCCGATCAGGAAGATCGTCAGCAGCGAGACCGACAGGACCAGCAGGACGGCCTTGATGATCTGCACC
>NZ_JYJG01000344.1 GCF_000955955.1 Lentzea aerocolonigenes
TCTAGTCCACTTCGGACATTGTTCTGGGTGAACGATGTCACCAGGACCGTGGAGGCGGGCTGACGGAACTGTCCGTCCTCCGCAGGGCATCGGTGCGCAGAGCTCGCTCCGTCCGTGCGGCGGAACGGGTGCCGGCCGTGGACCGGCCCGATCTGGCGTTGGTGGACCTGGACCTGCTGGGCGACGCCCTGTCGTTGATCGGAACGCTCTCCGGAGCCGAGGTCGTCGCGGTCGTCTCAAGCGAAGAGAGCCGACAGTCCACAGAGGACAGCAGAAGGAGAGATCCGCCGGAGCGCGCGGTGGTGTGCGTCAGCGATCAGCCGTCATCGTCGGGCTGGTGGTGTCGTCCAGCACCGCGCTGAGCCCGGCCGACACCTCGGTCAGCCAGGACACGGTCGGCTCACAGGCCTTGCCGCGGACCTCTCCCCGTTCGTCCGCCACCGCGGTGACGGTGACGAGGACGAGCCGGATGCAACGCAACCATGCTTCCGCTTCCGCCCGTGAAGCGAGGTGGACGACGCCGGTGGAGGACGACAGCGCGCACGCCATGAGGCGAGCGTGGAACGAGACGTCTCGCATGCACGCGGCTGCCGAGACGGAGTAGACCCAGTCGGGTTCCTGTTCGCCGATCTCGGCCCGCAGGATCGCGGTGACCCTCGCGTCGCGGCACAGCGCGGGATGCGGCCAGGACCACCCGCCCGGCGTCGTGTCGAACAGGCCGAGGTGGTGGTCCAGCAACGAGACGAGCCCGTCGGTGTAGCTGCGCAGCACCTCGATCTCGTACCTGCTCAGCACTCCGACGTAGGTGGAGTCGCCGCACCGGTCCCAGCTGATCATCGAGACTCCTCCAGGCCGTCGGACGTTCACGAGGTCCGACGAGGATGCTCGTCCCATCCCCGGAGGTTCTCGACTCCACCCGGTCTTTCGGGGCCATTCGGGCAGGATCTCTGCGCGAACGCACCGCCGACCTGTGAGGTCCAGAACCGGCGGTCGTGGCACCGAGGACGTCGCGGCGCCGGCCGGGCACGTCTGCGGGGACACCCCGATCGCGGTGTTCGGGTGCGGCAC
>NZ_JYJG01000345.1 GCF_000955955.1 Lentzea aerocolonigenes
CTGGGAACCGCCCGACCGGCGGATGGATCGCCAACGTCAACTCGTTCCTCGCGGTCGAAGCCGGCATGAGGCGGGCGTATCGGATCGGCGAGGAGGGCTGGGCGGACCTGCGGTCCGGGACGGCGGGGATCCGGCCGGCGATCGGATCGGCGAGCTCGCCGTTCCTGCGCCGCATCACGGCCGGACTGGCCGACGTGGTCGGGAAGAGCCTCGCCGTCCTGACCGGTGGCCACGAAGGTTTCCTGGTGTGGACACCCGGTCCTGGTGAGATCACTTCAGTCGTCCACCCGCAGAGGTTTGCGCCCCACTCCCACGGTGATGACCCCGCACGACGGATCACGGCTGATCTCCGGCAAAGGCATGCGCAGGCCGGGGTCGCGCACTCCGTACAGCCCGCCCGGGTAGCGGTTGCGGAGGAACGGCGGCTCCGCGACGTCGATGCCGAGATGTGCGGCATAACGGCGGACGGCTGTGGCCACCTCGGGATCGCGGAGTGTCCGCAGTGGACGGTCGGACGTCAGGTCCGGCAGCACCGTGCGGAACTCGGCCGCCATCATCCGGCAGATCGCCGGGTTGCGGGTGACGGTGGCGACGGCGTTCGCCCCGGTTGTGTCCACGAACTCGCGGAAGCAGCGCGTTCCCAGCCCGCCTCGCTGATGGGCGGGTGCGATCGCCCGGCCCTCGACGATCCACAGCCCCGACTCCCGTTCCGGGATGTCCAGCCGGTCGAACAGACCGAAGCCCACGATCTCGCCGCCGACGCGCAGGATCTGGGCCAGAGTCGCCTTGTCGAACCGGTCAGCCACCTGGTGTCTCATCACCGGTGCGGGCTGGGCGAAGGCACTGGCGCCGATGGCCGCCAGTGCCTCGGCGTGGCGGCGGAAGAACGTCGCGGGATCGTCCAGCCACTCGATGTGCAGGTCTTGCACAGACCCGATCACGAAGACCCTCCGAGGTGGTCATCGCATGCCGTGTCCGAGCCGAACCGGCTCGGACACGGCCGCAGGCGAGGCGATCAGCGGTGTGGTGGAGGGAACTACCTGGGCTGGACCCAGAGACCGACCTGCGCGGAGTTGCGGTAGCCCTGGTACCTGCACGTGTCGTACCAGCGGCCCTGCGCGACACCCTGCTTGCAGGCTTTGACCGCCGCGTTGTGGTTGGGGTAGACGCCCGCGAACGATGCGGCGTGAGCGGCCGGAGCGGCCACCACCAGCGACGCGCACAGAAGTGCGGCGCCGGCGACCAACTTCTTCACCATGCTGTTCCTCTCAGAAAGATCATGAACGCGTCCTGCGAACACGACGTGGCGCACAGCCTGGCGAACAATCTTGTTGGTCCCAAGGAAAAGAGGACGACTGGGGTATTGGGCGCACACTTGTCTTCCTCTACGGCCCACACCCGCTGCCGCTGAGGGAGGTGCGCCGGAGAGCGGTCCACTGTGTACGGT
>NZ_JYJG01000346.1 GCF_000955955.1 Lentzea aerocolonigenes
GAGCGGTCCACTGTGTACGGTCTGCCGTTCCGGAACCCGGAGCGGCGGTCACGGCCCGCCGCCGTCCCGGACGGTGGAACGCGCTCTTCCGCCGTTGCCGCACAGCAGGTTTCGATTACTCACCGGCGGCCATGGGAGGTCCTCACGATGCGCGGACCGGTCGGTGGCGCTGGGGGATGCGAGACCGGTTATCGCAAGGTCACGCCGAGTTCCGCGGTTCTCCACTCATGACACGCCATCGGGCCAAGAAGGCGATTGACTATGTGCGCACGAAGCATGTTTCTCCTCTCCGGGCGTCGGTGCGTCGGTGATCCGTTCGCCGAGAACCCGTCTTGTGGGCCTCGGGAAGCGAGATGACGACCGCGTCGGAGCGACCGTTCGGACTTGATGTCCTGCGTCTGCCGATGCCCGGCCAGTCGCTGGTCGAGCCGGACGTGATCGAGGTCGCGGACCCCGGCTCGGCGGCGGAGCCGACGTTGTCCGCGCCTGTCGCGAGAGTGGCGGCCGACGGTTCAGATCGAGCGTTCCACCGCTGGATGATCGGCCACCACGTGACGTTCGGTGTGTGGCGCATGCTCGCGGACGTGCTCGCCGGCTCAGGCGGAACCGGCAGCCTGTCCGAGGCCGACACGGCACGAGCGGCGTGGTGGTACGACTGTTACAGCGCCCTGCTGCTCTACGCCGGCAGCTGCACCCCGGAGGTCTACGCCCGGTCCATCCGTCCGCGGATGGCCGTGAAGCATCCGGCCTTCAGCGGCTTGTGGGCCCGCGACTACGAGTGGGTCGCCCACCTGCTCGGCAGGCTGAACCCGCCCCGCGACGGCGTGCTCAAACGAGCGCTCAAACGCAACCGCTTGGTGCACATGACCGTGGCACAGATGCTGGTGCCCGAGGGGGCCTCGCTGTTCAAAGGCCACGGAGGCCGCGCCGGCAACGGTGTCACGGACGCTGAACGCGCTCTGTTCGACGAGTTCTTCCTGGTGAGCCGTGGAGCGGTCACGCAGTCCGACTTCACGGCCGCGATGCTGTCGCGGTTGGTCGCGATCCGAGATGACCTCGTCGCGAATCCGATCGACCTGCGGGCCGAGGTGCTGGACATGCTGCCGACCGGCCTTCCGGACATGATCGACAAGTTGATCGTCGTTGTCGGTGAGACCAGCACCGGCGTTGTCGGGCCGAGGACTCATCTGGATGTGGATGAGGTGGGAATTCCGTTGCGCAGGCGGACATCGCTGGTCCGGGAGCCCATGCAGGCCGCAACGCCGTGAGCCTCTCGGGCTCGTCTTTTCGCGGCGAACGCAACGACGCAGGTGCGCTTTTCGCCCGCGGTCAGGCGGGCGGTTTCCCGGATCTTCTCCGCCGGGCTCACATCACCGCTGCGGCTCACCGCCCGTACCCGGCGGGCAGTTTGCGCGCGATGGTCAACCCGTCTGCCAGCGGCAGCATGACCGCCTGCACCCGGTCGTCGGCCTGCACGTGCGCGTTGAACGCGCGGATCGCCGCGGCGTTGCCCTCGGCGTGGACGCTCGTCGCCTCGCCGGCGTACAGCACGTTGTCGGCGATGATCAGTCCGTTGTCGACGACCCGCGGCAGCAGCTGCTCCCAGTACCCGATGTAGCTGACCTTGTCCGCGTCGATGAACACGAGGTCCACGGTCGGCTCTGGGGGCAGCAGGTCGAGCAGTTCGGCGGCCGGGCCGATGTGCTGGCGGATGCGGCCGGCGAACCCGGCCTCCTGCCAGGCCCGGCGCGCGGTCGAGGACCACCTGTCGGTGATGTCGTAGGTGTCGATGGTGCCGTCCGCGGGCATGCCTCTGGCGAAGGCGAGCGCGGAGTACCCGGTGAAGGTGCCGACCTCGACGATCCGGCGCGCTTTGCTCGCAGCGGCGAGGAGGGTGAACAGGACCGCCTGCTCGTGGGCGATCTGCATCTCGGCGACCTGCCCGAGCGCGGTCGTGGTGTCGATCAGCCACTGCTGCACCGGCACCGGCTGCTCGGAGCAGCTGAGGACGTAGTCGAGGATTTCGGGCGTCAACCGGATCCGCTTGTCCACCTGGGTAGCGCCGTTCACTGTCACGTTCATGCCAGACCTCCACGGTCGGTTGCGGCTCAGAGACCTTCGTCCCACGCTGTGGTTGTGACGCCGCCGGGAAGCAGCGACAGCACGCCGAGGCCGAATCTCACGTCCAGGAACCCGCGGAGTCACCGGTCTCAGCCATCCAGCTCCCGGCGAGGTAGGCGTCCACGACGTCGGCGGCCAGGCGCACGTCTCCGTCCAGCGGCCGGTCCTGCTCGATCGGCGGGATCGCTTCGGCCAGCCGGTCGGCGAGGCCGGTGCAGAACGGCGCGGTCGGCCGGCCGGCGCGCAGGTACACGGCCTGCCGCAACGCGACCGCCAGCCCGCCCTGCAGGTGCCGCAGCAACCGCGCGGTCTCCCACGCGTTCTGCGCGGCCTGCGTGCCGAACGGGACGATGTCCTGGTTGTGCAGGTTCGTCGGAAGGCTCTGCACGCTGGCGGGCATCGCCTGTCGTCGCATTGCCGCCACGATCGCCGTCGAGGCCAGCTGCACACCCTGGACTCCGTGGTGCACACCAGGACGCGGTGACAGCATCGGCGGAAGTCCGGTGTTCCGGTTGGGGTCGACGAGCAGGTCCAGCTGTCGCTCGGCGAGGTTGCCGACCTGCACCGAGACCGTGGTGAGCAGGTCGCTCACGAACGAGCAGGGCTGGCCGAAGAAGTTGCCGCCGTGCGCGACGGCCTCGTCGTCGACGAAGAACAGCGGGTTGTCGCTGACCCCGTTCAGGTCGTCGTGCACCACCGCGCCCGCATAGCGGTGCGCCGACGTCGCGGCGCCGAGGAGCTGCGGGGTGCATCGGATGCAGTACGGCTCCTGCAGCGGCCGCAGCCCGGTCGGACGGGTTCCGTCGAGCATCGCGGTCATCCGTGCGCCGACCTCACCGGCGGCGGCGTGGCCGAACGCGGCGAGCAGCCGGTGGTCGAGGAACGCGGTGGTGCTGCCGAGCAGGTCGGCCAGCAGCGCGCTCAGCGCGGCGGCGGCGTGCAACGACCGGCCGATGGACCGCCACGCGAGGCCCGCGGTGGCAGCGGTCAGCGAGGTGCCGTTGACCAGCGCGAGCGCGTCGCGCCCGTCGAGCACCAGCGGCGTGAGACCGGCCGCCCGCAGTGCCTCGGCCGCGGGCAGCCGCACACCGTCCACATAGGCGTGCCCGGTACCGCGCAGCGCCTGGGCGACGTAGGCCAGCGGGACGAGGTCACCGCTGGCCCCGACCGATCCGTAGGCCGGGACCGCCGGGGCGAACGTCGTGCGCAGCACCGCCATCAGACCGTCCACAACAGACGGTGTGACACCGGACCTGGCCTTGGTCAGCGACGCCAGACGAGCCAGGATCGTCGCCCGCACCACCGGGATCGGAAGGTCGGCGCCTTGGCCGGCGGTGAGGTGCTGCAGGGTGTTGTCGCACTGCTCGGCCGCGGTCTCCCGGCCGGGGAAGGTCACCAGCGGACCGAACCCGGTGGTGGCGCCGTACACCTCGTGGCCGTCGGCGACGACCGAGTCGACGAACCTGCGGCAGCGCTCGAGCTCACCGCGGGCGGCCTCGGACAACCCGACGTGGAGCAACCCGCTCGCTCGCTCCAGCGATGCCGCGTCGAGCCTGCCCGGCAGGGTTACGTCATGGGTGACGACGTCGTGGATCGTCGACATGCGAGCTCCAGTCGGTGATGGTGGGTTGAGACGAAGTCACCAGGTGACCGGCATGAGATCGGGGCCGCGCATCACCTGGTGCTTCCACTCGACGTCATCGGTGAGTGCCGGTGTCGACTACGGGCTGATGAACGGATGCACCAGCGGCTCCTGCGTGGTCATCGGTGCTCGCCTTCCGCAACCCCGGCCGGTGACCACGGCGCGATCGACGTGATCTACCGGGCGGCGGTGGCTGTTGCGCTTTTCGATGTCCACCGGCTGATTGTGTGTCGGCAGACGGGTGCTGTCTGCCGTTCGTTCCACGAGCTGGAACGTCACTCGCGCAGCGAACCCGACAGGTGCCGGGCACAGCGACGCCATCGGCCTCACGAGAACACTCCGTCGACTGTCCACAACCGACTCCCGACGCTCGTGTCGACGTGGTTGCGTCGGCGCTGGTGGTCGAGGAGGACAAGCGTGTGCCCGCGCCCGGGACCACGCCGGAGGCCGTGCACACGACGCCGGCACGGAGCATCGGCCAGATCGCGAGCATGTCCACGGCCCGGGTCGCGATCCATGGCACGAGTCGGCGCGGCATCCACGGCCGGACGAGCGACAATTGCGGAAATCCACAGGGTGTTCCGCTCGATCCTGCTTCTAGTGTCGTCCACGTCCTACTGGCCCGGCGCGCGGTTCGTGCTCGTGTGCGAGCGGCAGGAGAAGGTATGACGACGACATACGGGCACTGGACGAGCAACCTCGCCGAGTCGGTCTGGCAAAACGTCACGTCCCAGCGCACAGCGCTCATCGAGCACAGCAGCGGACGCTCCTATCGGTATCCGGAGTTGAAGCAAGCCGCTGAACGGTTCGCCGCCGCGCTGCGTTCGCGGCTCCAAGGTCCGGACGACGTTGTTGCACTCGTGTGCGACAACACGGCCGAGTTCGTCGTGGCCTACCACGGCACTCTGCTCGCCGGTGGCGTCGTGCTCCCGCTCGAACCGCTCGGCACCTCGGACGAGTGGCAGCCGGTGCTCGAGCGGTGCCGTGTCGCCCACGTGGTCGCCTCGGCCAAGGCGTGGCGGCAGCTGTCCGCTCTTCCGGCGGCCGCGTCGTTGCGCAGCGCGGTCATGCTCGACGAGCTCTCGTCTGACGACAGGACGATCCGCTGGCACCAATGGCTCACCGGGCCGGCCGTCGACGCGTCCCCGGCGGTCGGGGACGAACGGCCGGCGTTGCTCGCCACCTCGAGTGGATCCCTGGGGCTCCCGAAGCAGATCGTGCTCACGCACCGCAACCTGGTGTCCAATCTGGACCAGATCGGCGCGGTGCACCGGCTCACCGCCGACGACGTCGTGCTCGCCACGACACCGTTCCGGCACATCTACGGCATGCAGATGGCGATGAATCCCACGCTTCGCGCGGGCGGCACGCTCGTCACGGTCCGCACTCCGTTCGGTGTCGACGACCTGTTGGAGGTCATCGAGACGCGGAAGATCACCGTCGCGTACCTGGTGCCGAGCCTCCTCGCGGAGCTCGCCCGGTGCGGCGGCACCGGCGGCCGCGACACGAGCAGCCTGCGCCTGGTCTACTCAGGTGGCGCCCCGCTCCCCGCGAACGTCGCCCAGAGCTGTGCCCGCGTGCTCGGTGTGCCGGTGGTGCAGGGCTACGGCATGACAGAGGCAGGGTGCACCTTCGCCCCGGCCGACGGCACCCCGGCTGTGCCGACCTCGATCGGGAAGGCGTTGCCCGACACCGAAATCCGGCTGGTGGACCCGGTGACCGGACTGGACGGGGAGACCGGGGAGATCTGGGTTCGCGGCCCGCAGGTGTCACCGGGCTTCCTGGGTGAGGACGGCGCGGTGCACAGCCTGACCGACGACGAGCGCTGGCTGCACACAGGTGACGTCGCCCGGTGCGAGCGGGACGGACACGTCACGATCATCGGCCGGATCAAACAGCTCATCAAGTACAAGGGACACCAGATCGCGCCCGCCGAACTGGAATCCGTGCTGCTCGGCCATCCCGACGTCGCCGACGCCGTCGTGGTCGGAGCTCCGGACGAGGTCGCGGGCGAGATCCCGGTCGCGTTCGTCGTGCTGAGCGGACCGGTGGCACTGTCCGAGGTGAGCGACTTCGTGGCGTGCCGGGTCGCGCCCTACAAGAAGATCCGATCGATCACCGCGGTCGACCGGATCCCGCGTTCCGCCATGGGCAAGGCGTTGGTCCACCAGTTGAACGACGACGGTGCCGGAGGGACGCGATGAGGCCGAGGATTCTGATCACGGGCGGAGCCGGGGGTTTCGGCCGCGTCTTCGCGGAGGAGATGTGCCGTGCCGGAGCGGCGGTGGTCATCACCGGGCGGAACTCCACGTCACTGCAACAAGCCCGCCACGAACTGCTCGACCTCTGCGCCGACGTCGCCGCGGTGACCGCGGACAGCACCGACCAGGCTTCAGCCGAAGCAGCGGTGGACGCGGCGGAAGCCGCGTTCGGACCGCTCGACGTGCTGGTGAACAACGCCGGCGTGACCGGTCCGACCGGTCCTGCCTGGGAGATCGGCCAGGACGACTGGTGGCGGGCGGTCGAGGTCAACCTCCGCGGCACGGCGTTGATGACCGCCGCGGTGCTCACGCGCATGCTGCCCCGCAAGCGAGGCAGAATCGTCAACATCGTGTGCCACACGGGAAAGGACCGGTTGCACCACGCGACCGCCTGCTCGGTGTCGAGGGCGGCGGTGATCAAGCTGACGGAGGGCCTGGCGTCGGAGACCCGCGGACACGGTGTCACGGTGCTGAGCTACCACCCCGGTCTGGTGGACCTCGCAACCGCCGTCGCCGGTAGCGCGAGCGCGGGTTCCGCTCGGGAGAGGAGCATTGCCGCGTGGGGCGATGGTGAACGTGCTGCCGGACGCGGTACACCGGCTGCCGAGGCGGCCTCCGTGCTGCGACGCATCGTCGAGGGCAAGGCGGACCACCGGTCAGGCGAACACCTCACCGTCGAGGACCCGCTGGTGCGGACCGCGTGGGAACCGATGCCTCTCAGCTGGTAGCGCGGTGTTCCGTTCCAGCTTCTGCGCGGATGCAGCAATCTGCTCACGGTCCGTCCACACCGGTCCCAACTTACGAGACAGCGCCTTGGCCGCGGTGTGAGCGTCTTCGTAACGTGCCGGTGTGCGCGACCGAGTGCCGCCTGTCCCGGCATCCGGCCTGAGGAGAAGGATGTCGACCTCCGCAGGCTGGCGGACAGCTTTCTGCTTCTCCGGTGCGGGAGCCCTTTTTGCCGATCCGTTCGCCTACTACCCGGCGGGTCGCGGCATCGCCGCCGGGATCGCGAGGCGGATCGATGCCGTTACGTCGGGCTACGGCCGGCCGTCCGTCCTGATCGAAACCGATCTCGCCTCGTGGAGCCCGCTGCTCGAACTGCAGACCTACCACGCGCAACTGGCCTGCTACCAAGTCCTCCTGGACGAGTTCGGGGTTCGCCCGGACGTTCTGCTCGGGCACAGCCTCGGCGAGATCACCGCTTTGGTCGCCGCGGACGGCCTCACCGTCGAGGACGGAGCGATCCTGCTGTGTGAACGTGCCGTCGCGCTCGCGGCCCACGCCGATGCCGATGCCGCGACCGCGGCGTTCATGTTGTCGCCACAAGAGGGGAGGGCGTTCGCCGGGCAGGCGGAAGGCGTTTCGGTCGCGGCGGTGAACAGCCCAGCACAGGTGGTTCTGTCCGGTCCCGCTGACCAGCTGATGCGGCTGGGAGACCTCGCCATCGCCCGAGGCGTCACCGTGACTCCGTTGCGCGCGGGTCCCTACGCCCAGCACCACGCCGCTCTCAAGCCCGCGTTCGAACGTTACCTCCAGTCCGTGCGGGGCATCCAGGCCGCGCCGCTGCGCACCGCGGTCTGGTCCCCGGTGCTCGCGCGGGCCCTCGAACCGGTAGACGACCTGGTCCTGCTCGCCGCGCTGCAGATGGTGCGGCCACTGGACTTCCACGGCGCCGTCGCCGAGTTGCGGTCGGCCGGGGTCGACCAGTTCGTCGAATGCGGCTTGAAGGACACGTCGACACGGCTGGTCACCGCGACGCTCGGTGACCATGCGCGCGTGTCCGCGCCGTTCAGAAAACGTTCGACCGAAGCCGAGATCCGTCAGATGACCGCCCACCTCACCAGTCACGAGGAGCACGCCATGACCGACTCGAACGACGACATGATCGGCTACCTGCGCGCGAACTACGCCGCCGCGCTGCAGATCCCGGAGGAGATGGTGACTCCGGACGTGGACCTCGAGGCGGAGTTCGGACTCGACTCCCTGCAGCACCGCCTGGTGCTGGTGAAGGCGGGCGAGCGGTGGTCGGTCGACCTCGGCCGTGCCGAGTCGCCCGCGACGATCACCGTCCGCTCCGTTGCCGGGATGGTCAGGGACGCGGGCGCGGCGGGACAGGGCTGAACCGTGCACACCGACCGGGTCTGCCTCGTCGCGACCGGTGTCGTGACGCCGGGTTGTGAGAACGTCGAGGAGTTGTGGCGGCGGGCACAGGACGGCCCGATCGTGTTCGGCCGTTCCGACCGCTTCAGCGAGGCCGGGTTGTTCTCCGCGCTGAAGCACAGCGAGACCGGTCTGCCCTACGACCTCACGTACGGGGAGGTACGGGACCTGACGGCCGACGGGTCAGGCGACCTCCAGGTGGGGTGGCTGCGCCATGCCCTGCGGCAGTGCCTCGCCACCATGTCCGTTCCGGCCGGCCGCACCGGTCTGTTCGTCTCCGCGTCGACCGACACGAGCTACGAGATGGACCTGGCGCTCGCCGCGGACACGCTCGCGGCACAGGCCGCCGCGCGGCTGCCGGAGAACGGGCGTGCCCAGCGGTACGAGGCGATCCGGCGCAGGTTCGCCGAGTCGGACTCCTGCGTGGGCCGCGGACACACCGAGTTCTTTCCGCACAGCCAAGTCGCGCGTGCTGCCGGCGGACTGCTTCCGCCGGACACGAGAACGCTCGTGTCGAACAACATCTGCCCGTCCGCCCTGTACTCGGTGGACCTCGGGGTCCGGCACCTGCTGGACGGCGCGGTGGATGTCGCGTTCTGCGGGGGAGTGAGTTCGCACGGGCCACTGCGGCAGGTGTACTTCGCCGAGATGGGCACCTTGTCGCGCTCAGGACAGCTGCGTGCCTTCGACGTGGATGCGGACGGCACGGTGTTCTCCGAGGGTGCCGGCGTGGTGGCGCTCAAGCGGTGGAGCGACGTGCTGCGGGACGGCGACGACGTGCTGGCCGTGCTCGCCGGGTTCGGTGCCGCCTCGGACGGCAAGAGCAAGGCCATCTTCGCGCCGAGCCAGGAGGGACAGACCCGTGCGATGACGCGGGCGAGGTCGGTCAACGGCGTGACCGGCGCCGAGGTCTCGTGGGTGATCGGGCACGGGACGGCGACCCTGGCGGGAGACGCGACGGAGCTGAGGTCGATCGCGGCCGCGCACCCCGGCGGCGAACCGTGGGTGACGGGTAACAAGGCGTATCTCGGTCACACGGGCATGGCCTGCGGTGTTGTCTCGCTCATCCAGGCTGCGACCGGCCTGCACCGGTCGACCGTGCCGCGGCAGCCGAACCACGTGGAGTTGCCGGAGTACGCCCGCTCGCTGTCCCTGCGGGTGCCCTCGGCACCGGTGCCGCTGCCGCAGGAGGACTCCTCGTACGTCGGGGTGTTCGCCTGCGGGCTCGGTGGCATCAACGGGTACCAGCTGCTCCGCTCGCCCCGCGGACAGGTGGGCGGCGTGCGGTCCGCCCCGCCCGACCTCGGTGACGAGCTGGTGCTCGTGCGGTGGAGCGCGTTGCTGCCGGGCAAGCCGTCGGACGACGAGGTCGCGGCCCGGCTGGTCCGAGGTGACGAGCCGGCCGACGACACCCGTTTCGAGTCCCCCTATCCGCTTCCCCCGTTCCCGGACACGCTGATCGCGCCCAATGTCGCGGCCGCGCTGGACATGAGCCAGCTGCTCACCGCCGAGCTGGCGAGCAGGCTCGCCGGCCCGGCCGGCGGTGTGCCCCTCTGGGAGGGGGTCGAGGAACGCACCGGCGTGTTCGGCGCCCAGTACGGCCTCAGCACGTCGGCCGTCGAGTCCACCGTGCTGTGCCTGGGTGACGGGTTCGTGGAGATGCTGGAAGGCGAGGAGAAGGCGGCCGCCGCGGCCTACCTGGCCGAGCTTCGCGGACGAGTCGCGCCCATCAGCCCGTACAGCCTGGTCGGACGCATGTCGTCCACCGCTCTCGGTTGGGTCAGCAACCGGAGGAACCTGCGCGGTCCCACGATGATGGTCGACACCGGTGAGACGTCCGGGCTCGCCGCGCTGCACACGGCGGGCAGCTACCTGCGTCGCGGCGACGTCGACCTCGCTCTGGTCATGGCGTGGAACGCTTCCGCGCCGCAGGACGCGGCACGCTCGCTCGGGATCGGGGAGGAGGACGTCGCCGAAGGTGCGGTCGCGGTCGCGCTCACCCGCCGGGAGATCGCCACGGCTCGTGGCTGGGAGGTGCTCGCGCGAGTCCGGACCGACCTCGGCCCGGCGTCGGAGCCGTCGCGCCGCGAAGGCGGTCGCTACCGGGCCGCGGACGGCGTGCTCGACGTCGTGCGGTGCGTCGTGCGGGGCGAGTTCCCGCAGCGGTTCTCGGCCGGATCCGGTGCTGCCGTCCACGTGCTCCCGCCTTCATGACGTCCGCCGTCGTGGCAGGAGGGGTGGTTCAGCCGTACGCGCTGCGGCTGGTGGCCCGTCCCGCGACGCCCCAGGTTCCCGAGCGCGAGCCGCTGCCGCCCGGCGCGCTCGTGCTCACCGACGACGCGGAGATCGCGGACCGGGTACGCGCCACCGCCGGGCACGACGTCACGGTCGTGCTCGTGCCGGACGCGGTGGCCACCTCGGACGAGGAAACGGTGACAGGCCTCCTCGCCGCGGCAGGGCCGGTCGGCGGTCACCTGCGCGTGATCACGTCCCTGCGCGACGCCGAGTGGCCCGCCTCGCCCCGGCAGAGCCTCGTCGCTCTACAGGAGACGGTGTTCGTCGCGCTGAAACGGCTGGCCGGCTCGGCTCACGACGACTCGTCGGTGGCGATCCTCGTGCTGGACCGCCTGGACGGGGGAGCGCCGCACCCGCACTGCGCGCTGCTGACCGGCCTGGCGAAGTCCGTCGTCTGGGAGCTGCCGGAAACGCACGTGCACGCCGTGGTCACCGATGCCGGCTTCTCCGCCGCACTGGCCCAGCTTCGCGTGGAGTCCGGCTGTGCCAAGGGCCTGCCCGTCGCCTACTACCGCACGGCGTCGGCCCCGGTGGGCCGGTGGGAGGAACGGCTCGTCCCGCTCGGCGAGCTCGTCGCGGCCGTCGGCCACTCGGATGTCGAGGGCCCGGTCGTGGTCGCCGCCGGAGGTGCGCGGGGCATCACCGCGCGATGTCTCGAAGGCATGAGCCCTCCGCCATCGATGCTGTGGTTGCTCGGCAGCACCGAACCGGAGGCCATGGCTGCCCTGTCCGCGGAGATCGGTGACCTCAGCGGTGCCGACTACGTGCGGGCGAAACATCTCGAGGACCCGGGCGTCCACATCGCAACGCTGCGGGCGACCTACGACCGGGCGCGCCAGGCACGCGAGTCGCTCACGACCATCGAGGCCCTGCGCGAGCGGATCGGCGCGGAGCGGGTGCGCTACCTCGGCTGCGACGTCACAGATCCGGACGCTGTCCGGCGTGCGGCGGCGACCGTCGCGGCGGACTCGTCGCGCATCGACCTCCTCGTGAACGGAGCGGGGATCGGCGGCGCCCGCCGTCTCCAGTCCAAGGACCTCGCGACGTTCCGCCGGGTGCGCGACACCAAGATCGCCGGTCACCACAACCTCAAGGCGGCCTTCCACGATCCCGCCCCATCGGCGTGGTGCACCTTCAGCTCCGTCGCCGGAGCGTTCGGCCTTCCCGGTGAGATCGACTACGGACCCGCCAACGACGTGCTCAACGCCGCCGCTCGCTACGAGCAGGGCCGCGGCCCGCACGCCGAGTGCGCGATCGGGTGGAGTCTGTGGGGCGAGTCCGGGATCGGTCCGCGCACCGGGTTCACCGACTACACGGCGAAGACCGGGCAGCTCGGCCTCCTCGGTGACGCGGAAGGGCAGCGGCTGTTCGCGAGCCTGGTCGCGCCGGACCGCATTGGGCGGCACCCTTCGCCGGTCCTGCTCGGCGAGGCGGAGCGGCGGCTGGTGAGGACGCGTTTCCCCGGCCTGGTCGACGACGGCATCCGCCTTCCCTACCTGAGCAGCCCTCCGCACACCCGTCAGGACGACACCGTCTGGCCGTTGGACCTCTCCCGGCACGACCACCTGCGGGGGCACGTCCGCCAGTCGCGAGCGCTCGTGCCGGGCGCCCTCGTACTCGAACTGGCGGCGCACGCCGCCGACCACCTCACCGGGAACGGCGTCGTGGACAGGTTCCAGGACATCAGGTTCGGCGCTCCGGTCGCCGTCGACCCGCGGCTGGCCGAGTACACCGTCGCCGCGTCGTTCGTGCCTTCCGGGCCGGACAGCGGCGTGGTCCGCGTCGCCGTCCGGTCACAGCTCGGAGCGGGGAACGGTGACCGCCGCGTCACCCACGTCGAGCTGGCCGTTCCGCTCCGCGACGACGTGACCGTCCGCCTCCAGCCGCCTCGGCTGCGCGTCCGCCGCGCACCCGCGACGATGTCCATGTCGGGACTGTTCGACCAGGTCCGCGACTGCCGCCTCACCGACGACACCACCTCGGCCCGGTGGGAGCCGTCGCTGACCGCCCGCGAGCTCTTCTCCTCGCACCGGCTTCCGTGGCTGCTGATCGACGCGCTGTTGCAGACCGCCTGTGCCACCGGCGTTCCGCATCGGTACGCGACGCCTCACTCGATCATGGAGGTGCGTCTGCACACCCGGCACAACGACCTCGCGCTGGCCGATCAGGCGACGAGCGTCCACCTGCACGTGACCCACGAGGCAGGCGTCGCCAACGGAGTGGCCGCCACTGACGACGGCACTGCGCTCGTGACGCTGACCGGGCTCGTGCTGAGCGGACGGGACGGTGTGACGTGATGGGACCGCACGACCTGCTGCTGGGCCTGCTGTCGCCCGCGGGACGCGTCGACCCCTACCCGTACCACCGGGAGCTGATCGAGCGCTGGCCTGTCTTGCCGATCACGCGCGAGCGCCTGCTCGTCACCGGTTACCAGGAATGCGTGGACGTCCTGGTGAACCCCAGGCTCTTCCCGGTTCCCGACGGCCACTGCGCCGACCGGCTGTGGCCGGCCTGGCGCACGTTTCCGTCGACCGATCTGCTCTACCGCAGCCTGCTCTTCCGCAACGCACCCGGCAACCAGCCGGCCCGGCGGCTGCTCGCGCGCTTCTTCGGTCCCGACGAGGTCGCGCGGATGCGACCGATGATCACCCGGCACGCCGAAGCCGGCACGGCACCGTTCGGCGTCTCCCACGCGGTGGTGGACGCCGCGCGAACGTTCACGACGATTCCCGACGGGATCATGGGCGAGCTGCTCGGCTTGCCGCGGCACGACGACGAGATGCTGGCGGGGTGGGTGGACGGCTTCCTGGAACGCAACGAGCTGCACCCACCGGACAAGGCGCTCGCGGTGGCGGACGAGGCGGCGACGCGACTCGTGGACCACCTGAACGCCACTGCCGCCGGGGAGGCTCCGCTCGTCCGCGCGCTCGCGGGCCACGACCGGCTCAGCGCCGGCGACCTGATGAGCAACCTGGTGTTCCTGCTCGGCGCGGGCACGGTGACCACGGGATCACTGCTGGGTACCGGTGTACGCCGGCTCGCGGCGCACAACGACCTGTTGCCGCGTCTGCGGGAGGACGACGCGTTGCTGCGGTCCTTCGTCCAGGAGACGCTGAGGTACGACCCTCCGATCCAGTACGGCGTGAGGGTCGCGGCGGAGGACACCGAGCTCGCCGGAGTGCCGGTTCCCCGCGACAGCGTGGTGCTGGTCGGCTTCGGTGCGCTCGGCCGTGACCCCGTGAGGTTCGCCGATCCGGACGTGTTCGTGGCGGACCGCTTCGCCACGCCGAAATCGGGAGTGCGGGACGTGCTGTCGTTCGGCCTGGGCGCGCACCGGTGCGCCGGTGCCGAACTGGCGCTCGTGACGAGCGAGATCGCGTTCCGGCAACTGGCGGCGCGCGTGGACGCCATCACGGAAGCGGGCAGGCCCGAGCGGCAGGCTCGTGCGGTCACGCGGAAGTACACCAAACTCGCTGTCGAGGTCGTGCCGGTGAGTCACGCCTGACAAGAGTTCATGAACAGGTCGTGCTCTGGTGGTAGCGCTCTCGCGTCGCTCGCAGGAGATCTACTTCCTCACCGGTGTGGAACAGACCTGGCGCACCCGGCACCCCGACGAGTCTGGTGTGGACGGACGGCTGGTGCCACCGCAGTCGTGGTGGGTCGTTTCCGGCGGAGTCCAACGCAGCTCATCGACGTCGTGACCTCTTTGGACAATGGAGGTGACGGGCCGAGCCGTGGTGTTCCACGCGTACGCGGAAGTCAGGCGCGTCACCGGCCGGGAGCGATCATGACCACCTGGTGGTCTCCTGGCCGCCCGGTGAGAGCGTCCATCATCGTTGTGACCGGTCCGCCGTCCAGCGGAACGATGTCGGTGATGATCCGCTCGACCGGGACGTTGCCGCCCGCGAGAAGGCCCAGTGCCGCCTCGAACGCGCCCCTGTTCTGGGCGAAGCTGCCCACGATCCGGATCTCCTTGGTGATGAGGGCGACCGAGTCCAGTTCGGTGGGCCGCTCGTTCACCCCGAGCGCGACGATCGTTCCCCGTGTCCGCAGGCGCCGGGCCGATTCCGCGAGCGCGGTCACCGAACCCACGCACTCGAACACCACGTCCGCGTCCGCGGTTCGTTCGTCGACGTCCACCGCGGTGATCCCGGTCGCGGCCAGGCGTGCTCGCCGTACGGCGTTCGGTTCCACCACCCACACGTCTTCGACTCCGCGCAGCCGCAGCACGTGCGCCAGCAGGAAGCCGACCGTGCCGCCTCCGAGGACCGTGACGGTGTCCGTCGCCGAAACCCCGGAGCGGTCGACCGCGTGGATCGCGCAGGACAGCGGTTCCGTCAGCGCGGCGTGCTCCAGCGGAACACCGTCAGGAACCGCGTAGACCGTGTGCTCGGGGACGTCGATGCTCTCGGCGTAGCCACCGGGCCGTGTGCCCAGGCCGAGGGAGCTCTGGTGCCAGGGCTGGACGGCGCACAGGTGGTTGTCGCCCGCCCGGCACTCGTCGCAGTCCCCGCAGCCCGCCTTCGGCCACACCACCACGGCCTGCCCCGCCGCCAGCCGTTCCCCGCCCGGTGCGGCGACGTGCCCGGAGATCTCGTGCCCGAGCACGGCACCGGCCGGGACGACGTGCGGCATGGCCCGCAGATGCAGGTCGGACCCGCAGATGGCGCAGAACGCCACGTCCACGCGCACCCAACCCGGTGCCGGCTCGCGTTCCTCGACCTCCGCGAGACACAGCCCGCGCTCCTCGGTGACCACCAGCGCCCTCAATGTCCCTCCACAGCCTTCTCGTCGGTGAGGAACGCCCGGATCCGCGCGATCAGGACGTCTGGTTGCTCCTCGGCAGGGAAATGCCCGCAGGAAGCGATCTGGGCTCCCTCGATCCTGGTGGCGTAGTCCCGCCACAGGTCGAGCACGGGCAGCGTTCCCACCAGTCCTTCTGCGCCCCACGCCACCTGCACGGGCATGGTCAGGCGGCGGCCCGCGGTCGCGTCGGCCTCGTCGGCTTCCAGATCCTCGTGGCGAGCGGCGCGGTAGTCGTCGAAGCTCGCGCGAAGCGCCCCTGGCTGAGCGAACGTGTCCGCGTAGTGCCGCAGGTCCGCCTCGGTGAACGCCTCGTGCCGGAACGCTCCGGCGGCCAGCATGAACCGGACGTACTCGCCGCCTCTTCCCTCGGTGAGGAACTCGGGGAGGTCGGGAACGAGGTGGAAGAGCCAGTGCCAGTACGCGGTCCCGACCCGAGCGTCCATGTGCCGCCACATCTCCCGCGTCGGTACGACGCTGAGCAGCATCAGGCGGCTGATCTCGTGCGGCCGGTCCAGTGCCCACCTGTGGGCGACGCGCGCACCCCGGTCGTGCCCGACCACGACGGCCTGCGTGTGTCCCAGCTCGTGCATGAGTCCGCTCATGTCGGCCGCCATGGTCCGCTTGTCGTACCCGCCGCGGGGCCGGCTGGACGCCCCATATCCGCGCAGGTCCGGCGCGACCACCAGGTGATCCCGCGCGAGAGCGGGAAGAACGTGGCGCCAGGCGTGTCCGGTCTGCGGCCAGCCGTGGAGGAGAAGGATCAGCGGACCCTCGCCGGCGCGCCGCAGGCGGAACCGCAGACCGCCCACCGCACGCGTCTCTTCATGGACGAGCATCGCCACGGCGGCTCACCTGCCCTGCACCGGGATGTGCACGCCCACGGCCCGCGCCGAAGCCGTGAACTCCGTCAGGTAGCCGTCGTCGATCATGGGGGCGGTGACGAGTTCCGGCAGGGGCGCGAGCAACTCGGCCAGAAGGTCGATCTTCTCCCTGTCGGCCGGCACGGACCGGTGCGGCTCCTGCAGCCGGTGCGCGGCGAAATCGGCCACCAGGTCGTTCATGACCTGCTGTGGCACCAGCGGTTCGGCGTCGTGCTCGCTCAGGATGAGGCCGAGCATGCGGGCATGAACGAGCACGACGGCTTCGGCGTGGGTGAACGATCCGTCGTGACGGCTGCGCCACGTCTCGGTCAGTTCCTTCTCGACCCGCTCGGGCAATGTCACAGGCGGGCGTGAGGCGAACCGGTCGGAACTCATGGCACTGCGCGCCACCTGATAGGCCATCACGGAGTTGTCGCCCGCGAAGGTCACGTTGACCTCGAAGTCGGTCCGCAGGGTGACGATCTGGTTGTGGCCGTGAAAGCCCTGCGAGCCGCACATCTCACGGCACGCCGCCAGGACGTCCAGGACCAGCCAGGAACCGCACTTCCCGGTCGCGGTCAGGAGGTGCATGTTCTTGCGCCCGGGGTCGGTGTGCCAGTCGCGTTCGACACCCCTGACGACAGCGCGTTCCAGCAACCGCAGCGCAAGGCAGCGCAGTTGAACCTGGTACAGGCGCTCGAGGTACAGCGGCTCGTCCAGGAGGGTCCTGCGCCTGGGCGCGCCGCGGGTCTCGCGGTGACCGGCGAACCGCCAGGTGAGGTGGGCCGCGAGTTCGGAGGCCCGTGCTCCGGCGCTGAGCGGGAAGATGCGTTCCTGGACGAAGGTCTCGATCGATTTCACGAAGCGGGTGCCGGCATCGGGAAGCGTGCTGGAGAAACGTCCGTCCGCGTCGACGCGCGAGTACCGCCCCATCAGCGCCTCGCGGGGGAGGCTGACCCCGGTGAAGCGGGCACCGCCGACCTGGTTGGCCTGGATGCCTCCCTTGGGGTCGCAGGAAAGGATCGTGATACCGGGGAGGGCAGGACCGTTCTCCTCGTTCCGCAGCGGGACGCGGAACCAGTGGTGGCCGAGGTCTTCTCCCTCGATGACGAGGCGGGCCAAGACCATGCCGACGGTCGCGGCGTGCTTGATGTTCCCGATCCAGAACTTGCACGCGGCGTCGGTGGGGGTGTCGAGCGTGAAACACTGCTCCGCACGATTCCAGGACACCGTCGTGCGAATCTCCCGCAGGTTGGTGCCGCCCCCGATCTCCGTGCAGCAGAAAGCGTAGACCTGGTGCATCTGCGTGATTTCGTCGTGGTACTGGGCAATCTGCTCGGGAGAGCCGTGGTTGAAAAGCGCGCTCCCCGCGATGAGGTGATCGGTGATGGTCGACGTGAGCGCGAAATCGAAAGCGCCCGTCAGGCCCATCACGTCGCACATGGACCGGAACGCGTGCTCCTGGGGCCTGCCCATCCACATGTCGTTGTCGACCAGCCCCTCCCGGAAGATCGCTTTCATCCGGTCGATGGTCAGGTCCATGTACTCCCGCAGGGGCAGGTCGTGCCGCAGCCGCGGATCGAACAACTCCTCCTGCAGCAGGTCGCGCATCGCCCGCCGGTGGCCGGAAAGGTCCTCCTCCACGTCCACGGCAGTCGACCGCTCCACCCGCGCACGTGGGAGGAACTGGTGCTCGTAGTGGCCTGCAGTCGCGGTCATGTAGTCGAATCCTCTCGATTTACGGGCAATCGCATCCCGACGGGCGCGTGCCAATGAGAAGTCTTCGGTCCGCGGTTGACCGATGTGCGTTGAAGTCACTTCATCGCAGTGCTGGTGCTCTCACGTCGAAGCTTCCGAGGCGAAGCTACCGAGGTTCCACGACGTGATCACGCTCTCGTTCCACGGCGTGGTACGGCTTGGCATGGGCCTGGAAGGCGGAGGCGTACCGTCATTTCGGTCAGACCTGCACACGCCTGCAGCATCTGCGCGCCTTCACGTGATGACGAACGCGCGTGAACGCTGTGCTGCGCGGCGAACAACATCATGGTCTGGACGTTCGTCCTTGATCGAGCACGCTGTCTGTTCCTGCTTGCCACCCGTCGAGAACAGTCAGTCCCTCAACGGATTCTTCAGCGTCGAGGAGCATTCCATGACAGTCAACCGTCGCCGACTACTGCTCGGAAGCGCGGCCCTGTTGGCGGGCACCGCTGGTGTGGCCGGCACCGCCGCCGCGGCACCCGCGGGGTTCCCGGACTACAGGTACCGCAGGCTCGCACTGGTCAAGAGCAAGCTGCGCTACAACCCCACCGGTGAGCTGATCTTCCCCACGATCCGGGGCACCAAGGACCGGATCTCCGGCGCGCGTGCCGCCTACTACCTCTACTACGCCCCGCACGACGCACCCGGCGGGATCTGCCTGGCGTACGCCAACTCCCTCGACGAGGAGTTCACCGAGTACCCGGCCAACCCGATCATCTCCCGGAGCTGGCCCGGCGAGTACAGCGTGAGCCACGTGTCGTCGCCGCACGCGATGTGGAACGACGACGTCAAGCGCATGTACCTGTACTTCCACGGCGAGAACACGGTGACCCGGCTGGCCAGTTCCGCCGACGGCATCAACTTCCGCTACGAGAAGGAGGTGCTGTCCACGCGGCTGATGCCGGAGGGCACGACGGAGACCTCGTACGCCAGGGTGTTCCGCCACGACCTGCCCTCGCGCGGCGCCCGCTACGTGATGGTATTCATGATCAACAACCGGTCGAACCACCGTGACATCGGCTGGGGCTGGTCGGCGAACGCCCGCGACTGGACGTTCTCCCAGACCCCGCTGATCCGGCACCAGGACGTGGGGGCGGTCAACGTCGGCGGGCCACACCTGTTGTTCCGCAACAACAGCGTGTACGTCGTCTACAACACCGACATCGGCAGCGGCGGCAACATCCTCATCACCGAGGTGGGCCGTGACTTCTCCCTGCGCAGGCACCTGGGCGTGTTCCACGACTCGCTGGCCGGGGCGCCGGACAACGGCCGGGCGGCCGCGCCCTCGTTCGGCACCTACCAGGGACGCGAGTACATGATCTACGAGGCGGGGGACCGGCTGGCGGGCAACATCGCCATCGCACGAGCGGTCTGACGGTCAGTGGTGCGATCCGGCTCTCCTCGCGACGCGGCTCCGTCGTGAGGACAGCCGCGTTCACCGCGAGGCCGAGCTGACGACGGCGCGGCCACACCGCCGGGCATCGCCGCCACTCCTTTGTGGAACGGCTGATGTCGTGAACGGTCGTGGTCATCCGGCGAGTCGGTGGCCCGCGGACGGGGGAGAGGAATGGAGCTCCCTGGACGCGGTCTCCGCGGCGTGGTGGACGCGGCGCGCGACGGCGTCCGGGCTGAGGCGGGGCACGGGGCCGAACACGGAGATCGCGCCGATGAGGGTCGGGCCAGGTCCCCAGACGGGTGCCGCGACTCCGGTGAAGCCAGGAAGCCATTCGCTGCGGTCGAAGGCGACGCCGTACTTGCGCACGCCGGTCAGCGTGGACTGGAGCATCTCCGCGGTGGTGATGGAGGCGGGGGTCAGGGCCTCCAGCCCCTGGGCGCACACGACGGGGACCAGACTCGGGTTGTCGGCCAGGAGGATCTTTCCCGGCGCGGTGCAGTGCAGGGGAAGGGGACCGCGCAGGCGCGTCGCGAGCTCGCTCGACTGCCTGCCGTGCAAGCGTTCGACGATGCGAGCCGTGGCGCCGCACAGAACGGAGAGCTGGACTGCCTCGCGAGTGGACTCGTAGAGGTCGGCCAGGACCGGCAGCAGTCGTTCGCGGGTGTGATCGGAGACTTCCAGGGGAACGGCGGTGGACAACTCGGTGATCTTGGTGGTGAGGAGGAACCTGTTGTCGATCATCTCGACGAGGCCCTCGGCCCTCAAGAAGCCGACCATGCGGTGGACGGTGGACTTCGGGAGGTCGGAGTAGCGGGTCAGCTCGGTGAGCGACGCCGCGCCGTCGCACGCGCCGAAAGCCTGGAGCACGGACAACACCTTCGTGGCCGCGGTCCGCCGCGAAGGGTGGGGGGCTTGTGCGGGGGGCACGGTCGCAGGGGCTTCCAAGGCGGTGTTCTGCTTGATGATCACGGTTTTCTTCTTTCGCCTGTGGGTTCCACCACACCGTATTGAGGACGTCGCATTGTGTAGCTACGGAGTTCCACAAATCCGCACGCGAAAGAGTGAATCTGCAGGCCTTGGGGTGCTGCTCGGCCGGACGGGGTTCGCGAGGCCGCGCGCTCTTTCGAACCACGACACCGGCGGTCAACAGGTTGACATTCGAGAGATTCCACCGGTTGGCACGCCCGATTGACCGGACGGACCCGGCGTGAATAGCATCGTTTGGGACCAATTTTTGGTGCCGATGGGGTGGGAGATCACCGTGAAGCTGTAAAGATGGTGGTCGGCGTGGCTGGAAAACCGAGCGCCGAAGTCGCGGTTTCTCTGCGATATCCGAGGAGCTTGTCATGGCCGTTCGCACGGAAACCTCCGCGAGGTCGTCCGCCGAGCTCGCCGCTTCACTGATCCGCACCGGGTTCTTCGACAGGTACTTCGTCTACGAGCGTGACGACGTCTGGACGGTCGCCTGGGGCGTGCGCGTGGAGATCGTGGTGAACGCGACCCGTGTGCGGGTTCGGCGTGACTCCGTGGAGGAGTCGTGGCCGGCCATCGGCGGGCCTGTGCGAGCGGCACGTGAGGCGCTGGAACGGTTGTCCCTGGGCGAGTGGTCGGTGTGCGGCTGGATCGCGTTCGAAGCCGTGCACGTTCTGAACGACCGCTCAGATCTGGCCGGGGACGCGGAGGTCGTCCACCTCGTGGTGCCCGAGGTGGAGGTGCGCATCGAAAGCGGGAGGGCGCGTGTCGTGCGGGGCGGCGACCTGCGGCTAGGCGCATTGCTCGAACACCTGCGCACGGCGCCGGCTGCGGACGCGGCTGCCTCAGGGCGTGCGAACGTGCTGGTGGATTTGACCGCGGGCCGCGGCCGGTACCGCGACGCGGTGCTGGGGGCGTTGGAGGAGATCCGTTCGACCGAACTGCGCAAGGTGACCTTGTCCCGCAGCGTACCGGTGGACGAGCCCGTCGACTTCGTGGAGACGTACCTGGCCGGGCGAGCGGCCAACGCGCTGGAGCGGTCGTTCCTGTTGTCGATCGGAGGCCTGACGACGACGGGCTTCTGCCCGCAGACGGTGCTGGAGGCCGGCCCGGACGGGAAGGTGTCGACGCAGCCGCGGGTGGGGACTCGCGCACTGGGGTCGGAGAACGAGCTGTTGCCGGATCCGGAAGAGGTGAACGAGCACGCGATTGCCGTGAAATGCGCGTTCGACCAGCTGAACGAGGTGTGCGAGCCGGGTTCGGTGGCGGAAGAGCTGATGGCGGTCAAAAATCGGGGTGGTGTTCGGAATCCGGCGTCACGGCTGTGCGGTCAGTTGGCCGAGGGGAAGACCTCGTGGGACGCGTTGGAGTTGCTGTTCCCGGGCGTCGCGATCTCGGGTGCGCCGAAGAAGGCAGCGTGTGAATTCACCTTCCGGTCCGAAGAAACGCCGCGCGGCATCTATTCGGGTGCCGTGCTGGTCGCCTCGGACGACGGATTTCTGGACGCCGGCTTGGTCCTGCGCGCGGTGTACGAGAAGAAAGGACGGCGGTGGTTGCGCGCCGGTGCCGGAATCGTGGCGTCCTCGCGGCCGGAGCGGGAGTTCGAGGAGACCTGCGTGAAGTTGCGCAGCATCTCAGCGCACCTCGTGGCGGGCTCAGCGTGACGAAGGCCGTTTCCTACCTCCTGCTGCCGGTCGAGTAGAACATCGCCGCCAGCTGGGTGCGCCGCTGGATCCCGAGCTTGCGGTAGATGTGCGTGAGGTGGAACTCGACGGCCCGCCGGGACACCGACAACTTCCGGGCGACCTCGTCGTTCGAGTCGCCCGCCGCGACCAGGCTCGCCACGCGGTGCTCCTGCGGTGTCAGCGGAGAGTCCGCGGAAACCGGGACGGCCGGTAGGGCGTCGGATCGACCCACCGCCTCCGGCGGCAGTGCGGCGAGCTTGGTGAGCAACGGCAGAGACCCGCAGCGCTCGGCGGCGGCCTTGGCCTGAGCCAGCTCTTCCCGAGCCAGTTTCTGTTGCCCGTGGTGCCATCTCGTCGTCCCGAGCTCGACGAGGATCGTCGCGCGCAGCAGCAGTGTCTGTGCGTTGCGCAGAACGTGCTCGGCCTCCATGAGCCAAGGCAGCGCCGCGGCACCGCCGGTCGCCATGCCGACGGTGAGCATCGCGCGGGCCAGGCTCGGCGCGGAGGCCCACTTCTTGGCCAGCTCGAGCTCTTCGAGAGCCAGTTGCACCGCCTCCAGCGAGTGCCCGAGGTGGAGGTGCGCAATGGCCGCGTACGACCGCCACGGCAGAACAGCGGGACCGGGAGCACCCCACGACTTCAGTCGTCGCCCGCACTCCAGGTGGTCCCTGAGTGCGCCGGCGTCGTCTCCCAGCCGCATGCGGAGCTGGCCGCGTCCCTGCAGGAGGCTGGTGTGGTGCCAGCTGTCCGGCAACGGGCTGGTGAGGCCGATGGGCTCGATCAGCTCACGTGCCGCTTCGACGTCACCGAGGTGCAGCAGTGCGGACAGGAGTGCGTCCATCGACCAGACGTGGGCGGGGTGGCGGTGGTGCAGGTTCATCCGCTGGGCTTTGGCCAGTGCGAGCCGTGCGTCGACGACCGACTGGGCCAGCGCCCCGCAGTGGAAGTGCACCCTCGACCGCAGGGCGTGGCCCAGGACGAAGACCAGGTCCTGTTTCTGGCGGTGAGCTTCCAGGATCGCCTCACTGGAGTACCGCAGGGCCAGCTCGAGCTCGTTGGTCCGGATCAGCGAGTTGATGGCGGCCATCATCCGCTGCGGGTCCTGCATGATCGACACCGCGCCCGCGGACAACGCGACCAACGCGGCCTCGCGGGATGTCGTCAGGTCTTCGCCCCGGTTGCTCAGATCCTCCGCGACCAGCGCGGCCAGCCCGCGGCCACGGGCGTCGCCGCGCCGCCAGTCGACGGCGACGCGGTCCGGAACGGCGTCGTGCTCCTCGAACTGCTCGGTCGGCAGGGTGACGCGGAGCGCGAGGCGCAGCTGGGCGGAGAACTCCGGCGCGGAGGCGCACATCCTGGCGATGGACTCGCTCAAGGCTCCGCGCGCGTCCTCATAGCGCCCGTCGAGGTAAAGCGCCCGGGACAGCAGCGAGGTGACGTCGAGCAGGAGCTCGGGCTCCTCGATGGTCTCCAGCGCCTGCTTGAGGTGCGTGGCCGCCTGGTAGGGGTCGAAGAACGATTCGGCGTGACCGAGCTTCACCAGCAGCCTCGTCCTGAACTCGGCCGGCACGTCCTCCTGCAGCGCCCTGATGAGGAAGCTCGCGGCAGTGGTCGCGTCACCGTCGTTCAGCAGCGCGTCCGCTGCCTGGTAGAGCGCGTCGGCGGCCCATCGGCCGAGCTTCGAAGCGGTGCACTGGACGTGCCGCGCGATCAACGCCGCTCGTGCGCCCGACGCGTGCAGGCTTGCGGCGGTTCGGGCGTGGAGGTCGTCCCTGGCCGCGCGGGTGATCGAGTTCGTGATCGCGTCCTTGAAGACGGAGTGGGTGAACGCCGGCTTGTCGGCGTCGGCCATCAATCCCATCCGTGCCAGCCGGCGAACGCCGTCGGCGGCTTCGGGCAACGTCATCCCGGCAACTCCGGCCGCGAGCGCGAGCTCCGCGGGTTCCACAACCGCGATCGTCCTGGCGAGCCGGACCAGGTGCTCGGACTCGCGGTGCAGCTGCGCGAGCACCGACTCGCCCAACTCCTCCAACCCGTACGAGTCCGGGGTCTCCAGCACGTCGGCGCCGGGCGGGGAGGAGGGCTCCCTCGTCGGCGCCAGCAGGTAGCGGAGAACCAGCGGATTCCCGCCCGTGGCGGTGTGGCAGGCTTTGACGGCCTCAGGTTCGGGCTGACGGCTGAGCGTCAGTTCGGCGAACCTCGACAGTTCCTCCGCGGTGAAACCGCCGATCCGCACGCGAGTGGCGTAGATCTGCATCTCCGCGATCTGGAGCGGGTCGGCGGGGTACACCCCGGTCGTGCAGCTGAGCAGGACGGCGAGCGGCAGCTTGGTGGCTCGCCGCATGAGGTAGTTGAGCCATTGCAGCGACGACACGTCGGCCCACTGCAGATCGTCGACGATGAAGCAGACCGGCCCACGGTCCGCGAGTCCGCTCACGAGCCGGTAGAGCTCGTGGTACGTCTGGTGGGGCGCCAGTTCGTCGAAGCCGGCCGCGTTCTGTGCGCCCGCTCCTGACTGATCGGCCGCGCCAGGGCCCACACCGATGATCGACTTCACGGCGCCGGCCTCCGGCCCCGCGGTGAGGCTCTCGAACAACTGCCGTACGACCGAGAACGACATGAACCTGTCGAGATTGGACGTCACTGCATCGGCGACCTGAAACCCGCGCGCCCTGGCGACGTCCGCCACCTCGCCCAGCAACGTCGTCTTGCCGGCCCCCGTGGTGCCCTCCATCAGCACCACCGCCGGTCTGTTCGACTCCGCGGTGTTGAGCGCGCTGACCAACCGGCCGAGTTCCTTGCTCCGCTGAACGAACCCAGGCGGGTCAGAGGAAATCTTGTGTGGTTCGTTGCGCTGCTGAGCCATCTGCGGAGCTCCGTCGTGAGTCGGTCCGGTTGTTGAGCACCAGCGACACCTTCGTCCGACGCAGCCTGATCACCGGCGCCACCGCGATCCGACTGCTCGCCACCCTGTCCGGCTCTCGCCCTGTTCGCGCCCCGCCATTTCCGCGGGGGCGACGGCCTGCGCGCTGGACCTGGGCGAGGCCTGCCGGGGTGCCTGGGTCCTGGCACGGATCTGCTCTGACAGTTGTCCCTTCATCCATCCACGAGGTCTTCGATGCGCAGAACTTATCGGGCACGGACGAGTCGTTGCCGACCAATCACGACGGGTGCCCTGCCACCCACAGATCGGTGCCCGTTAGCTCACCCGACCCGCACTCCGGCCGCCTCGTCCTGTCCGCCATCTCATTTTGGAACACCTCGATCCCGGTGGGCCCGCGCAGACGGACCCACCGGAACTCGATCAGTGACCGCTGTGGGCGGCGGCGCGCACGTCTTCCAGGTCCACCGCGCCGTTGGCGTAAGCAGTGCGCATCAGCGCCTCCATGTCGGCCAGCACCGGCTGCCTGGGGTTGGCCGGAGCGCACTGGTCGTCGAACGCGTTGAGGGCATGCCGCGGCAACGAGCTCATGAATGGCGCCTCAGGCACCCCGGCCCCCGCGAACGAGGCGGGCAACCCGACGGCCGAGCGCAACCGCTCGATCGCGGCGGCGTAGGAGCCCACTCCCTCCTCTGGCGTGGCGGCGGGCAGCCCCAAGGTCCTGGCGATGTGCTGGAACCGTTGTGGTGCCTGGTAGTTCTCGTACTTGGGCCAGCCGGTCAGCTTCGCCGGGGGCTGGCCGTTGTAGCGGATCACGTGTGGCAGCAACAGCGCGTTGGTCCGGCCGTGTGCCAGGCCGAAGGTCGCGCCGAGCGTGTGCGACATGGCGTGCACGATGCCCAGGAACGCACTGCCGAACGCCATGCCGGCGATCGTGGCCGCGTTGTGCATCGCCTCCTGTGCCTTCTCCGCTCCGAGCAGCACGGAGTCCTCGAGGTTCTCGAAGATCAGCTTGATCGCCTGCAGGCACAACCCGTCGGTGAAGTCGTTGCTGTAGACCGAGACGTACGCCTCGGTGGCGTGGGTGAGCGCGTCGAACCCGGAGTCCGCGGCGAGCTCCGCCGGAAGCGAACGCACGAGCACCGGGTCGACGATGGCCACGCTCGGTGTCAGCGCGTAGTCCGCCAGCGGGTACTTGCGGCCCGTCTCCCGGTCGGTGACCACCGCGAACGGGGTGACCTCCGACCCGCTGCCCGAGGTCGTCGGCACGCACACGAGCTTGGCGCGCTCCGGTTCGGGGAAGCGGTACAGGCGCTTGCGGATGTCGGCGAACCGTCCCCGCGCCTCCGCGAAGTCGACCTCGGGGTGCTCGTACCACAGCCACATGAGCTTGCCGGCGTCCAAAGAGGACCCACCGCCGATGGCCACGATGGTGTCCGGCTGGAACTCGCGCATCATCTCCGCGCCCCGCCGCACGGTCTGCAGCGACGGTTCCGGCTCGACGAAGTCGATCAGCTGCACCGCCACCGGCTCGGAGCGACCGGCCAGCACGGACCGCACCTTGTCCGCGTAGCCGAGCTTGGCCACCGTGCGACCGGTCACGATGGTCACCCGGTGCACCCCGGCCATCTCGCCGAGGTAGCGGATCGAGTTCGGCTCGAAGTAGATCTTGGGCGGCACCTTGAACCACTGGATGTTGTTGTTCCGGCGGGCGATGCGGCGGATGTTGAGCAGGTTCGCCGCGGTCACGTTGCCGGAGACCGAGTTGCCGCCGTAGCTGCCGCAGCCGAGGGTCATCGAGGGCAGGAAGGCGTTGTAGAGGTCACCGATGCCGCCCTGCGCGGCCGGTGAGTTCCACACCACCCGCACGGCCTTGACGCCCTTGCCGAACTTCTCGGCCAGCCGTTCGTCGGTGGTGTGCACGACCGCCGTGTGGCCCCTGCCGTGGAACTCGACGACCTCCGCCGCCCGCCTGACGCCTTCCTCGGCATCGGCCACCCGCAGCACCGCCACGGCAGGGCACGGCTTCTCCCTGGTCAGCGGTTCGTCCGGGCCGATGCCGCCGACCTCGGCGAGGAGGAGCGTGGTGTGCTCGGGGACGCTGAACCCGGCGCGGCCGGCGATCCAGTGCGCCGAACGGCCGGACGCGGCCGGGTTGACGGACACCTTGCCGTCCCTGCGCGCGTCCGGGCCGAACAGGAAGTCCTCCAGTGCGCGCTTCTCCTGCGCGGAGAGCACGTGCGCGTGTCGTGCGCGCAGGTTGCCCATGGCCTGGTCCCACACCTGGGCGTCGATGAGCAGGGTCTGCTCGGCGGCGCACGTCATGCCGTTGTCGAAGCTCTTGGACAGCACGATGTCGTGCGCGGCCCGAGCCAGGTCGGCGTCGGCGGCGATGAAGGCGGGCACGTTGCCCGCCCCCACGCCGATCGCAGGCTTGCCGGCCGAGTGCGCGGCGCGCACGACGTCGTTGCCGCCGGTGGCCAGCACGAGCGAGACGCCGTCGTGGTTCATCAACGCCTGGGTGATCGCGCGCCTGGGCGTCTCCACCCACTGCACGCAGTGAGCGGGCGCACCGGCCGCGACGGCGGCGTCGCGCACGATGCGGGCCGCCTCGGCACCGCAGCGCGGAGCGAGGTGGTGGAAGGCGAAGATGATCGGGTTCCTGGTCTTGAGCGCGATCAGGGCCTTGAACACGACGGTCGAGGTCGGGTTGGTCACGGGCGTGATCGCGCACACCACACCGACGGGTTCGGCGATCTCGACCAGGCCGGTGAGCTCGTCGCGGCGGACCTCTCCCACGGTGCGCAGGCCGGTCATGCTGTTGGTGACGTGCTCCGCGGCGAAGAGGTTCTTCACCGCCTTGTCCTCGACGACCCCGCGCTCCGTCTCGGCGACCGCCATCACGGCGAGGTCCAGGTGGCTGGCAGCGGCGGCACGCGCGGCCTTCGCGACGATGTGGTCGATCTGCTCCTGCCCGAGCGCGTGGAACGCCTCCAGCGCTTCCCGTGCACCGCGCACCAGACCGTCCACGAGTGGTGCCACGTCCTCCGCCTGGCCGGCGGACGTCTGCGGACAGTGGACGACCGGCCCGAGGG
>NZ_JYJG01000048.1 GCF_000955955.1 Lentzea aerocolonigenes
ACCACCGCACGGCGCATCAGCGCCCGGCCAACGCGCGCCAGCCAGCACAAGCCGACCACCACGGCCCGCCAGCACCCCAACCTACGAGGTAGCCAACCTCAACTCATCCACCTCAGCCTGGAACCCGGCCGCGGTGAGCGTTTCCTCAGCCAACCGCCACTGCTCCCGAGCCTCGTCCACTCGCCCGGCACGCTCCAAAGCATTCCCGAGCACCCGCAACGACCGCCCCAACTCAGGCGGAGAGTCCATCTCCCGCGACTGCTCCAAAGCCAGCCCGGCCAACCGCAACGCCTCCTCAGGCGTGGCAGCCAGCGCGGATCTCAAGCGCCACACCCAGATCCGCCCGTGCCGGTCGTCGTGTTCCTCGAAGAACTCCCAAGCCAGCCGCAGCTGCTCCTCGGCGAGCGCCACCTGCCCGGACCGGATCAACGTGTCCGCGAGGAACAACCGCATGTGCGCCGCGAAGTCCGGATCTCCGAGCTTCTGCGCCGCGGCCAACGAGGACCGCAGCAGCGCCGCCGACATCTCCAGCTCGCCGGTGAACTGGTGCAACCGCCCCAGCTCCAGCGTCGCGGCCAGCTCACTCTGCTCGTCCCCGAGCTGACCGGCCACCCGGCGCGCCCGCTCCAGGTACTCCTGCGCCGCGGCCAGCCCACCCGCACGCCGCTCGATCGCACCCAGCGAGCACAGCACCTCGACCTCACCGTGCGGGTTGCCGGAAGCCACGAACCGCGTCATGGCCTCACGATGGGCCGAACGGGCCTCCAGCGAGCGCCCGCTGAACTCGTGGATCCACCCCATGCCGTACCAGCTGTAGGCCTCGCCCCACACGTCACCGGCCGCAGCGAAAGCCTCCTGCGCGGCGGCGAAGTCGGCGGACGCCTCGGTGTACTTGTGCATGCGCGCGTACAGGATTCCGCGCTGCTGCAACAGGATCGGCTTGCGCTCGGGCGGCGCGCAGGACAATCCGAGCTCGTTGATCTGCTCCCAGTCGTCGAACCGGGCCCGCAGGTCGCAGAACGCCGTCGAGCGGATCACCAGTTCCGCGGCCAGCGAGCACAGCCCCAGGGCGGCGGCCTGGTTGATCAGCGCGTGGATGTTCTGCCACTCCGCGTCGAACCACGCGGCCGCGTCGCCGAGGTCGAACCGTTCCAGCGCGAGCGGTTCCAGCCGGATCGCCTGGTGCGGCAGCTCGACGTCCGCGCGCGTCACCAGGTCCAGCCACTGCTCGAACAACGCCTTCAACGCGACTGAGGGATCCTCGTCCGCCGCCTCACGCCCGAACGCGCGCAGCAGGTCGTGCAGCCGGTACCGCACCTGACCCAGCGCGTCGCGGCCGGCGTAGTCGACCAGACGAGCGTCGACGAGCGCCTCGACGTGGTCCTCCGCGTCGTCCAAATCCAGGCCCAGCAACGGTGACGCCATCCAGGCCGGAAAGTCGGGCGTGTCGACCAGCGACAGCAGGCGGAACGCGGTCCGGTGCGTCGAGTCCAGCCCGTCGTAGGACAACGCCAAGGAGGCCCGGACGTCCAAGTCTCCCAGCGACAGCTCGTCGAAGCGGCGGCGCTCGTCCGACAACCGCCCGGCCAGCTTCGCCAGCTGCCAGTGCGGGCGCGCCACCAACCGGGCGGCGGCCACCCGCAATGCCAACGGCAACTGCCCGCAGTAGGTCACGATCGCCTGAGCCGCAACGGGTTCCGCGGCAACCCGAGCCTCACCCACGGCAGCCTGCAGCAACGCCAGCGCGTCAGAAGAAGGCAGCACGTCCAGCGGTACGACGTGAGCGGCTTCGAGCCCGGCCAGCGCCGCCCGCGAAGTCACCAGAGCCGCGCCTGAAGTCGTCCCCGGCAGCAACGGCCGAACCTGAGCCTCGTTGACCGCGTTGTCCAAGACCACGAGAATCCGGCGGTCGGACAACAGATCGCGGTAAAGATCCACCCGGTCGTCCACAGAGGACGGAATCGCGCCACCCGAAACACCGAGACCGCGCAGCAACCGGTCCAGCGCGGCAGCGGGTTCGACGGGCTTCTGCTCGCCACCGCGCAGGTTCAGGTAGAGCTGCCCGTCCGGGAACGCGTCCCGCACGACATGAGCACAGTGCACGGCCAACGAAGTCTTACCCACACCGCCGGGCCCGGTGATCGTCCACGTCCCACCGGCACGCAACCCGGCCGTCAGCCGCGCAACCTCGTCAGCACGCCCGGAGAAGTCCCCCACGGCAGGCGGCAGCCAGGAAGGCCCGGCCTGAACCGCAACGGGCGCCGACGACCCGGCCAGCACCTCCATGTGCAGCGCACGCAGCTCGGCGTTGGGATCGATCCCGAGCTCGTCGGCCAGCACGTCACTGGCCCGGCGGAACACATCGAGTGCCTGCGCCTGCTGCCCGGCCCGGTGCAGAGCCAGCATCAGCTGGTACCAGAACCGTTCGCGCAACGGATGCTCGGCGACCAGGGAACGGAGCTCGTCCACGATCTGGTCGTGGCGCCCCAGCTGGAGCTCGGCGTCGTTGCGCCGCTCCAGCACCTCCCAGCGCTGCTCGTTCAGGCGCTGCACGTCGGTCTGTTCCATCCGCAGCGACGACACCTGGTCCAGCGCGGGCCCCCGCCACAACGCCGCGGCCTCGCCCAGCAGCCGGGCCTCGGTCTCCAGATCGGGCGCGCGGCGGGCCTCTGCGCGCAGCCGCTGGAACGTCAGCAGGTCGAGCTGGTCGTCGTCGACGTGGATCGAGTAGCCGGTCGACCAGGTGCGGACGAGCTGGCGGTCCGCGAGGTCGTCCAGCGTCTGCCTCAAGCGCATGACGTACGTCTGCAGAGTCGCGCGAGCCGACCCGGACGGTTCCTCGCCCCAGAGGTGCTCCATCAGCTCGTACGAGGAGACCGGCGCGTTGGCTTTCATCAGCAACGCGGCGAGCAGGACACGCTGTTTGGCCGACCGCAGCTCCACGACCCGGCCCGAGTCGATGACCTGCAACGATCCGAGAACCTTGAACCCCCACCGCCGTTGCATGTGCCGATCCTAACCAGCCGGTAACCCCAGGTGTCAGCGAAATGTCAGCGGGTCGAGTGATGCTTCTCGCCCATGAAGAGGACAACCTTCATCGCCGCCGCCGCGTTGCTCCTCGGAGTGGCCACGTCCGGCCAGGCGCAGGCGGAGAGCGCTCCCGGCTGCGGACCGGTGACGCAGATCGGCAAGACCGCCTACATCGGAGCCCACGGGCAGAAGTGGGCCTCGGTCAAGCAGTTCAAAGGCTGCGGCAAGAACTGGGCATACATCTACACCTGGTCAGAGGTCCACAACGCCGGCGCCCCCTACACGCCCGTGTTCGTGATCATCGCGAAGTGGGGCAACGAGTGGTCGCGTGAGCCGTACGGCCACGCGGGCCGCAAGGAGGGCCGCTACCGCCAGCAGGAGCTGTGGTCCTACGGCACCGACACCCTCGACACGTGCACGAACGCCTTCGCCGAGTGGGACTCCGGCGCGACGACCTACCGGGCGGAAACAGACATCCGCTGCTGATCACCCAGACCCCGAGCGGCGCCAAGGCCCCCCAGCTGGGCGCTGTTCGGCCCGTGGTGCCGCCGGGACCCGAAGCCCAAACCTCTCCTCGGGTCCCGGCGGCGCCTTCCAGTCAGGCTGCTCCCTGCTGCGACGTCATGAACTCCCCGAGCCGCGACGACAGCTCGTCCGCGGCCTCGTTGCCCCGCAACCGTTCCGCCTCCTGCTTCAACGGCCGCATCCGGTCCCGCGTGCGCGCCGAGCGGATCGGGCCGGACACCGCGATCGCCTGCTCCCCGATGTCCCGCGCGTGCTCGGCCTCGTTCTGCACCAGGTAGTTCACCGCCAGTGCGGCGAGCCGGAACGACTGGCTGCGCGAGGCCTCGTCGCCGTCAGAGGCAATCGCCCTGGTCAGCAACGGGATCGCGGACCGCGCGTACTTCACGTCGCAGGTGCGGGCGAGTTCGGTGTGGACCATGCCGCCGATCGACACCAGGTCGGCCAGGTCGAAGAAGCGCGCCCACGGCGGTGCGTCCTCGCTCTCGGCGCGTTCGAACTCCTCCTCCGCACGCGCGAACTGCCGCAACGCCTGCTTCTCCGCGCCCATCTTCGCGAACGCCCACGCCTCGTTGGCGTGCAGGATCGACACGGCCAATGTGGAGCCACTGGCCTGCGCGATGGGCAAACCGCGCTGGAACGACGCGAGGGCGTCCTCGGCGAGTTCGTAGTGCAGGTGCACGCGGCCCATCCGGTAGTGGATGTTGGCCTCCAACGCACTGTTGCCCGACGTACGCGCGAGGTCCATCGCACGGCCGAAGTGCAGGTGTGCGGATTCCAGCAGTCCCATGTCGAACGACGCCCAGCCGGCCAGGTTGTGCAGGTCCGCGATGGCCACCTGGAGCCGTTGCAGCACACGGCCGGACGAGCCGGCGTCGAGCAGGGGGTTCGCCCAGTTCAACAACGCGACGCAGGCGTCCCGGCAGGCGCCTCCGCCGTATTCGTAGTCGAGCGCCCGCAGAGCACTCGTCAGCGTTTCCACGTGCCGCACGTCCGTTTTGTCCACGCGAGCTGGAAATGCTTCGCCGTTGAACATAGCTGGTCCTCCTGACGTGCGCCGGACACCCGCTGTGCAGGTACCCGTTACACACCGCCGGTACTCACCGCGCCGCCTGCACCATCCCGCTGTTCGGCCTGGTCGGGAAGGGTCTTTGGACTCTCCCGGAACGTGTGCGCGCGACCACCACAACGCCGTGGTGGTCGCGCTTACGATTCTGGACGAACAGCGTGATCGGAAAGGGGCCATCGAGGTGTCAGCCAAGAGGAACTGAATCCATTTCCAGTGATGACTCCTCACCGGAACGGCCGATCAAGTCACTCTTCCAGGCTCACCACTCCGGCCGGGCACCTGTCCACCGCGTCACGAACGCCCGGGAGCAGCTCTGCCGGCGGTTCGGAGATCAGCACGAGGCCGAGCCCGTCGTCATCCGACTGATCGAACACGTCCGGTGCGGCGAGCACGCACTGGCCCGATCCGATGCACCGCGTCTGGTCTATCCGGACCGTCGCACTCTTTGGCACTTCACCACACCACCGGGATGGCGGACGCGCCGTAGGTGATCATGTCCTCGCGGAAGGTCATCTCAGTGACGGGCACCGCGGGGCGGATGTTCGGGAACCGCGTGAAGAGCGACTGGAGCAGGATCTGCAGCTCGGTGCGGGCCAGGTTCGCGCCGAGGCACTGGTGCGGACCGAAGCCGAAACCGAGGTGCGACACGGCCTTGCGCTCCAGGTCGAGCTCGCCGGCGTGCGGGCACAGCTCCTCGTCCAGGTTGGCGTGCAGCGAGATCACCGCCCACTCGCCCGCCTTGACGGTCACGCCGTCGACCTCGACGTCCTCGAGCGCCTTGCGCTGGATCCCGGCGCCGCCGAGCCTGCCGATCGTGTACCGCATCAGCTCCTCGACGATCACATCCGCGCGGCTCGGGTCGCGCTGCAGGATCTCCAGCTGGTCGGGACGTTCGAACAGGGTGAGCGTGAAGAGGCCGAAGAAGTTCGACGTCGTCTCGTGCCCGGCCACGAGCAGGCCGATCGCGAGCAACATCAGCTCTTCCTGGTCGAAGTCGGTCTCGTTGACCATCAGGCCGATCATGTCGCTGGTGTCGCCGGATGCCTTCTTCTCCGCGACGACCTTGGCGATCACCTCGCCCAACTGTGCGGCCAGAGCCTCGTACTCGACCTTGGAACCGTTCTTGCCGAGCATCTGCTTGGCGGTCGCCTGGAAGAGTTCCTGATGCTCTGGCGGCACGCCGAGCAGGTCGGCGATCACCAGTGACGGCACCGGCAGGCACAGCGATGCCACGAGGTCGGCGGGTGCGCCCTGGCGTTCCATCGCGTCGAGGTGCTCGTCGACGATCTGCTGAATCCGCGGCCGCATCTCGGCCATGCGCTTGACCATGAAGCCGCGCGAGAGAGGACGCCGCAGCCGGAGGTGCTCCTCGCCGTCCATCGCGTTCATGTTGCCGGGCTGCGACGAGTCGAGAACCGGCTCGCCCTCGGTGCGCATCGCCGGTGCGCCGTCCCGGTTCGCGCTGAACCGCTTGTCGGACAGCACCTTCCGGACGCCTGCGTAGCTGCTGAAGATCCAGCCCTCGACGCCGTTCGGCCAGCGCATCCGCACGGGTCCGTTGCTGATGGCGTCCTCGAAGCCGGCGGGCGGGCCGAGCGGATGCACGCGGTTGTCGTGAGGCACTGGACAGACGGCAGCTTCAGTCACGGGAGCTCTCCTCAACAGAACAAAACTGTTCTTTTGAAACCATGACCGAACGTAGCGAAGAAACTACGATCTGACGAGTTATTTGGTCCGAAAGGTCCCGATCAACGGTCTCAACAGGCCGTCGACGATGCTGTCGATGACGCCCTGCTCGTCCGACCGAAGGACGAAAGTCGAGATCAGCGCGGTGATGAGGACGTCGGTGTCGAGGCGCTCCGGCAGTTCGCCGCGCGCCTTCGCCCGGTGGATCGCGACCCGCAGGTGCTCCGTGTAGGCGCGGTCGATGTGCTCCTCGCGCAGGCACGCGAGGTCGGCGTCCTGACGACTGCCCTCCAGCAGCCCGAGGAAGATTCCGGCCGTGTCGAACGGCATCGGCTCACTCCACGCCCGCATGATCACCCGGACGTCGTCGGCGAACGCTCCCTCGTCCGGCTGCGACAGTTCGGGCAGGTTCGCCTTCAACGCGTCCGTGATCAACCGGGCCTTGGACGGCCACCGCTGGTAGAGGCTCGCCTTGCTCGCACGCGCGCGGCTTGCGACGAGATCCATGTTGAACCGCGCGTAGCCGACCTCGGCCAGCACGTGGAGCACGGCGGAGAAGACCTCTTGCTGCCTTGCAGGCGCGTCCAAGGGCGTGCGACCCACCGTGCTCCTTCACGTGCAGTGGCTCAGGTGACGTGCACCGTACCGCCGGGCGCGTCCGTCAGCAGTCCTGTCCTCCGCACCGACATCCACCGCAGCTGCGTGCCGTGCCACGCGGTGATCAGCGACTGGATCACCACCGCGTACATCAGCTGCCGATAAACCAGCTGCTGCAACGGATACGCCCACAGCGGCTTGAGCGACTCGCCGTCCAGCCGCAGCGCATATCCCGCACTCGCGGTCTGCAGCAGCAGGAACACCGTCCACACGATCAGCGCGAGCGGCGCGTCGGCGACGATGAACCCGTACAGCACGTAGAGGTCCATCACCGGCGCGAGCATCGGCAGCAGCAGGTGGAACGCCAGCAGGTAGATGAGCCCGAACCTGCCCATCGGTCCCTTCTCCAGCAACGCGCCACGGTGTTTCCACATAGCCTGGAATGTGCCGTACGACCAGCGGTAACGCTGGCGGAACAGCCCGTGGACCGTGCTCGGCGCCTCGGTCCACGCCTTCGCCTGCTGCCGGTACGCGACCCGCCACCCGGCCCGCGTGACCGCCATCGTGAGGTCGGTGTCCTCGGCGAGCGTGTCGTCGCTGACGCCGCCCACGTCGGTCAGCGCGGCCTTGCGGAACGCCCCGACCGCACCCGGCACCGTCGGGATGCAGCGCAGCGCGTGCAGGATCTGTCTGTCCAGATTGGACCCCGCGCAGTACTCGAGGTGCTGCCAGCGGCCGAGCAGTCCCCTGCGGTTGCCGACCTTGGCGTTGCCGGACACCGCCCCCACCTGCGAGTCCGCGAACGGCTGCACGAGCTCACCGATCGTGCCCGGCTCGAAGATCGTGTCGCCGTCGAGCAGCACCAGGACGTCGTGCTTCGCCTTGCGGATCCCGGTGTTGAGCGCGGCCGGCTTGCCCTGGTTCGCCTGCCGGATCACCGTGACGCCGGGCAGGCCGAGCTCCTCCGCACGGTCGGCGGTGCCGTCCGTCGAGCCGTCGTCGACGACGATCACCTCGACGTCGGCGCAGTGGTTGTTGGCGGCGATGGACCTCACCGTCGCCGCGATGTTCACCGCCTCGTTGTACGCCGGGATGACCACCGAGACCGGCGGCGCGAACCACGGTGGCGGTTCGTGCTCGCCCTCCCGCCGCAACCGGCGGTCGGTGTGCGCGAGGCCGAGCTGCATCAACGTGCGCAGCAACCCCAGCAGCGCCGCGATCGCGATGGCCGTGCCGAGCAACGTCAGCACGAGGCCGCCGTTGCGCTGCGACCACGTGGTGACCGCGCCGGTGAAGCGTTCGGTCGCAGTGGCTTCGACCGGGCGGTCGCCGGTGACCGTGACGAACCGGTAGCCGGGCGTTCTGGCCAGCTCACGGGCGATGTCGGCACCGATGCTGCCGTCGTCGTGCAGCCGGACGACTCCCCCGCCGTGCTGCAGCGACATCCGCACCAGCGTGCCGATGTCCTGGTAGTCGCGGTCGCCGCTGTCCACCTCGACGGGCGCGCCGACGAGCCGCGTGTGCGTGCCCAGCGCGTCCGCCAGCGCGGCCTGCGCGAACGCGAGGTTCAGAGGGTTGCCGAGATCGCCCTCCACGCGGAAGCCGTCGAGGGCGATCTGGTGGCCCTCGTCGGCGATGCGCCTGGTCACGTCGGGATTGCGGGTGACCTGCGTGCCGGTGACGAAGAAGGTCGCCTTGATGCCGGCCTCCCGCAGCGTCGCCAGCAGGCGCGGTGTCCACTTCGGGTCCGGACCGCCGTGGAACGCCAGCGCGAGCGTGCGTTCCGGCAGGTCGCGGTGTTCACGGGCGTGCTGCACCGGCTCGGGCCTGATCGCGGTGTAGGCGTGGAACGAGACCACGCTCATCAGCACGAGCAGCCCGAGCAGGATCGAGATCCAGTGCAGCCGTGGTGCGCGCCTCACCACATTTCCAGCAGCGTGCCACCGATCACGGCGGCGAACACGATCAGTCCAATCGCGACGGTCAGGCTGACCAGTCGCGCCACCACCCGTCTACTGCCGTTGGCGTCGACGAAGATCTGCATTTCGTTTCATTCCCCCCAGAACCGTGCGGACGGCCACGACCACGACGGCCGCGCCGACCGATGCCGCGAGCCACGGGAACCCGTTGACGAACCACGGGACCGCGTCCGCGGCGAACTCCTTGCCGCTCCCCCAGAAAGACCGCACCTGCGTCTGACGTCGCCAGGCCGCGTTGCCCACCGCCAGAACCAGGAACACGACGGGTGGCGCCGGTGCCACCGTCCACAACCCCACCCGGCGCACGAGTGCCGAAGCCAGCACCGCGCCCACCACCAACCAGACGCCGAAGGGCCAGCCGAGGTTGTCCCCGTCCACCCAGATCCCCACCTGCGTGAACACCGCCAGCACCGCGAGCGCCGCCAAACTCGGCAGCTGAACCCCCATGACCACTTAGAATACCGGCGGGGGTGTCTTTTCCATGCAACCACGTGGCCGCTATCACCGCACGGCCCTGCTAGTCCTGATGCGCACGATCTGGGTGGCCGTGTGCGCGGCCGTGCTCGTCGTGTCCGGCATCGCCTGGTCCACCGTGTCCTCGATCTCCAGCGGCGTCGAGCGGTCGTACGCGATCGGGGACGACGCGCCGCGCTCGTCGTCCGGCCGCAACATCCTGATCATGGGTCTCACCACCCGGCTGGACCTGCACGGCGAACCGCTGCCGGACGACGTGCTGCGGCGCATGCAGGCGGGCGAGAGCGACCGCGGCGGCTACAACGCGAACACGCTGATCCTGTTGCACATCCCCGATTCCGGCCCGGCGATCGCGATGTCGGTGCCGCGCGACAACCTCGTGCCGCTGTCGTCCGGCGGTGAGGGCAAGATCAAGGAGGCTTACGGGCGGGCCAAGATCGCCGAAGAGGAGCGACTGCAGGCGGCCGGCCAGCACGACAAGCGCACGCTGGAACGCGCCGGGCGGGAGGCCGGTCGCCGCGCCCAGGTGCGGACGGTGGCGACGTTCCTGAACCAGCCGATCGACCACCTGGTGGAGATCTCGCTGATCGGCTTCTTCCACATCGCCGAGGGGCTCGGCGGCGTGGACGTGTGCCTGAAGAACGCGACCAAGGACCCGTTGTCCGGCGCGGACTTCCCGGCCGGGAGGCAGCACCTGGACGCCGGTCAGGCGCTGTCGTTCGTGCGCCAGCGGCATGGCCTGCCCAACGGAGACCTCGACCGCACGAAGCGACAGCAGGCGTTCCTCTCGGCGGTCGCGCGCCGGCTGAAGGGCGCGGACGTCTCGGCGATGCAGGCGATGATCGACATGGCGAAGCAGGACGTCGTGCTGGACGACCGGTTCGATCTCACCGAGTTCGCCCGCAAGGTGCCGGCCGAGGTGCGGTTCGAGACGCTGCCGGTCGAGGGCGGTGCGAACGTCGGAGGCCTGGACGTGAACAAGGTCGACCCGGAGAAGGTGCGCGCGAAGGTGACCGAGCTGGCCACCGCCCCACCACCACCTCCGCCCAACGACGGCATTCCCTGCATCGACTGACCGCACGCGGGGTCCCCCCGTGCGCTCTTGCCGAACGAAAGCTCCCCGCGTGCGCTGCTAGGGCCTGTATCGAAGTCCATGTTCGATGAGAGCCGCGCCTGAGGTGGTTCCTGGTGGTGCGGCCGGACGGCCCGC
>NZ_JYJG01000049.1 GCF_000955955.1 Lentzea aerocolonigenes
TGTTGTATGTGGGTCGTCCGGCCGTGCCGCCAGGGGCCGGCTATCGCGAACATGGACTTCGATACAGGCCCTAGTTGCGGCGTTCGGTGACCCAGGTGGCGATCTGGGCGCGTGAGGTGAAGCCGAGCTTCTGCAGGATCCGCTCCACGTGCCCCTCCGCGGTCCGGCGCGCGATCACCAGCCGTGCGGCGATCTCCTTGTTCGTCAGGCCCCCGGCGATCAGGTCGGCCACCTGCTGCTCGCGCTTGGTCAGCGGCGTGGCGGCGATGATCACCGGCTCGGGCTCTGGCTGGTCACCGATCGCCAGCGCGATGACGTCGTCCAGCTCGAGGTCCATGCCTTTGCGGAACACGGCGCGGAACTCCTGCTCGCCCAGCGCGGCGATGGTCCTGGACTCGCATTCGCCGTGGGGCGCCCCGAAGTAGCGCGACCCGAACATCGGGTAGCCGACGGACTGCCAGATCTCGGTCGTGGCGCCCAGCAACGTCGCCGCGCGCACGGCGTTGCCCTGCGAGGCCGCGATCCAGGCCAGCACCTCGATCGCGAGCACGATGCCGAGCAGGTCGTGGAACGTCCGCTTGATCCGCAGGCACTCGCGGCCGAGCTGGTCGGCCCTGGTGAAATCGCCGCTCACCCACGCGCACAACGCCAGCACGTAGATCGCGTACGCCTGCGCCCACAGCTCGCCGTGCTGCTCGCCAACGGTCTTCGCCTCGACGCACAGCCGTTCCGCGGCGGCGAAGTCGTGCTGGAAGGTCGCGGAGATCGCGAGCTCGATGCCCGCGAGCATGGTGTGGCTGTTGACCGTGCCCTGGACGCGGTAGAGGTTCATGGCCTCCTCGAACAGGCTGTCCGCGAGGGCGAGGTCGTCACCGATCAGATGGGTGCACGCGAGCCGGTGGGTCGAATAGGCCAGCGCGGGCGCGTCACCCGCCTCCACCGCGTACTTGCGGCACTCCTCCAGCATGCGCGTCGAGGCGGGGATGTCTCCCTGCAACGTCGCGACGTAACCGTTGACCCACAGCGCCTTCGCCCGGATCGGGCCCGTCGCCGGCCTGGCCACGGCGCGGTCCAGCCAGTGCCTGCCCTCGCCGAGCATGCCGCAGCCCGCCCAGTAGAACCACAGCGTGGCGGCGAGGTGCACGCAGTGGTCGCCGTCGTCGGCGAAGCAGAAGTCCAGCGCTGACCGCAGATTCTGGTGTTCCAGGCGGGTGCGCGAGAAGATCTGCGGCTGGACCGGGCCGAACCACTCCTTCTCGCGGCCCTCGGCCCACTCGATGAAGTGGTCGCGGTGCCGTTCCCGCATCACCCGCTCCCGCCCGGCGCCGCGCAGCTTCTCCAGGCCGTACTGGCGCAACGGTTCCAGCAACCGGAAGCGCGTGCCGGCCGGGTGCTGCTCTGCGATCACGACCGACTTGTCGACCAGGCCGGCGAGCGAGTGCATGATCGCCTCCACCGCCACGCTGTCGCCGGAGCAGACCCGTTCCGCGGCCTCCAGGTCGAACGTGCCGGAGAAGACCGACGCCCGCGCCCACAGGATCTGCTCGGCGCGCGTGCACAGGTGGAAGCTCCAGTCCACCGCGGCCTGCAACGTCTGGTGGCGCGGATCGCCGCCGCGCTTGCCGTCCTGGAGCACCCGGAACGTGTCGTCCAATCTGGACAGGAGGTGCTCGAGCGTGAGCACGCGCAGGCGCACCGCGGCCAGTTCGATGGCCAGCGGGATGCCGCCCAGCAGCGTGCAGATCTGGGTGACCGTGCCGTGGTTGTGCGCTCCGACGACGAACCCCGGCTCGACGGCCGCGGCCCGTTCCGCGAACAGGGTCAGCGCCGGGTCCTGCGGCAGCGGCGCGACCTGCCACAGGTGCTCGCCGTCGACGCCGAGCCGTTCGCGGCTGGTGATCAGCACGCGCAGGCCGGGGACACCGCGCAGCAACGCGTCCACGAGGCCGGCGGTGGCCTCGACGACGTGCTCGCAGTTGTCGAGGATCATCAGCACGTGCCGGTCGCGCAGCTGCTCGATCAGAACGGTGCGGTGCTGGCGGACCGTGTCGTCGTGGACGCCCAGCTGCTCCAGAACCGTGTGCACCACCAGTTCCGGGTCCGTGACGCCACCTAGTTCGACGAACCACACCCCGTCCCGGAACGCCCTGGACGTCTCGGCGGCGGCCTTCAGCGCCAGCCGTGTCTTCCCGACGCCACCGACACCCGTAAGAGTGACGAGACGAGACTCGGACAGGAGTCTTCTCACCTCGGAGACGTCGGTCCTCCTGCCGACGAAACTAGTTGTGTCAGCAGGCAAATTGCCTTTGCGACCTGGGGAAAGCGAACCGCCCACAGCGGCACCCTAGGTCGGCGCGATCTCCCGCTGCAACGCGGTCCCCCGGAGGCACCAACGCCGAAACACGGGTAGTTACCCCCTAGGGCTCCTGTTGTGACATCGCCAGGGTTGAAAGCCGGGGTGACGCCTGCGGGAGGGACGGATCATGGCCGCTGACGGTCTTCGCGTGGACATCCGCGAGCAGAACGGCGTGCTCGTCGTCCGGTTCGGCGGGCGCCTCGACTGGTCCACCTACCTGCGGGTGCAGGACGTGTTGCTGGACTGCGCCACCAAGGAGCTCGTCGGCGTCGTGGTGGAGCTCGACGGCCTCGTCGCCGAGTCGCCCGCGCTGCTCGTGGTGTTCGACGTCGTGTGGCTGTCCGCGGCGCGCTGGCCGGGCATCTCGCTGAGCCTCGTCGTCAGTGATCACCAGCTGCGATCGACTTTGGGGGCACGTGGTCTGCCGCGGCACATCCCCATGTACACCACGACTCAGGCCGCACTCGCCGCCGTGGTGCGGCTGCGGCACGAGGACCGGGTCGACGCGGCGCTGCCCACCTGCCGATGCCTGCCGCACGTGGCGGAGCGGATCACCGAGCGCGCCTGCGAACGGTGGGGCGTCCAGTCGTTGCTCGACGTCGCGCCTCAGGTGGCCGTGGAGCTCGTGTCGCACATCGAGGACGACGACAGCCCGTTGGCGCTGCTGCTGCGCATGCGTGGGGACAAGATGTCCGTTGCCGTGCGCACGACCTCACGGCTGGACCTCAGGCAGTGGAACATCATGCGGCGCAACGTCGCGTCGATCGCCGTCTGCAACTTCACCATGGGCGAAACGCCGGCCGGGGGCGGGCGGCACATCATCTGGGCGTCGCTCGACGTGCCGGAGGACAGCCAGCGACCCCCGAGCTATCTCCAGGAAGCCGCCGTCTTCACCCACCAGGCTTAACGCTTCCGGGTCGTTCTACTGGGCGTGGCTCGCCGCGATGCTGGTGCGGCAAGCGCGCACGACCTGGCGGTTGGCCGCGGTGTCTGGGGTGCCAGTGCCGCACACCGGGCATACGAGACTCGCGGACGTCTCGTCGACGAACACTTCGAGAGGGCTGCGGCACGGGCGGCACCACCGGTGGCCGGTGACGGGGATGACGTGGTCCGGCGAGGCGACGCACTGGTGCAACCAGCAACGATGCAGGCCGCACGTGACTCGGGCGTGGGGATCGAGGCCGAGCTCCTCGGCCAGGTCCTCGGCGCTGAGCACCGCGGTGAGGGTGGTGTCCTCGCCCTCGAAGGAGGTCACCAGCCGCAGATGCGCACGTCGCCTCATGAGAACAACCTTGCTCCTGCGGATGCTTCAGGTATACCCGCATTAATACCTGTTTAATCGCCACTTGCGTCGAATTCCATTCGGCACGGAACCCTCTTCTCACTCTGTCGTGCGCGCCTTACGCTCGAGTTCAGACGACGCGGCGCAGAGGTATTCCACATGGCAGATCCTGCGTACTTCCCTCCCCCGCACTCCGCCCGCATCGGCATGAGCGATGTGGAACAGCTGGAGTCGCAGACGCATTCGCTGAGGTCGGTCGACTACCAGTACGGCGGAGGAGCGTGCCGGGACGCCGTCGTCGTGCGGATCTACTGGGCGCAGCAGCTGCTCGCGGCTTCGGCTTCGGACGACGTGCGGTCGCGCCTGCTGTCCGCCGTCGCCGATCTGCACAACCTCGCCGGGTGGACGTCGTTCGACAGCGGCCAGGTCGGGGCCGCGTACCACCACTTCGACCGTGCGCTGGATTTCGCGCGTCACGACGAGGACCTGACCACCAACATCGTCTACCGGCGTGGGCGCGTGCACCTCCATCACGGCGCACCGGGCGATGCCCTGTCCTACTTCCAAAGGGGTGCGTTCACGCCGTTGGCGTCGAGCATCATGCACGCGAACGAGGCGTGGGCATACGCGCGTCAGGCCCGTTCCGCGGAAGCGTTGCGTGCGCTGGGAAAGGCGCAGGACTCGTTCGCGCGCGCGGACTTGGCCCATGTGCCGGATTGGGCTCGGTTTCACGACGAAACCGACCTGACGGCGATGATCGGGACCGTCTACGCCGAGCTCGGCGACACCCGGCACGCAATTCCGGCGTTGTCGTCGGCGATCGAGCGGTTCGGGCCGGCGATGGCGCGGAGCTGGACGTTCTGCCTGATCGCGCTGGCCTCGTGCCACTTCCTGGACGGGGACGACGACGAGGGCCGGACGATCGCGATGCAGGCGGTGAGCGCTGCCGAGGGGTTGCGGTCCGAGCGGGTGTGGGACCGGATGCGGCCGATGATTCAGGCCGCCGCATCCCGTGGTGTGTCGCTGCGCTGACTTCTGGCGTTTCTTTGCACAACCCGAACATTCGGCGGACTGGGCTCTGATGGTGCTCGGTCATCGTTCTGCCATGAACATTTCGCGAATCGGTGGGCTCGTGGCGGGGATGCTGCTGTTGGGCGCTGGGACCGCGTCCGCGCAGGAACCGATCACGATCAGCCCCGAGAAGGTGGAGAAGATCTGCTCTCAGCGGGTGCCCAGGGTCGAGGCTCGGGTGAAGGCGCTGACCGACAAGATCAACGGCAGCCCGGAGACGCTGGGCTCGAAGAAGTGGATCGAGCAGAAGGCCGCGGACGCGCGCAAGGCCGGCAACACGGCGCGCGCGGACGTCCTGGACGCCCGGCTGAAGCTGCGGGACGCGCAGCTCGTGAAGCTGGGCAAGGCTGCTGAGCGTGTCGGGAAGTTCAAGGCCGAGCATTGCGGGTCCAAGTGAGGTGGATCGCGGTGCTGGCGTTGCTGGTGTCCTTGACGGCGTGCCGGGGTGAGGCGCCGGTGTCGGACCTCGATGATGTGGAATCAACGTTGAACAGCATCGAGTCGGACATCAACCAGCCGGGGTGAACGCGTGGAACGTGGCCTGGTGCTCGTCGTGGAGGACGAACCGGCGATCGCCGAACTCGTCGCGTTGTACTTGCGGCGCGACGGGTTCGGCGTGCAGGTCGAGTCCTCGGGGGACGCGGCACTGGCCGCGGTCCGTTCGTTGTCGCCGGTGGCCGTCGTTCTGGACGTCGGCCTGCCCGGCATGAACGGCATCGAGATCTGCCGCGCTCTGCGTGCCGCGGGCGACTGGACCCCGGTGCTGTTCGTGACCGCGCGCGACGACGAGGTGGACCGGTTGCTCGGGTTGGAGCTCGGCGCCGACGACTACATCACCAAGCCGTTCAGCCCGCGTGAGCTCGCGCTGCGCGTGCGGACGGTGTTGCGGCGTTCTTCCGGCGGTGTCTCGGACGTTCTGCAGGTGGGGTCAGTGCGTCTGGACATCGGCGAGCGGCGTGCGTTCGCCGGTTCTGACGAGGTCTCCTTGACGTCAACGGAGTTCGGGCTGCTCGCGTACCTGATGAAGAACCCGCGCCAGGTGTTCTCGCGTGAGCAGTTGCTGAGTGCTGTGTGGGGTTATGCCTCTGTGGCCGGTACTCGCACGGTTGACGTCCACATCGCCCAGCTGCGGGCCAAGTTCGGTTCGTCGAGTCCGATTCGGACAGTGCGCGGCGTCGGCTACTCGGCGGACGCGTCATGAACCTGGGTGTCCGCATCGCCTTGGTGTGCCTGGGAGTCGCGTTCGTCGCCGTACTGGTCGCGGGCATCGTCTCCGTCCGGTTGGTCCTTTCCACCTCGCAACAGGTGAGCCGCGAGTTCCTCCGTTCGCAGGCCGACGTGGTGTCCGGTTCCGTCTCCAACAACCGCACCTCGCAACTCCTCGAAGGCCAAGGCATCGCCATCGTCCGCATCTCTCCTGCCGGCGAGGTGACCGGCTCCGACCGAGCCGCCGTCCGCGCGGCCCGCGAGGTGCACGTCGAGCGCGTCGTCGGCGGCCCACCCGTCTCCGGTGTGAGCGGCCGCCTGAACGTGGAGGCGCGCGCGTCCGGTGCCGGCGGCTTCGCCCTCGTGCAGGAGACCGAGACCAGCAACACCTACCGCAAACTGATCCGCAACGTCCTGTTCGCCCTGGGCATCGGCCTGGCCGTGGCCTGCCTGGCGGGCTTGGCACTGGGCAACCGCCTGGCCCGCCCTCTGCGCCGCGTGGCCTCAGTCGCCCACTCGATGAGCGCGGGCCGCCGCGATCTCCGCGTCCCGGTCGTCGGCACCGTCGAGTTGGCCGAGGTGGCCACGTCGGTGAACTCTTTGGCCGATGCCTTGCAGCGCAGCGAATCCCGCCAACGCGACTTCCTTCTCTCCGTCTCCCACGAACTCCGCACGCCGTTGACCGCCGTGACAGGGTTCGCGGAATCTCTCGCTGACGGCGTTGTCACCGGCTCGCAGGTAGCGCCCGTGGGTGGCGTGATCCTCGACGAGGCGCGCCGTCTGGACCGCCTGGTGACCGACCTACTGGACCTCGCCCGCCTGGGCGCCGACGACTTCCGCCTGGACATGGCAGCCGTAGCGCTGGAACCGGTCGTCCGCTCGGCCGCCGAGGTCTGGCACGCCCGCTGCAACGCCCGCGGCGTGACCTTCTCCTTGTCCGTGACCGAATCCCCGATGGTCTGGGCGGACGCACGCCGCCTGCGCCAGGTCATCGACGGCCTGATGGAGAACGCCCTGCGCGTCACCCCTCCCGGCAGCCCGGTCGTGCTCGCCCTGTCGTCCGTGCTGGAAGTGCGCGACGGCGGCCCAGGCCTGGCGCCCGACGACTACCCGGTGGCGTTCGACCGAGGCGTGCTGCACGCCCGGTACCAGGAGTCGCGGCCGGTGGGCACCGGCGTGGGGCTCGCGCTGGTGCACGGGCTGGTGACGCGGATGGGCGGCACGATCACGGCGGGACCGGCGCCCGAGGGCGGCGCGGCCTTCACCGTGACGTTCCCGCAGCCGTCAGATGCCACTCAGCAGCTTCAGCAGCTACTTTGACTGCGGCAGCTTGACCTTCTTCTTGGCGCCCGGCGACGACGGCGGCGGCACCACCGGCCCGATGTCCCCGTCCGGCGCCTCGTCCAGGTCCACGATCACCGGCGCGTGATCACTGGGCCCGGTCCCCTTGCGGGCGTGCCGGTCGATCCAAGCCGCCTGCACCCGCGGCGCCATGCTCTCGCTGGCCAGGATCAGGTCGATCCGCATGCCCAGGTCGCGGTGGAACATCCCGGCCCGGTAGTCCCAGTAGCTGAAGACCCGTTCGGCGGGCCACCGATCGCGCACCACGTCGTGGAACCCGAGCGCCTGAATGGCCTGCAACGCGGCCCGCTCGGGCTCGGTCACGTGCGTCTGCCCGATGTAGGCCTCTGGGTCGAACACGTCGGCGTCGGTGGGCGCGATGTTGATGTCCCCGCACACCAGTGCATCCGCGGGGCCGGCCTGCAGCACGTCCCGCAGCGCGGCCAGCCACTCCAGCTTGTACTTGTAGTGGTCCGACTCGGGCTCACGGCCGTTGGGCACGTACAGCGAGTGCACCCGCACCCCACCACACGTCGCGGCCACGGCACGTGCCTCCACGTGCGGGAAGCCCGGCGCTCCGGCCACTCCGACCTCGACGTCGGTGAGACCGACACGGGACAGCAGGGCCACGCCGTTCCACTGCGGCTCGCCGAACAGAGCGACCTCGTAGCCGCGGCTCGACAGCTCGGAACCGAGCAGCGCGGTGAAGGCGTCGTCGGCCAGCTTGGTCTCCTGCAGGCACACGACGTCGGGCCGCCGCTGGTCCAGCCAGGGCAGGAGCCGGGGCACGCGCTGCTTGACCGAATTCACGTTCCACGTCGCCACTCGCACGCAATCCACCGTAGTCAACGAGACTCAAGCCCGCATCGAAGGACTTGGCTGCTTCAGGCCGCGGGCCGCGGTCCACGCGATCACCGGCAGCACGGTGAGGGACAACAGGGCCCACTGGAGAGTCGTCGCGCTCGCGATCGACCCGATCACCGGCGCGGCCAGTCCCCCGACGCTGACCGCGAGCCCGAGCGTGACGCCGCTCGCGGTGCCGAGCCGGTTCGGCAGGTAGTCCTGGCCGAGCGTGGTGTGCAAGGAGAACGGCACGTAGAGCGTCACGGCGGCGAGCGCAATCGACAGGTAGACGGCCGGTCCCGGCACCAACGCGACGCCCGCAACCGCAGGCACCGCAACCTGTCTCTTATACACATCTGGTATTGATGCGCCCCCACCGCTCGGCCAGCACGCCGCCGAGCAACGTGCTCAAAGCCCCGACCCCGAACAGCACCACCAGGGCGGCCGAGCCCGCGACGAGGCCGCCGACCCGTTGTGCCACCCAGATCGCGAGGAACGTGGCCAGCCCGAACGTCGCCATCGAGCGCGCGATGACGACGACGGTCAGCCGTCCGAACTGGCGCCAGTCGTCGCGGCCCGTGTGTGTGGTGGCATGTGTTGCGGCGCCGTGCACTCCCCTCATCGCCATGAACGTCCACGCACCACCGAGCAGCGCGGGGATCATCAGCAACGGGCTCGCGTGCAGTCCTCCGAACGCCAGCACCGGCGTGACGAGCACCGGGCCGAGCGCGAACCCCGCGTTGCCGCCCAAGGCGAACCAGCTCATGCCGATGTGGCCGTCGCGGGACACGCGGCGGGCGAGCCTCGCGGCCTCCGGGTGGTACGCGGCGACTCCGAGGCCCGACAACGCGATCGCGAGCCACGTGAACAGATACGACTCGCCGAGCCCGCACAGTCCGATGCCCACACCGGCCACGGTCATGCCTACGGGCACCAACCACGGCATGGCGCGCCGATCGGTCAGGATGCCGAACAACGGTTGCACGACCGACGACAGCAGCGTCGCGGCGACCGTGATGCCGGCCGCCGCGACGTAACCGTAGGAGCGTTCGGCGATGAGGAACGGGACGACGGCGGGGACGGCCCCTTGGTAGAGGTCGTCCACCGCGTGCCCGGCGACCAGGACCGTCATTCGCCATTTCGAGTGGTTCACGCCCCGATCGTGCGCTCCCACAGCGGTTCGCGATTCCGATATTCTGCCGACATATGTCGAATACTCGCCACCAGCCCGCGGCCCCGACCACGAGCCGCGACCTGGCCGCAGCCGCCACGGTCACCCCACACTGGCACGATGAGAACCAGATCGTCTACGCCAGCCGCGGCGTCGTGGCCGTGCACACCGAGTCGTCGCGTTGGATCGCGCCCGCCCACCGCGCGCTGTGGATTCCTTCTGGCACAGTGCATTCACACCGCGCGTACGGCGTCACACGGCTGCATTTCCTCGGCCTCACGCAGAACCCGTTGAAGCTCCGGTCGCCCTCCGCGCTCGCGGTCTCCCCGCTGCTGCGCGAACTGCTGATCGCCTACACCTCGCTCACCCACCGAGAAACCCCTGCCGCCAAACGAATGCGTCTGGTCCTGCTCGACCAGCTCGCCACCGCGTCCGAACAACCGGTGCACGTCCCCGCCGCCCGCGACCCCCGCCTCGCCACGGTCTGCTCGCTGCTCGAGGCCGACCCCTCGGACTCACGCGGCCTCGACGCTCTCGGTCGGGTGGCGGGCGCGAGCGGCCGGACCTTGACCCGCCTGTTCCGCGACGAGCTCGCCATGACGTTCCCCCAGTGGCGCACCCAACTACGCCTCTACCACGCACTTCGCCTGCTGGCCGAGGGCGTTTCGGTCACCTCCGTGGCCCAGCAGTGCGGGTTCGCCACCGCGAGCGCGTTCATCGACGTGTTCCGCCGCTCGCTCGGCCACACCCCGGGCTCGTACCTCTAGAGCACGTTGAACACCTCCTCGGCCCGGTCCCTCTTGAGGAACATCTGCCACGCCGTCTCCGCGATCTCATCGGGGTCGAGAGTGCGCCCGCCCAGATCACCGAACGTCTGCGGGTCGCTCGCGACCAGCTCGTAGATGTCGCTGCGTTCGATGGCACCGCCGATCGTGAGCGTGCCCGCGTACACGCCCTTGTCGCTGAGCGCCGCGTTCAGCGTCAGGGCGTAGTTGCGCAACGCGGCCGACCCCAGCGCCAACGCACCGAGCATCGGCATCGGCACCACCGCGCTCAGCCCACCGGCGAACAGCAGCCCACCTCCCCGTTCGACGAGACCCGGCAGCGCGTGCTGAACGACGTCGATGGCCGGGTAGACCCACCCCATGGCCGCCCGCGCCTCGGCGGACGTGGCCGACGTGATCTCACCCGGCATGCCCTTGAGATCACTGGCACCTGGCCCGTAGTACACGACGTCGGCCGGCCCGATCTCGTCCAATGTGGACAACAACAGCTCACGGTCCTGCAGATCGGCGACGAACGCCCGCGCTTTCACCCCCGCTCCGGCGAGCGCGGCGAGATACCCGGCATGCCGATCACCGCGACGCGACACCAGCGCGACGTCGTAGCCCTCGCGCCCGAACCGATGCGCGATCGACATGCCCAGCCCAGGACCGATCCCGAGCACAACAGCGGTGGGAGACATGGCTTTCACCCTTCTCGACCTAATTCGAGGCAGCCCTCGACTTACTGCGGCCGACGCTACTACAGAATTCGAGGGCACCCTCGACTTAGTCGCCGCGTAGAATCCGCGCATGGTCACCGCGTCGAGGCCCCTGCGTGCGGACGCGGCACGCAACCGGGAGAAGCTGCTGGCAGCGGCCGCGGAACTCTTCGCGGAACGCGGCCTCGACGTCCCCCTCGAACACATCGCCCGCCGCGCCTCGGTCAGCATCGGCACGCTCTACAAGCACTTCCCGACGCGCGAGGACTTCCTGGGCGCGATCTTCCCGGAGCGCCTCGCCGCCCTCGACGTCATCGGCGACAAGGCCATGGCCGACCCGGACCCGTGGCACGCGTTCGCCTGCTACCTGGACGACCTCTACGCCCTGCAAGCCGAGGACCTAGGCCTGAACGACATCCTGGCCCGCGACCTCCCGAACGCCCCGGAAGTCGTCTCGGCCTGCCACCGGGGCCAGGGCCACATCGGCATCCTGATCACGCGCGCCATCGACGCCGGCGTGCTGCGCGCCGACTGCTCGATCACGGACATGGCCACGCTGACCAGGGCGATGGCCCAGGTCATCCGCGACTCGCCGGGCGAGTGGCGCCGCTTCCTGTCGATCTACCTGGAAGGCCTGCGCGCGTAGAAACTGCGTTGCACCGCCGTCCGCCGACCCCGACTCTGTGGCGCGTGGGAATGCTGGACAGCGCGGCCTCTCGTGTCGCGCGAGGTGAAACGGTGCGGTTCCGGCCGACCGGCAACTCGATGGTGCCGCTGATCCGCAGCCGCCAACTGGTGACAGTCGCCCCGGTCGACAAGGCCACCCTCGCCGTCGGTGACGTCGTGCTGGCCCGCGTGGCCGGCACGGTCTACCTGCACAAGGTGACCGCGATCGCGGGCGAGCGGGTGCAGATCGGCAACAACAGGGGCCGCATCAACGGCTGGACCAGCCGCGACCGCATCTTCGGCCGCTGCGTGGAAGTGGACGAGGCGCCCTTCACCAATCCAGGCGCACGCTGAACACCCGAACGCGGGCAACTCATGGAGCCTGCGGGGGTCTGGGGGTCGTCCCCCAGAGTCACGAGGAGCGAGATGGGTCGGCGCTTTCCGCCGACACACCTCACCCACGAGCGGATGGGGCAGGTCGGATTCGAACCGACAACCTGACAGATTATGAGTCTGCTGCTCTGACCGGTTGAGCTACTGCCCCCTCGCAGCGGCGCACCACTCCCCGGCTCACGCTGCGTGGTGGAGGATACCGATCAGCCCGAACGGCCCTTGCGCGCCCCCGTGGCGAGCGACACATAGGCTGCACGCGTGCGTTTGACCCTCCGCGACTTCACCCCGGCGGACGAGCCCGAGGTGCTGCGGCTGTTCTCCGACTGTGATGACTGGTTCCAGGCTGCCACTGGGCATCCGTCCGGGCCCGGTGACGTGCAGAGCCTCTTCTACGCGTTGCCGGACGGGGCCGTGGACGAGCAGAAGCACCTGCTGGTCGCGGAGGCGCAGGGCATGATCGGGTTCGTCGACCTCGTCCTCGACCACCCCGAAAAGGGCCACGCGAGCATCGGGTTCTTCCTGGTGCCCAAGGATCTGCGGCGGTGGGGCATCGGCCGGGAGATGGTCAGGGCAATCACGGAGCGCTATCCCGCCATCACGCACTTCCACGTGCGGCTCGACGACTTCCAGCCCGGCCAGGAGTTCCTCAAGGCAATGGGTTTCGCGCTCAACGGTCAGGGCGCGTGCTGGAGATCGCGCCGAGGTCCGACGGCCGGTAGCCGTCCGGGTAGCCGGGGTAGGTGCGGTTCCGTGCGCGCGTGAGTTTCAAAGCCCTGCGCACCGGCATGTGGCGGACCACCAGCGCCCGCACTCGCAGTGCCAGCCGGCCCGCTGCCCCGACCCACGCGCCAGGAGCGGAGAACCCGAAGGCCCGCACCATCCGCGGATCCAGCATGCCGACCACCGCTCGCGAGACGAACGGCGACAGCGCCGACGGGTACCAGGAGCAGAACAGGTCGAGCGTGTACTGCCCGATCCGGCGGTTCGACGAGGCGAACACGAAGTGCTCGGCTTCGTAAGCCTCTTTGAAGGCCCGGAAAGCGCCGAAGTCGGAGGGAATCGAACGGATCCCCATCCGGCACCCGACCGCGCGGTAGAAGTGGAACGCCGCCAGCTGCTCGGACACCGTCAACGGCCGCCAGCCGTAGCGCAGCAGCCAGTCGATGGGGTCGAAGACGAACGTCGACAGCACGTAGAGCATGTCGTCGTTGGAGATCGGGTAACGGCCGTGCTGCCGGTTCACCACGCGCAGGGCTTCCCGGCCGCGCGGCGAGTCGTAGCCGTGTTCGACGAGTTCGGCCATCAGCACGGCGGTGTCGTCGTAGCGCTTCTGCGGGCGGCGTTCGAACTCTCCGGTGCGCTCGAGCAGGCCCGAGATCGACGGCACGCAGTACGTGCGGAACAGCGCCAGCTCCAGCGACTTCTGGTAGTCCCACGGGAACTCGAGGCCAGCGGAGATCCGCATGATCTCCTCGTGGTCGGCGACCGGGTCGAGCGAGGAGATGCGGCGGAGGTTCGCGAAGCGGGACATCCACCCAAGCTGGCTCAGACGCCGAAAAAGCACCAGGCCCCAGTCGGATGACTGGGGCCTGGTGGCTAAGCTCCCCCAACTGGACTCGAACCAGTAACCCTGCGATTAACAGTCGCATGCTCTGCCAATTGAGCTATGGGGGAATGTTCTGTTGTGTCTTACCTGTCAGGCTTGGTTCCTCCTGACAGTGGGTAACTCTACATGAGCCTCAAAACGGGTTCTGCAAGCACCCCCCGGTTTGCGGCAAGATGGCCTGTGACCAGCCACGATGTGAGAGGAGACCCCATGAAGGGCATCTTGGTCGGCATGGCGGTCGGCTATGTGCTCGGCGCCAAGGCCGGGCGGGAGCGCTACGACCAGATCGTGCGCCTGTGGCACCGCTTCACCGAGAACCCCACCGTCCGCAGGACGGCGAGCCAGGCCAAGGACAAGGCGTTCGAGGCCGCTCACCAGGCAAAAGACCTCGCCGCGGACGCTGCGGGGAAGGCCGCCGAGAAGGCTCCGTGGCGCCACGAGGAAGAGGCCAACGGACGTCCCGTCACCCCTCGGGCGTGATCATCTTCACACCTGAGCCACCGCGAAGATCCGTCTGAACGGGAACCACGTCGTGCCGTCGGCTCGCCGCGGGTAGGCCTCGCGCAGTCGCGGCGCCAGCTCCGCCACGTACGCGTCCCAGTCCGATGAGGACAGTGCCGCGCGCACCGGCCGCAAAGCCGTGCCAGAGACCCATTCCAGCACGGGGTCGGGCCCGGCGAGCCGCTGCACGTACGTGGTCTCCCACACGTCCACAGTGGAGCAGTCCGCCAGCAGCTCGGCGTACTCCACGGGGTCCAGCACGGGCTTCTCGGCCCGGAACACGTGCTCCAGCGCCGATCCGGCGACCTCGCGGATCAGCCGATGGGATGAATCCCCGTAGTTGCCCGGCACCTGGAACGCCAGCCACCCGCCGGAAGGCAGCGCGGCAGCCCACTTCTCCACGATCGAGGGATGCGACGGAACCCACTGCAGGACAGCGTTGGACACCACGACATCGGTGTCCGGCAACGGTTCCCACGTCGAGACGTCATCCACGCGCGCATCCACACCCGCGGCGCGAGCGGCCTCGACCATCTCCGGCGAGGAGTCGAACGCCTCCACTACCGCGCTGGGCCACCGCGAGGACAGCGAGCGGGTCAGATTTCCGGGCCCGCAGCCCACATCGACCACGCGACGAGGCTCCTCAGCCCCCACGCGCGCCACCAGCTCGTAGAACGGCCGCGCCCGGTGATCGGCGAAGGCCAGGTACTGCGCCGGATCCCACATACGACTAACAGTACACGCGTACTGCTAGCCCGCAAGCCTTGAAGCGAACGCGGAAACGGCCTCGCGCACGGCATCCAGCGACACCCCGGCATCACCACGCGCCTGCCACACGAACCCGTCCCCACCGGGAATCTTGCGCTGCAGAATCCACACCCCGGGCGACTCGACGCGCTCGCGGTGCCGGATCGACCCCTCCACGCGCTGGCTGATCCCCCGAAGGACACGACTGGGCTCGGACACGGCGAACCTCATCGCGGGAAGGTCTTCCAGCAGCACGACAGGGCCCTCGGTCCCGGCCTCGACAGCCTCGACCACCCGCAGAGCGCCTTCCCACTTCACCTTGCTGATCAGGTGCCACCCGATCCGCCGAGGCCCCGGCACCCACAACCCGAGCGACGTCACGACGAGGTGCCCGTCCTGCACGGGAACCCAGGCGATCACCGTCTCGTCCGGCTCCAGCGACCCGGTGAACCCGTCCGGCGCCCCGGAGCCGAACAAACGCCTGAACAGCCCCACTACAGCACTCCAGCGCTCTGTTGCAGGAGGCCCTTGCGGTACTCCTCCAGCGCGGCCAGGTCGCCCCACAGCGCCCGGTACTCGTCGGCGTCCTTGATCGGCGACAGCCTGCGCAGCCGCGACTTCACGTCCTCGATCTGCTTGCCGACCTGCACCGCCTGCAGCCGCGCGATCACCATCGACACGTACCGGAACTCGTCGTCCTGCTTGACCGTCAACGGTTCCACGGCGAGCTCGGTCAGCACCGACTTCACCGAGGCGTGCGTGCAGGCCTGCGAGATCGCGTCCAGGTACGCCGTCCCGGCCAGCCCCGACGACGCACCGCCGGCATCGCGGATCGCCCGGTGCAGCGCCATGTACGCGGGGTGCGTGAAGGCTTCCTCAGGAAGCGAGTCGTACAGCGGACCGGCGTACTCGGGCAGCCGCAGAGCCACCTTGAGCACCTCGCGTTCCGGCGACAGCGCGATGTCCCGCGGGTTCGGCCGCGGCGGTCCGTCGACCTCGACGCCCAGCGCGATCTGGTTCGGGTCGGCGCGCTGAGCGGTCACGGCCGGCCCTCTGCCGCCGGCCACCTGACGCACCCGCCGCACGACCATGGCCTCGTCGTCCCAGCCCACCCACCAGGCCAGACGCGTCGCGTAGCCGTCCCGCTTCGCGCGGTCCTTGATCTGCGCGACGAACGGCACCATCTTCTTCAGCGCCTCGACGCGCCCGTCCACGGAGTCGAGGTCGTAGGCCCGCAGCTGTGCCTTGATCGCGAACTCGATCAACGGCGTGCGCCGCGCCACCAGGTCGCGCACCGCCACGTCGCCCTTGGCCTGCCGCAGCTCGCACGGGTCCATGCCGTCCGGCGCGACCGCGATGTAGGTCTGCGCCGAGAACTGCTGCTCCCCCTCGAACGCCTTCAGCGCGGCCTTCTGGCCCGCCTCGTCGCCGTCGAAGGTGAAGATGACCTCGCCGTTCACGTCGTCGTCGATCAGCAGCCTGCGCAGCACGTTCATGTGGTCGGTGCCGAACGCCGTGCCGCACGACGCGACCGCCGTCGGCACGCCGGCCAGGTGCATCGCCATCACGTCGGTGTAGCCCTCGACGATGACCGCCTGCTTGCGCTTGGCGATCTCCCGCTTGGCCTGGTCGAGCCCGAACAGCACCTGCGACTTCTTGTAGATCATCGACTCGCTGGTGTTGAGGTACTTCGCCTGGATCGGGTCGTCGTCGAAGATCCGCCGCGCGCCGAACCCGACGACGTCGCCGCTGATCTCCTTGATGGGCCACAGCAGCCGCCGGTGGAACCTGTCGATCGGCCCCTGCTTGCCCTCCTTGACGAGCTGGGACTTGATCAGCTCCGGCAGCTCGAAACCGCGCCCCAGCAGGTGTTTCGTGAGCTTGTCCCAGCCACCGGGCGCGAAGCCGCAGCCGAACTGGCGTGCCGCCGCCTCGTCGAACCCGCGCTCGGCCAGGAACTCGCGCGCCTGCTGCGCGTCCGGCGTCGCGAGCTGCTCGGCGTAGTACTCGGCCGCCGCCTTGTGCGCCTCGATGAGCCTGCTGCGGGTGCCGCGGTCGCGCTGGATCGTGGCGCCGCCGCCCTCGTAGACGAGCTGGATCCCGGCCCGGTCCGCGAGCCGCTCGACGGCCTCCACGAACGACAGGTGCTCGACCTTCATCACGAAGGCGATCACGTCGCCACCCTCGCCACAGCCGAAGCAGTGGAACGTGCCGTGCGAGGGGCGGACGTTGAACGACGGCGTCTTCTCGTCGTGGAAGGGACAAAGCCCCTTGAGCGCCCCACCACCGGCTCGTTTCAGCGAAACCTGGTCACCGACGACCTCGTCGATCCGGCTGCGCTCACGCACCAACGCGATGTCGCTCTCCCTGATGCGTCCTGCCACGCGTTCGAGTCTAATCCCCTGGCAAACTGCCAACCGTGACCACGGCCGAAGTCTTCGCAGACCACCGCAGCCACCTGATCGGCGTCGCGTACCGGCTGACCGGCAGCGTCGCCGACGCCGAGGACGCGGTGCAGGAGGCGTGGCTGCGCTACTCGACGGCCGAGGGCATCAAGGAGGACCGCGCCTGGCTCACCACGGTCGTCAGCCGCATCTGCCTCGACCGGCTGCGGTCCGCGGCCGTGCGCCGGGAGACCTACGTGGGCTCGTGGCTGCCGGAGCCGTTGCTCACCACCACCGAGGCCGACGACCCGTTGGCGTCCGTGGTGCAGTCGGACGGCGTGCGCATGGCGGCGCTGGTCGTGCTGGACAAGCTCACCCCCGAGCAGCGCGTGGCGTTCGTGCTGCACGACGCGTTCTCCTTGCCGTTCAACGAGATCGCGGACGCCCTGGGCGTCTCGGAAGCCTCTGCCCGGCAGCACGCGTCCCGTGCGCGCAAGGCCGTCGCGGGTGCCGAGCCACCGCCCCGCGCGGCGCTGGCCGAGCAGCAGGAGGTGCTGGAGAAGTTCCTCCAGGCCATGTCGAGCGGCGACATCGACGCCGTGATGGGCCTGTTGCACCCGGACGCGGTGATGGTCGGCGACGGCGGCGGCAAGGTCCGCACGGCGGTCCACAGCGTCTCCGGCGCCGAGAAGATCGCCCGCTTCTTCTTCGGCCTCATCCGCAAGTACGGCTTCGAGAACGACTTCCCCGAGATGCGGCCCGTACTGGTCAACGGGGACCTCGGGCTGGTACTCGGGGCCAAGAACGGCGCGGCGGAGCGCGTCCTCACGTTCACCGTGCACGACGGCAGGGTCGGCGCGGTCTACGACATCGCGAACCCGGACAAGCTCGGGCACGTCGACTTTGGTCTGGACCGTAACTAGGTCCGGGATCGTTTAGTCGCTAACGTTCGGAGCCGCTGGTCCAGCCCAAGCCCCCTGCCGCGGGTTGCAACCACCGGAGTCCGATCATGCCCGAACAAGATCTGCCCACCCGCCGGGCGTTCATGGCGACAGGTGCGGCGGCGGCGATCGTGCTGACCGCCGCTGGCACCTCCACCGCCCGCAGCGCCCCTCTCCCGCTGACCCCGACCTGCGTCGATGACGACGACACCCCGTCGAACATCGAAGGTCCCTACTTCAAGCGCAACTCCCCGGAACGCACGAACCTGCGCACCACCGGCGTCACCGGGGTCGTGCTCAGCCTGACCGGGTTCGTCTACAACATGAAGTGCGCGCCCGTTCAGCACGCCCTGCTGGACTTCTGGCAAGCCGACGACAAGGGCGTGTACGACAACTCCAGTCCCGCGTTCAAGATGCGGGGCCACCAGTTCACCAACGCCTCCGGCGCGTACGTGCTGGAGACGGTCGTGCCGAAGGACTACCCCGGACGCACACCGCACATCCACGTCAAGGTGCAGCGGCCGAACGGCCCGATCCTCACCACGCAGCTGTTCTTCCCCGACAACCTCCAGGCGTACGGGATGAACGTGGCCGCGCTGAACCGGCGCGACGGCTTCATCGACCGCGACTGCACGGTCGCGCTCAGCCCGCTCGTCGGCAACCGCTACACGGCCAAGTTCGACTTCGTCGTCGAATGACCACCCCGAGAACTACCACCGAAGGCGCAGCAGCTTCCCCACGTCCCGGAGCTTCGGGATCGCGCTGACGACCTTCATCTGGATCCTGCCGGACCTGGGCAACGCGTCCAGGTGCGGCAGGTCCACGCTGCGCCAGGCGTCCACTGTGGTCAGTCCGGGGCGCAGTGCCTCGACCTCGCGCGGGTCGTCGACACCCCAGTGCAGCGTCGCGCCGGCGTTGCGCACGGCCGGAACGAGCTTCTGCAGCTTGATCCCCCACGAGCCGTAGACGTCGAACAGCAGCTCGCCTGTCGCGAACCTGTTGGTGATCCTGCTGATCAGCGCGTGGCCTTCTGCTCGTGTCAGGTACATCGAGAGGCCCTCGAACACAGCCACCGTCGGCCGATCGGCGGGGATCGCGTCGAGCCACGCGTCCTCGGTCACGGACGACGCCACCAGCTCGTAGTCGCCGGTCGGTTCGGGCAGGAGCTTGTGCCGCAACGCAACGACGTCCGGCATGTCGACGTCGACCCACCGCACGGTGTCCGGCCGTTCGATGCGGTGCGCGCGCGTGTCCAGCCCACACGCGAGGTGTAGCACCGTCGCGGTTGGGTTGCGCTGCAAGAACTCGCGGGTCCAGTCGTCGAGAACCCTGGCCCGGATGGCGACGCCGACCGCGCTCGTCAGGTTCATACCGGTTTTCGCGAAGTCGTAGTCGATGCGGTCGACCGCGCGCTTCGCCTCGTCGTCGTGCAGCACGGAGACGGGCCGCTCGCTGTCGACGGCCCGGCCGTACAGCGTGGCGAGCATGGTCTCCTGGGCACCCGTCAGGGTGATCTTCTCCACCCCGACTAGTGTGCCGGAACCCGGCAGGCGTCGCCGCTGGTGAATCCCTGGTCCTTGATCTCGAACGCGCTGTTGAACCTCGCCCGCTGGTTTTCGAGTGCGATCTGGTAGGTCAGGGCGACGAGTTGCTTGCGCCCCAGCAGCTTCTCCAGCTCGGCGACCTGCGCGTCCGTGACGCTGACGGGCGTGTCCGTGATCGCGTCGGCGTACGCGAGGGCCTTGCGTTCGATGTCGGTGAACAGGTCGGACGTGGCATACGAGTCGATGTGCTTCAACCGCTCGATGTCCAGGCCTCCGTGCTTCATGAGCATCGCGCCGAAGTCGACGCACCACGAGCAGCCGAGCTTCACGGCCGTCCGGTAGACGCAGAGCTCGAACAACGGCCCGTGCGCGGCCTTCTTGACCGCCAGCTCGTGCCGCCCGCTCGCGATCAGCAGCTTCGGGTGGTGCGCCATGACCGTGACCGGCTCGGGCACCGCGCCGAATTCGCGCTTGGCGAACCAGTAGACGGCCTTCGTGAGCAGGCCCGCGTGCTTCCTGGTGACTCCCTTGATCCTCGTCATGACCACTGGACGAGGCAGCTCGCCAGAACGTGACACCTTTGGGTGACTGGGTTGCGAGGCTGGCAGCTCATAGGGTCCACGCATGAGCAACGACTTCGTGCTGGACATCGATCACGAGTCGGCCGGTCTGCTGGCGGGAACGCTGCTGGCGGGCGACTCGTGCGCGGTGCCGGTGCGGCACCAGAACGTCCGGCTGCTGCTGTGCGCGCTGCCAGGAGAGGACGGCATGCGTCTCTTCCTGCGCCGCAACACCCCCAGCTAACGGTCGTAGACGGCGACGTAGTCCATCAACAGATCGCGCGACCGCTCGTTGTCCAGCGCGACGGCGTGCATGCGCTGAAAGACCAGCACGGCCCGTTCGACGGTGGCCGCGTCGCTGGCGAGCGCCCAGTTCGCGAGGTAGACCAGCGGCGGTTCGTGCTCGTACTGGATCAGCGCGTAGTCCAGCCCGACCGCCGCCGCCCCGCCCGCGCTGGCCGGCACGACCCTGATCGACGGCGCGTGGAACAGCAGGTGCAGGACCTGGTCCTCCATCAGCCGGTTGTTCCCGACGACGGTGCGCAGCGCGTACTCGTGGATGAAGAACACGCACCGCGGCAGCACGCCGTCGCGTTGCAGCTCCGGTGCCGGGCTCAGCCCGAGCGCGGCGGCCAGCGCCTTCGCGTAGCTCTCGGTCCTCAACAGGACGGGAATGGTGACGCCGCTGAAACAGGTGATTTGCGTGGCGCCGGCCGCGGCGAGCACGACGAGCTGCTCGCCGGCACCGTGCTGGGTCATGCCTGGAACGGTAAAGGCGTGATCATGATCTCGCCGCGCGAAACGCTCGCCCATCAGGGCGAATGGTCCACCAAAATGATCACGGACGGGCAACTTGGGCGAGGAAGTAGATCGCCTTCGAGCGCGCGTGCCGGACGGCGAGCAGGAACGGACGGTCGACGGCGACCACGATCGGCTCGACCGGGAGCTCGAACGACACCGTCCGGAACGTGACGGCGGTGGCCGCCGCGCCTTCGAGGCCTTCCTCGTCGACGCGCAGCACGGCCTCGTGAAGCACGTCGTCGACGAACAGCCGCTCGTCCGGTGAGAGCCCGCTGAAGTCGGCGTCGCGCGTGAACATGCGCGCGACCCCGAGGCGTTCCAACACGTTCCTGAGCTGGAACTTCTCCCGAACGTCCACTTTGGGCAGTGAGAGTTCGAGGTTCACCCGGTTGGTCGCCTCGAACACCGACGGGTCGAGCGGCTGGTCGAGTGACGTGTCCGGCAGCAGGATCACGGCCTCGACGCCGGACGCCGCCGGCAGCACGACCGTCTGCCAGCCGTCGTGGTGGGCGTAGCGGAACTTCTCGGTGACCTTCATCGTCGGCACGTCGAAGTCGCCGCTGGGCGCGTGGAACGGCTTGGGCGCGGTCTCCCAGGCGGAGAACGGGTTCAGCCAGCCGACCTTGAGGTACAGGGCGTTGACGATGATCGCCGCGGCGTCCGGGGGCGGCGGGCTCGTCAGCAGTTCGGGGATGAGGCCGCGGGTGGTCTCGGCGACGTCCGTGTTGACGAGCTTGCGGACCGTCATCGGGTCGGAGAAAGCCGTGCGGCGCACCGACTTCGTGAGCGAGAAGTCCGGGTTCAAAGTCAGGTAGTCGTCGGCCCACAACGTGTTGGCGACGGCAAGTTCAGGGACGTCGAGGGAGTCCGAGGCGTCGAAATCCGTCAGCAGTGCATCGAGTTCGGCGCGGGTCTCGCCACGCGCGGCCTCGCGGGCCAACGAGAGCGCACTGGCCACCGAGAAAGGCGACCAGCACGCGTTGGAGGACGGATCAGGTACGGCGACGCGGTGCATGGACAGGGCGAAGGCGGCCTGATCAGTCACGTTGGGACTCCTATTGGCGTGGATCTGGCAGTGACACCACGATCGGATCATCCGGGACGGGCCGTTCCCCCGCTCCTCCCATCGGCCCGAGTGGCTTGGGATGACGGGGTTCGCGCACACCGGCCGACCCGTCGTCCCCCTCGTCTTCCTGCGGGAAGCCCGCTGGTACTGCTTCCCGGCTCGGTCTCCGCCACGGCCACCTTCGGCCCGGCGGTCTGGATTCGTCCGCCATACCTTCCGAAGCTACGCCGATGCGCGGTGCCAGGCCACGGCCTGCGCGTCGGTGAGCAGGGCGACCTGGTCGATGACGACGCGAAGCCGTGCGGCGTAAGAGGAAGCGGCCGCGAACACCGGCCGGAACGCGGGGTCGAGCAGCGTCGGGCGTTCCATCAAGCGGGTGACGAGATCGGCGATGAGCTCGCGCTGCTCGGCCTGCATGGCGAGGCGGGCCGGGTCGCTCATCACGTACCGGACGGCCATCGCCTTGAGCAGCGCCACTTCCGCGGCCACCTGACGCGGCACCTCCAGCGCCGCGTTGTACCTCGTGAGCGCGCCGTCGCCGTGGACCTCGCGGGTCGCGGTGACGGCGGCACTCGCGAACCGGCCGACCAGTTCGCTGGTGAGGTTCTTCAACGCCACCTGCGCGCCGAGCGAACCGTCGTACTCGTGCTCGGTCCAGTAGCCGATCACGGGCAGCTTGATCAGTTGTTCGGCGGTGGCCTCGAGAGCGCTCACGGACTCGTCGGAGAACGTCTTGGCCGCGAGCGAGGCGATGGCCGCGCGTTCGTCGGGACGGGCCAGCGCGCCGAGGCTGATGCGGTGGGCCAGCACGCCGTCCTCGACGTCGTGCACCGAGTACGCCACGTCGTCGGACCAGTCCATCACCTGCGCCTCGATGCACCGCTCACGGTCCGGCGCACCCGCACGCATCCACTCGAACACCTCGAGGTCGTCGTCGTACACGCCGAACTTCACCGTGCCGGGCGTGCGCGTCCACGGGTACTTGGTGGACGCGTCGAGCACCGCGCGCGTGAGGTTCAGGCCGTGCGCGGACTTGGGTTCGAGGCGCGCGAGGATGCGGAACGTCTGCGCGTTGCCCTCGAAACCGCCGCACGGGCCCGCAAGCTCGTTGAGGGCCCTCTCGCCGTTGTGGCCGAACGGCGGGTGGCCGATGTCGTGCGCGAGGCCGGCCGTGTCGACGATGTCCGGATCGCAGCCGAGTTCCTCACCGATGCCGCGACCGATCTGCGCGACCTCCAGTGAGTGGGTGAGCCTGGTCCGCGGCACACCGGTGACTTCGGAACCCTCGCCTGGACCGACGACCTGGGTCTTGCCCGCGAGTCTGCGCAACGCCGCGGAGTGCAGCACGCGGGCGCGGTCACGGGAGAACGGCGTGCGGGTGTCGGTGCGGGCGCCCGGCAGCACGGCACTCTTCGGTTCTTCTGCGAGCAGTCGCTCCGCGTCGTGGCCGGTGTATCCCATCAGCCGATTTTAGGGAGCTTGAGCTCGTCGAACACGCCGGCGTGCGCCTTCATCAGGCGGTAGTACAGCAACGCTCCGGTCTCGCGCTTGATGTAGAACCACTGCGTCTCGCGCGTCTGCACGTTCGGCCCGACGCGCGTCGGTGACGTCCACGTGTCCAGCCCGGCGTCCTCGGCCATCGTACGGGCGCGCAGCGAGTGCCACGGGTCGCTGACGATCACCGCGGTCTTCAGGTCGCGCTCCTTGGCGACCGAGGCGACGGCGCGCAGCGAGCCGAGCGTGTCCGCGCCCTCGCCGACCTGCAGCACGCGGTCCTCCGGGACGCCGCGCTTGACCAGCCACATCTTGCCGACCTGGCCCTCGGTGAAGTTGTCGCCGGGCTGACGGCCACCCGTCGTGGCGATGTAGCCGACAACACCCGCCTTATAGAGGCCGAGCGCGTGCTCCAGACGGGCTTCGAGCACGTCGGACGGAACGCCGTTGTACTGCGCGGCACCCAGCACGATCGCCATGTCGGCCTTCGTCCAGTCGTCCACGCGCGCGACCTGCCACACGCGGAAAGCCGTGCCGCCCACCACCAGGGTGCCCACGATCAGCGCGCCGAAGAGCAGACGCAGCACGATGCGACGAATCCGGGCCAGGGGTTTGAGGGGTGGGGTCCGCACCCCATGCATGGTTCCAGAACCTGGCGAGCCGTGCGTTGACGCCCCTGATTGACGACCTTCGTTGACGTCACTGCGAGGATCATGGTCATGCCTGCTGAGCAGCCCACGATCCTCGCCACGTCCGGAGGCCTGCGGGCCGGGCACCGGACGTTCGTCGAATTCGGCGAACTGATCCGCTTCGCGCTGGACCTGTCCGGCGCCGAGGGTCGGCCGCGGCTCTGCCACGTCGGTACGGCCGGGGGCGACCAGCGGCACATGAACGCGAACATGGCGGAGGCCGGCAGGGTCGCGGGCGTCGACGTCTCGGTGCTGAACCTCTTCACGATGCCGCCGACCGACGACCTGGAGAGCTTCGTGCTGTCCCACGACGTCGTGTGGGTGGGTGGCGGCTCGGTGGCGAACCTGCTCGCGGTGTGGGAGGTGCACGGCCTCGGCCCGGTCTTCCGCAAGGCCTGGGAGGCGGGCGTGGTGCTCGCGGGCGTCTCGGCGGGTTCGATCTGCTGGCACACCGGCGGCGCGACGGACTCGTTCGGTCCTGATTTGAGGATCGTCACCAACGGCCTCGGCTTCCTGCCCTACGGCAACGGCGTCCACTACGACTCCGAGGAGCAACGCCGCCCCAAGGTGCACGAGGCGGTGGCGGCCGGAGTGCTGCCGACGACCTACTGCACCGACGACGGCGTCGGTCTGCTGTACCGGGGCACCGAGCTCGTCGAAGCGGTGACCGAACGGCCGGGCTCCGGCGCATACGTCGTGACCAGGGAAGAGTCTTCAGCAACCGCTCAGGAGGAAAAGCTCGACACCAGGCTCCTCTGACCCGGAACTTGGAGGTGTGCGCTGGGCTCTGATCATCCTCATGACGGCGGCCGTTTTCGTGGTCCCGGAAGCTGCGCCGTGCCACGCGCACGCGAAGCCCTCAGCTGATATATCGCGCGGCCCTGACGTACTGGACACGGGTTCCGGCGACACCGACGGCGATATATCGCATACAAGTCCCGATATATCGCATACCGCCCAGCCACCGTCGGCGATATCCAATATATCGGCGACGGACATGTTGGACATCGCCGGCGCGGGCGGAAAGTCAGACGTCGGCGTCGCGGTCATGGACCTGCAGACCGGCCAGACGATCTCGCAGGACGGCGACAAGCAGTTCTACTCGGCGTCGCTCTCGAAGCTGATCCTCGCCGTCGACGCGTTGCAACAGCCGTTGTCCGACGACGAGCAGGACCTGATCCACCGCGCGTTGAGCGCGAGCGACGACGAGGCCATGGACGTGCTCTGGACGCGGTTCGACGGCATGGACGCCATCGGCCGCGTGGCCGCCGAAGCGGGCCTGACAGGCACTCACGCCCCTGACGACCCCTCGCAATGGGGAGAGGTCGTCATCACCGCGAACGACATGCTCCGGCTCTACCACTACATCCTCGGCTCACCGGTCCGCGACACGATCGTCGCCGCGCTGTCGTCCGCCCCGTCGACCGCGGCCGACGGCTTCGACCAGGAGTTCGGCCTGCTCGGCGTCAGCGGCGCCTACGCCAAGCAGGGCTGGATGTTCTACCTGCCGAGCGACGTCTACCTGCACAGCGCGGGCGTCCTCGACAACCGCTACGCCGTCGCCGTCCTCACCACGAGCCCGTCGGGGAACTGGACCACGGCCCGCACGGCGGTCAACGCGGTGTCGAAGGCCCTCCTGGTGAAGCTCGGCGTCAACGGCTAGCGAGCCGCTGCCTCCGCTCCCGCCACGTCTTGCCCAACTCGCCGGTGTACTCCCGCATCACCAGGAAGGCCGCCACCTGGAACCCGACCGCGGCGGCCACCAGCGCGCACAGCAGCACCGCTGTTCCCGCCCCCGCCTTGAACGCGAAGTCGCCCACGGGCATCGCGAAGACGAAGACGATGACGAAGGAGAAGACTCCGCTGCGACGCGACGCCCAGTGGACGTCCTTCGCTCGCATCAGCACCAGCCCGAGTACGAAGGGCCCCAGCGTCACCAGCACCGCGCTGAACAGGAACGCCGCCAAGGGTGAGGGCACCGTCAGCGCCACCGCCGCCGCCGAGATCGTCAGTCCGCCCCCCGCCACCACGAGCACGGCACCGAGCGCCCTCATCCGGTCCGCGAGAGCGCCTTCACCGGAGTCCGCCACGATCGGTCCGTGCGCACCGACGACCGTCTTGTGCACGGCATGACTGAGCCACAGAACCAGCCCGAGCGCGATCAGAACCGGCGCGGTGAGCGACAGCGTGAGGCTGATGGAGAACTCCCCCGCCGCGTCCTCGACGTCCGACGCGGTCCAGCGGGACGGGAAGAACGTGACCAGCGCGGCACCCTCCAGCACCACGAACACGTACCGCAGCCGGGCAGCCGAGCCCGCGTCGGTGATCCGCCACGCCACCAGCCCAGCTGCCACCGCGCACAGACATGCCAGAGCCGCGCTCACCGTCGCGGCCCGGAACATGTGCGGCGTCGCGACCTCCGTCGTCGTCGCCGACACGACCATCCACGCGACCAGCACGACTCCCGCCGCGGCCACCGCGAGGCCGCGTCCCCTCAGCTTCTCGCCCGTCATACGTCCTACACGCGAACCCAACCGGTGGCGTTGCCTCAGCTCAGCCGAAAAACCCCGCGAGCCGTGAAGAACGCGAGCCCGCCCAGCACCACGAGAATGACCAGCACCGCGAGGTACACCGCAGACCCCACGGTGAACGGCACCTCGTCGCGCAGAGCCATCACCTCGAAGAACAACGGGAACAGCACGCAGAAGATCGTGCCGCCCCACCACACGCCGAGCAGCCGCCGAACCAGGCGAGCGTTGTTCACGTCGACGTACTCGCCCTGAGCGCACGAACGGGCCGTGGCCAGACTGAGCCCGGACAGGAACCCCCAGAACGCACCGATCCCGCCAGTCATCACGCCGATCACGTTGATCGGGCTGTGCGAGGACGGCAGGTTCAGGCCGACCGCGACGAGCACGATGCCGAGCACCAGCGCCATCCCGATGATCGGCAGGCCCGTCAACGCCAGCCGCGTCCTGATCCGCTCGACGCGGGGAGCGGAGACCCACACCCACCGGGGTGTCGGTCCCTGGCCGACCATGATCAATTGTCGCCCTCCAGCCCGATACGTCGCCGTCGGCGACGCCGGCATCGCTCATGTCACCGACGTCCGGCATGGCCACGGCGGTAACGCCACCGCGCGGAGAACCGGACCGCAGCCCCGTATTCGGCCACTCCGCAACCCCCTGCACGCTGTGACGAGTCAACTCCACAGCGCAACAGGGTTTGCAGCCGAACGGAGTAGCGCTAGCAGCCGATCAGGCGTGCGGCGAGGTACGACTCGAGCTGGTCCATCGCCACCCGCTCCTGCGACATCGTGTCCCGCTCCCGCACCGTCACGGCGAGGTCGGTCAGCGTGTCGAAGTCGACCGTCACGCAGAACGGCGTGCCGATCTCGTCCTGACGGCGGTAGCGGCGGCCGATCGCACCGGCGTCGTCGAAGTCGACGTTCCAGTTGCGGCGCAGGGCCGTCGCCAGGTCGCGGGCCTTCGGCGAGAGGTCCGCGTTGCGCGACAACGGCAGCACGGCGACCTTCACCGGCGCGAGACGGCGGTCGAGCTTCAGCACGACGCGCTTGTCCACTCCGCCCTTGGCGTTCGGCGCCTCGTCCTCGGTGAACGCCTCCAGCAGGAACGCCATCATCGGGCGGCCCACACCGGCGGCCGGCTCGATCACGAACGGCTTGTAGCGGGAGTTCGTGGCCTGGTCGAAGTACGACAGGTCGACGCCGGACTGGTTCGAGTGCGTCGTGAGGTCGAAGTCGGTGCGGTTCGCGATGCCCTCGAGCTCACCCCACTCCTGGCCGCCGAACTGGAAGCGGTACTCGATGTCGACGGTGCGCTTCGAGTAGTGGGAGAGCTTCTCCTTCGGGTGCTCGTAGTGCCGGAGGTTCTCCTTCGACACACCGAGGTCCGTGTACCAGCGCGTGCGCTCGTCGATCCAGTACTGGTGCCACTCTTCGTCCGTGCCCGGCTCGACGAAGAACTCCATCTCCATCTGCTCGAACTCGCGGGTGCGGAAGATGAAGTTGCCGGGCGTGATCTCGTTGCGGAACGACTTGCCGATCTGGCCGATGCCGAACGGCGGCTTCTTGCGCGAGGTCGTCTGCACGTTCAGGAAGTTCGTGAAGATGCCCTGCGCGGTCTCGGGGCGCAGGTAGTGCAGGCCCTCCTCGGTCTCGACCGGACCGAGGTGCGTCTTCAAAAGGCCGTTGAACATCTTCGGCTCGGTGTACTGGCCGCGCACGCCGCAGTTGGGGCACGGCACGTCCGACACGTCGCCCTCGGCGATCTCCTTGCCGGTGCGCTCGGCGTACTCCTCGGACAGCGTGTCCGCGCGGAACCGCTTGTGGCACGACTCGCACTCGATCAGCGGGTCGACGAACGCCTCGACGTGACCGGAGGCGACCCACACGTCACGGGGCAGGATCACCGACGAGTCCAGGCCCACGACGTCCTCGCGACCGCGGACCATGAAGTTCCACCACTGGCGCTTGATGTTGTCCTTGAGCTCGACACCCAGGGGTCCGTAGTCCCACGCCGAGCGGGTACCGCCGTAGATCTCCCCGCACGGGTAGACGAACCCCCTGCGCTTGCAGAGGCTGACAACGGTCTCGATGCGATCGGCGGCCAACGGGAACTCCATCGGGGGAATGAGATTCGGGGGCATCAGCCTAGCCCGTCACGTTGCGCCCCGAACGGGCGACCGGAGCCTTACCCTGCAGGAATGGCAGACCGGCTGCGTGAGCTGTGGGACTTCGCCGACCTCGACGGCACCGAGGCGAGGTTCCGCGCGAGGCTGAACACCGCGGAGACCGACGACGAGCGCGCGGAGGTGCTGACCCAGCTCGCCCGCGTCGAGGGCCTGCGGGACAACTTCGCCGCAGGTCACGCTCTCGTGGACGAGGCGGAGGCGCTCGTCTCGCCCGAGTCGACGGGTCGGGTGCGCGCGTTGCTGGAGCGCGGCAGGCTGCACCGGTCCGGTGGCGATCCGGAGGCCGCGCAACCGCTGTTCGTGGCGGCGTTCGTGCTGGCGAAGAAGGGTGGCGACCTGTGGTTCGCCGCGGACGCCGCACACATGGTCGCCCTGGTCGACGACCCGGAGAAGTGGACCCAGGTCGGCCTGGACCTGATCTCCGAGCACCCGGAGCTGGAGCACTGGCTCGGGCCGCTGCACAACAACCTCGGCTGGTACTACTTCGAGAACGAGCGCTACGACGACGCGTTGGCGGCGTTCGAGAAGACGCCCGCGCCCTACGCGGCGTACGGCAGGGCCAAGACGCTCGCGCTGCTCGGCCGTTCCGCTGAGGCCGCCGACGCCGCACGGCAGGCGCTGGAGCTGCTGCCGGAGGGCTCGGACGAGGAGTTCCTCGCCGAGATGACCAAGATCGCCGGCCCAGATGACTAACGCGGCTTAGCCGGCCCTGCCGCCTCGCCGAGCCGCACCGTGAACGCGTCCTCGGCGAGCAGGCTGGTGTGCTCCTCGACCTCGCCGCCGGTGCTGGTCAACGTCGGCTCGTACATCGCGGGCTCGTCGGTCAGCGCCTCGGACAGCAGCGGGATCACGTGTTCGCGCACGGGGAACGGCGACATCGCGCGCCGGTACGCCACGACGGACTCGAACTCGACGGTCAGCACCCACCGGTCGTCCTCGTCGGTCGACCGCGCCAACGTGCCCTTGTCACACCCCGGCTGGGCAGTTAGAAGCTCTAACGCCCGCTTGACCCTCTCGGTGAACGTCTCTGGGTCGGATACGCGAAAACGGCACACCAACAGCACGATGCAAGGATGGCACGGTGACCAACAAGCGCCCTCTCCTGCCCGGCGACGGCCCGCTGGCGCGCGTGCGCCCGGTGGTGGCGTTCGTGCTCGTGCTGGGCCTCTTCATCGCCGGCGTCTGGCTGGCCGGCACGGTGGGCACGGTCCTGCTGGGCGTGCTGATCATCGGCGCCGGCGTGCTGCTGGCGGCCACCTGGAAGGTTCTTTCCCCAGCTCAACGCACATTGCGCGTGGTGGTCCTACTGGTGCTGGTTGTCATCACCGTAGAATTGGTTGTGAAAATCCCTACCAGGTGAGGTGTGCCGCCATGACCGTCCAGCTGCACGGTGAGCACTCCCCCGAACGCGCGGCCCCCGCACCCGCGCCGCCGAGAGCCGCCCACACCCTCGCCGAGGCGGGCGACCTGCTGCGCGCACTCGCCGCCCCGGTCCGCATCGCGATCGTGCTGCAACTGCGCGAGCACGACCGTTGCGTGCACGAACTGGTCGAGGCTCTGGGCGTGGCCCAGCCGCTGATCAGCCAGCACCTGCGCGTGCTCAAGTCCGCGGGCGTGGTGCACGGCGAACGACACGGCCGCGAGGTCGTGTACCGACTGGTGGACGAACACCTGGCGCACATCGTGGTGGACGCTGTGACGCACGTCGAGGAGAAGTTGTGACCGGACTGAGGTCCACCAAGCAGCGCACGGCCGTCTCGAACCTGCTCGACCAGCTCGACGACTTCCGCAGCGCCCAGGAACTGCACGAGGAACTGCGCCGCCGCGGCGAGGGCATCGGCCTGACAACGGTCTACCGCACCCTTCAATCCCTCGCGGACGCCGGCCAGGTCGACGTCCTGCGCACCGACTCGGGCGAGGCCATCTACCGCCGTTGCTCGGCCCACCACCACCATCACCTCGTGTGCCGCCACTGCGGCCGCACGGTCGAGGTGGAGGGCCCGGCCGTGGAGAAGTGGGCGGACCGGGTGGCCGCGGAGAACGGCTTCTCCGAGGTCTCGCACACGGTCGAGATCTTCGGCACGTGCGCGGAGTGCACGGCGAAGCTGAAGCAGGCCTGACCCACCGATATCCGATATATCAGCGTCGGCCGAAGCCGCCTGCCTGCGCCTTAGCAATGAGTCTTTGGACTTCGTCCGCAAAAGAACCATTGCAAAGGCGCGGCAGGCAAGCGCCGCAGCTGATATATCGGTGACGGTTTCGGGCTACGACTCGTACGGCTCGACCGGCTGGGCCACCGACGTGGTGGACTCCACCGTGAAGCTCGGCACCCACGAGTTCTTCTCGTTCGCCGACTTCGGCACGACCTTGCCGGTCACCTCGACCCACTGCTCGTCGGGCAGCGACGGCACGTCACCGGTCAGCCGCACCTTCAACGGCCGCGCGTCCGCCGCACAGCAGGAGATCGCGAGCCGCGCCACGAAGGTGCCGCCGTCCGCGCGCGTCAGGAACCCGGTCAGCTTCACCCGGCGCCCGTCCAGCGTGCCGGACTCGTCCCACGCCGTGCGCGTCACGAACTCCGTCATGGACAACGGGATGACCTCGCCGGACGGCAGGTCGCCGAGCAGGTTGCGGGACCGCTGCGTCTGGTTCGTGTCGGCGGCCGAGCTCACGACGTCGCCGCCGAGAGCCGGTGGCGAGATCAGGAACACCGCCAGCACCGGCAACAGCATCAGCCACGTCGAACGTGACGAGTGCGAGTGGCCGTGATCGTCTTCAGCAGCTGCCTTGCCGCGGCGGACGTCCTGGACGATCGCGAACACCGCCAGCCCGACCATGATCACGCCGGCTGCGATCAGCAGCGGCAGCAGGCCCTTCTGGACATACCTGAGGTACAGCCCGGAGAAGCTGATCTTCAGCAGCGCTCCGCCGAGCAGGATCAGCAGGATGTTCTGGGTTTCCCGCCTCACAGCAGCACCACCCCTGTCACGACGGCGCACAAGATCGCCACCACGAAGGTGGCCGGCGCGAAGCGGAAGGCGAAGGACTTGCCAAAAGCACCCGCCTGCAACGCGATCAGCTTCACGTCGACAGCCGGTCCGACCACGAGGAACACCAGGCGCGGCAACAAGGGCAGAGCCGAGAACGCGACGGCGACGAACGCGTCGGCCTCCGAGCACAGCGCCAGGATCACGGCGAGGAACGCCATGACGATCACGCCCAGCACGACCTGGCCGCCCAGCGTCTGCATCCACGCGACCGGCACGAAGGTCTTGAACGTCGCCGCGAACAGCCCGCCCAGCACCAGGAACCCGCCGGCGTCCACGAGGTCGTGACGCGCGCTCTCGGCGAACACGGCCCAGCGAGAAGTACCGTCGTGATCCCCGAGGCGAGCCAGCGCACGCTCGGCGATCCACTCCATCTTCCCGAAGCGGACCCACAACCAGCCCATGACCATCGCGGTCAGCAATGACCCGACGAACCGCGCGACGACCATCATCGGGGTGTCGTTGAACGCCACCGCCGTCGCGACGAGCACGATCGGGTTCACCGCGGGAGCGGCCAGGAGGAACGTCAACGCCACGGCGGGCGCGACCCCCTGCTGCATCAACCGCCGCGCGACCGGCACCGAGGCGCATTCACACCCCGGCAGCGCCACGCCCGCGACACCGGCCACGGGCACGGCCAACGCCGTTTTCGAAGGCAGCAACCGGCGCAACGCCGAGGCCGGCACGAACGCCGCGATCGCACCGGAGATCAGCACGCCCAGCACCAGGAACGGCATGGCCTGCACGCAGATCGCCACGAACACGGTCGACGCGGTGCGCAGCTTCGGCACGTCCAGCAGGTCGACGAGCCGGGACTGGAGGAGCAGTGCGAGAACGAGGATCCCGCACAGCACCTCCAGCGACGTGATCTTCAGCCGAGGCGGGCCGGAGCGCCGCTTCGACGAGCGGATCTCGCCGGTGATCGTCATTCCGCGTCAGCATCCAGGTCGAGCAGACGGCGGTACGTGCGCGCCATGCCCTCGCGGATCTCCTCCGGCGACGGCGGCTCGGCGAACTCGGCCTCTTCTTCCTCGAGGTCGTCGTCGTCGAAGTCGACGGGCGTGCCGTTGACCGTCTCCTCGGCCTCTTCTTCGTCTTCGAGGGCCGCCTCACGCAGCTCATCGATGGTCGCGGAGACGTCCTCGGCACTCAAAGCGGGCAGCATCGGCTTCACGATGGCGAGCACGCCACCCTCGGCGTCGTCCAGCGCCACCGCCTCGGCCAGCGCCACGGCGTGGTCGCGCTCGTACGGGCCGCAGATGAACGAGTCCCAGTCGTCGCCGCCCGACGGCTCGAACGTGACGGTCCACGGGAACTCGTTGACGTCCGAGTCCTCTTCCGGCTCGTAAATGATCACGCCACCCATCGAAGGGTCCTTTCTCAAGAAAAGCGGGAGAGGAGCTCGCCGCGCACCTGCGACGCGGTCGACACAACCAGCATGAGCAGCGTGCTCAGCGGTTCCGGTTTGAGGCCGTCCGCCGGGAACGCGTACCTCAGCATCACGTCGGTGCCACGTTCGGAGGGAATCACCCCGAGCGTGCCGAACAGGCCCTGACCAGCGCGTTCGGCGACCCACACCGCCGCGTCGCCAGGCAGGTCCCACGCCACGACGACCGTCAACGACAGTACGGTCAGGCCCTCGGCCAGTTCCATGCCCTGCACGGCGCACGGCACGTCGCCGTGGCGGAAGCTCAACGCGCCGTCGTCGTCCACGGAGACGTCGTGGAACAGCTCCAGCGCCTTGCGCGCGGCCTCGAGAGCCTCACCGCTCGCGTTCACGACACCTCCGAATCGGGCTTGTCGATCGCACCACCGAAGCGGCGGTCGCGCTCGGCGAACTTCTCGACGGCCCGCCACAGGTCGGTGCGGTCGAAGTCGGGCCAAAGGATGTCCTGGAACACCAGCTCGGCGTACGCGGACTGCCACAGCATGAAGTTCGACGTGCGCTGCTCGCCCGACGGCCGGATGAACAGGTCCACGTCCGGCATCTCTGGCTGGTAGAGGTAGCGCGCGATGGTCTTCTCGTCGACCTTGTCCGGGTTGATCTGCCCGGCGGCGGCGAGCCGGGCGATCTCGCGGGCGGCGTCACCGATCTCCGCGCGGCCGCCGTAGTTGATGCACATGGCGAGGTTGAGCTGGTCGTTGTCGCGGGTGCGTTCCTCCGCGACCTCCAGCTCCTTGATCACGCTGCGCCACAGCTTCGGGCGTCGACCGGCCCAGCGGACACGCACACCCAGCTCGTCGAGCTCGTCGGTGCGGTGGTGGATGACGTCGCGCGAGAAGCCCATCAGGAACCGGACCTCTTCTGGGCTGCGGCGCCAGTTCTCCGTGGAGAAGGCGTACAGCGACAGCCACTTCACGCCCATCTCGATGGCGCCCTTGGCGACCTCGACGACGACCTGCTCGCCGCGCTTGTGGCCCTCGACCCGCGACAGCCCGCGCTGGTTGGCCCAGCGGCCGTTGCCGTCCATGACGATCGCGATGTGCTTCGGCACGAACTCGGCGGGGATCCGCGGGGGCACAGCGCCGGACGGGTGCGGCTCCGGCGGGCGCGGGACGCGCTTCTCGCGCTCAGAGCGGCGGCGACGCAGCATCGAACCAGACATCCTCTCGGGGCGAAAACCGTTGTCGGTAGGCGCCACACTAGCCGCTAGCGCCGCCTGTCCTTCTGCCATCCCCCGAGCCAGAGCGCGAACGCCTCCTGCCACTCGGGGCACGACCCGGTCCGGCGCAGCAGCTCGGGAACGATGCGGTGCAGGTCCTCCGGCCGCGGCAGCCACCCCTGGCCCCTGGAGCTGTCCCGGCGCATCGCCTGCACCCAGCCGCGCAACGGCGGCAGGCCCTCCACGATCGGCTTCACGTACGCGGGCGCCGCCAAGTCCCTCTGCAGCGAGAAACCCCAGCACAGCGTGAAGAGGAACAACCGGTAGAAACCGGCCGCGTCCGCCGGTGTCTCGCCGTCCTCCGGCTCGCGCAACGGAAACCGCTCGGCGATGCCCCGGAAGTCGCCGGCCACCCGGATCAGTGCCTTGGTGACCGGCTGGGTCATCGTCAGCACGTGTCGCACGTCGCCCGCGATGACGCCGAGCATGTACTCCAGCTCGGGGTCGATGAAACCGAACTCGAACAGCCGTTGCAACGCGGTCACCAACGGCCCGGCGACGTACTCCTTGCGGCCGTGCGAGTTCCAGTCGACGAACGAGCTCTCCAGCAGCTCCCGCCCGCCGAGCAGCTCGACGAAGTCCCGTGCGGTGAGCAGATCCCGGTTCAGCATCCTGTGCACGACGTCCGGAGCGGTCTCGCCGAGAACTCTCAGCTCCGCCTCCAGGGGCAACCGGCCGGCGTCGCCGCGGCGCAGCAGGTACAGCGGGGGCGTGCGCGGCCCCTCCGGCAGTGCTCGTCCCCATCTGCCCAGCAGCACGGACACCAGCCCCGCGCCCAACCGCTGCACGCCACGGAGCGGGTCAGGAGCGCTCTCGTCGCCGAGGATCTCGTCGTCGAGGATCTCGTGGCAGACGCCGCGCAGCAGCGGCCAGTTCTCCTCCGGCAGATCGAGCAGCAACGTGAGCACCGCACTGTCCAAAGTGGTGCCCACGACCCGAACAGCCTGCCGGTACAACGCGAGCTGCGTCTTCGGTGTCGGGCTCATGAACCGCAACGACCTCAGGGCGAACTCCAGCAGCACCGGGTTCTGCCTGCCCTCGCCGTACTGGTCGAACACCAGGAACGTCAGGCAGTCGTCGATGGCCCGCACCAGGCGCCGGTCCAGCTCCTGGATCGCGATCTGCGGCACCACCTCGCTCTGCCCGCTCACGATCAGCGGCTGGATGCGGCTGACCAGTTCGTGCGCGCCGTTGCAGTGCCGCACCATGAAGCACGCGGCGAAGTACTCCATGAACGTGCGGTGCGTGAACCCGTAGAGCTTCTCGCCGCGAGCGTTGTCACCGGTGCGGCAGAGCAGCCACGCCCGCCCGCCGCAGTAGTCGAGGAACTCCTGCGCTGCCGTGGTCGCGGCCCTTCCCCTGCCTCCGAGGACGTTGCGCGCGAGGTAGTCCCCGATGAGGTCGCGCAGCTTCGCCTCGGTCTCGCTGCTCTGCGAGTCGACCCGGTTGAAGAGGTAGAAGGCCAGCTCCTGCACCAGATACCGGTGCTCGTTCTTCGGCCGGAACGCGCCGGGCAGCTGCCGCACCCGGTCCCACCGCTCGAACAGCAGCTCCGCGCACTGCTCGTAGACCTGGGGCCGGTTCTCCGGGATGTAGCCGTCGTACTCGTAGATCATGCACAGCAGCGAGAGCATCAACGGGTTCGTGCGCAGGTCACCGACGTGCAGGCTGTCGAGCAGGAACATCTCGACCCGGCGGGCCGGATCGGCGTGCCGCGGGCCGGAGGTCAGCCGGAACCAGCGCCCGACGTACGTCTCCACCTGCGGGTCGGTGAAGTCGGGGAGGTAGAACACCGGGAACACGGCCGGGTCGAGCCGTGCGCTCGTGTAGCCCTCCTCCCGCGCGGTCACGACCACGCGGACCAGTGGATAACGCAGGCAGAACGCCTCAATCGCCTCGACCGTCGCGCGACGCCGGTCCACGTCGCTGATCTCGTCGATGCCGTCGAACACGATCACCGCGAGCCCCAGCGCGAGCACGTCGCGCACCACGCCGGCGTCGTAGTCGTGCTGCGTCAGCACACCGAGCCGTTCGGCGAGCAGCGTCACGTACGACTCGTCCAGCCGCTGGTGGTCCTTGAGCTCCAGCACCAGCGGCGCGAGCCTGCTCTCGTCGGAGCCGAACTGGTACATCATCCGGCGGATGAACGTGCTCTTGCCCGCGCCGGGGTTGCCGATCACCACGAACCGGCGCTCGGCCAGGTCGTCCTCCGAGATCACCGGCCCGAGCGAGCCGGTCCCCGACCACGGCGCCAGCACCCGGTTGACGTAGATGTCCTCGATCGGCACCCGGTAGTCCTCGCGCGAATGCGGCATCACGAGCCTCGCGAACCGCCTGCGCATCTCCTGCTTGATCGACCGCACGGCGGCGTGCGCGGCGGTGACCCGGCGGAAGTCCGCGGAGATCTCGGCCCGGTCGACGACGACCTGGGCGAGCGAGGGGTTCGCCGGATCGGGCGCCTGGACGACTCGGGTCGCGTGGACCAGGTCGTTCTGGTCGAACGCGCCGGCCTGCCGCAGCTCGACGACCGCGAGCCGCACGGTGTCGCGCAGGGCGTCCCACAGCGCCGTGCCGATCGCGGCGGTCTGCTCGTCGGGCAGTTCCAGCCTGCCCGCGAGCTCCTCCACGAACGTCGCGGCGAGCCGGTCCTGCTCCTCCGCGTGGTCGCCGTCCGAGAGCTCGAGGAACGCGAGCAACTCCAGCAGCCCGGCGCACAGGCGTCCGGAGAGGTGCTGTGCGATGGCGTCCTGATGGGCGCGGGCGAGCTCGAGATCGGCCCACGCCGGGTGGCGCCGCACCGCGTCCGGAGCCGGCAGCACCGTGCTGAGCGACTCCTTCCACCCGATGGCGGAAGCGCGAACGGCGAGCCCTCCGACCGCCCCCGCCGCAGACCGCTCCACGAGTGCCATCAGCGCCGGATCTGCCACGCGGCGAAGCTACATAGATCTTGAGCGGGTTTCGCCGCCGCGCGGCGAACTTGGCCCGATCAGCCCAACGTGCCGTCTTCGGCTTTGGCCTTCCGCTCGACCAACGGCAAGGACCGCAGCTGCCTTTCCAGGTGCCACTGCAGGTGCGCCGCGACCAGGCCGCTCGCATCGCGCCGGGCGATGTGCGGGATCTCGTCGACCACACCCCACTGCCCGTGCAGCAACGCCGAGAGCAGCGTCAACGTGTCCTGCGACGGCGACGCGGACCCCGCCGGGCGGCAGTTCGGGCAGCACGAGCCACCTGCCTGCACGCTGAACGCCCGGTGCGGACCAGGATTGCCGCACTTGGCGCATTCGTTCACCGCGGGCGCCCATCCGGCGAACGCCATCGCACGCATGAGGAACGCGTCCAGCAGCAGCGAAGGATCACGCTCCGCCGCCGACAACGCGCGCAGCGCCCCCGCGACGAGCATGTAGAGGCGCAGGACCGGTTCGCCCTCTTCGGCCGTGAGCCGGTCCGCGGTCTCGACGATCGCGCACGCGGCCGTGTAGCGCTGGTAGTCGTTGACGATCCCCACGCCGAACGCGTCCAGCGTCTGCACCTGCGTGATGATGTCGAGCGACCGGCCGGGGTGGAACTGCACGTCGACGTGGCAGAACGGCTCCAGCCGCGCACCGAACTTCGACGTCGTCTTGCGCACGCCCTTCGCGACGGCTCTCAACTTGCCGTGCCGCTGCGTCAGGAACGTGATGATCCGGTCCGCTTCACCGAGCTTCTGCACCCGAAGCACGACGCCGGTGTCGCGGTAGAGGTTCGCCATCAGAACCCGAGGCGGCGCAGCTGTTTCGGGTCTCGCTGCCAGTCCTTGGCGATCTTGATGTGCAGGTCCAGGTACACCCGCGTGCCCAGCAGCGCCTCGATCTGCTTGCGCGCCGCCATGCCGACCTGCTTGAGCCGCTCACCCCGATGCCCCAGGATGATCGCCTTCTGCGACGGCCGTTCCACGAACACGAACGCGTGGATGTCCATCAGGTCGTCACGACCCTCGCGCGGCATCATCTCCTCGACCACCACGGCGATGGAGTGCGGCAGCTCGTCCCGCACGCCTTCCAGCGCGGCCTCGCGGATCAGCTCGGCGACCAGGGTCTGCTCGGGCTCGTCGGTCAGATCGCCGTCCGGGAACAGCTGCGGCCCCTGCGGCAGTTTCGCCAGCAGCAGGTCGCTCAGCTTGTCGACCTGGAAGCCGTCGACCGCGGACACCGGGATGATCTCGGCGAACTCCATCACCTTCTGCAGGGCGAGCAGCTGCTCCATCACCTGCTGAGGCTGGACCAGATCGGTCTTCGTCACGATGCCGACCACGGGCGTGCGCTTCGCGACCTTCTCGAGCTCGGCGGCGATGAACTTGTCACCAGGGCCGACCTTCTGGTCCGCGGGCACGCAGAAGCCCACGACGTCGACCTCGGACCACGTCTCGCGCACCAGGTCGTTGAGCCGCTGGCCGAGCAGTGTGCGCGGCCGGTGCAGACCGGGCGTGTCCACGAGCACGAGCTGGCCGTCCTCGCGGTGCACGATGCCGCGGATCGTGTGGCGGGTGGTCTGCGGCTTGCTGGACGTGATGGCGACCTTCGTGCCCACCAGTGCGTTCGTCAGCGTCGACTTCCCTGCGTTCGGGCGGCCGACGAAGCACGCGAACCCGGAGCGGTAACCATCCATTCGTCCATTGTCCCTGTCAGTCGCGGTGAGCTCGTCGCAGGTCCCCTCGCTACCTCACCGAGGTCGTTTTCGTTCCGCTCCGTCGTGTGAGGTCACCGGGGACAAGCATCCTGCGTCTGACCGCATCAATGACCGAAAATGCCTGTCCAGGTGACCCGCGAGCATCCCACCTTCGCCCGTCGAAGTCTCCAGTACGAGATCAAGGCGCACCCCTTTGTCGGCAGCTGCAAGAAGTTCACGCACCACCTCGTCGACACCGTGTGCGGCGAAGCTCACCACCAGCACTCGCTGCCTGGTGGCGCGGATGATTCCAGCACCACTGAGCTGGTCATCCTCACCGCCACCGCCGAGCTGAGTGGACCGCTGACCACCAGTCGGGGCCTGCGCGACTCGGCTTCACGGTGCGCCGCCGCGAGTGCGAGCGCAACCGCGGAGCCGGGCTGGTGCGGCGCGAGTTCACGCCACCGCGAAATCACCTGATGGGCAGCCGCGCGTTCGTCATGATCAGCATGGCCTCGTCGTTCGTCCACGGCAGATTGCCCAACCGGGCTGCACTGGCCGATCGGCAGATGGTATTTGCACTCGTCGTCCACCGTGTCCCTCGAAGTCGATCACACCGAAGTTGACGATGCAGATCACGAACCGTGTTCATGCGGGCTCGTATCACTCGACTGGCGTATGTGTGAGGCGCTCGGCCGAGTTATTGGGTAGATCCGCTCATGTCCAAACAGTCGCTCTTGAGCACACTGACTGCACAACGGGGAGCTGTGCAAGGGGGCACGGGTGGGATTCCAGGCAACGGTCGAGCTGTTGCAGCAGGCCGCGGGCAAGGTCAACGGTCGCGGGGACGCCGTGGGGGCGGCGAACCTGGCCGGTCCGGCCGACCGGGTGGCCGACGCGATGCCGGGTGGCGCCGCTGCTGAACAGGCGCGGGCGGTGGCGGAGTCGTGGCGTACCACGTTGTCCGGGTGGGCGGCCGATGCGCACGAGTACGCCAAGGACCTTGCCGACAGCGCTACCACCTACCAAGGGGTGGAGCAAACCAACGAAGCCGGCTTCACCGGTCGTTCGTTGAAGGGCGCGATCTGATGGTGAGCGTGGGAGACATCCGGAAGTGGAGCCCGGCTGGTCTCGAGGAGGCGTATCGGGGTCTGCGGCGACAGGAAGAGATCCTGATCGAGGCGGGCGATGGCTTCGGCACCGACGCCAAGGTGGCGGACTGGAGCGGTCGTGCCGCTGATGCGGCCGAGAGCAACCGGAAGTCCTTGGTGGACCGGCTGGAGATCATCGTCGCCGGTGTCGCCGCGGCGCGGCGTGGCGTCGCTGATTCGGCTGACGCGGTTACAGCGCTTCTGGCAGTCCTTGCCGAGACCGACGGGCTGGCTCAGCGCTACTACTACCGGATCAGTGATGACGGTGCGGTGGTTGATACCGCTTTCGTCACCTCAGGTGCCACTCCGCAGCCTTCGCATGAGCGAGACCAGGTCAAGGACGAGCTCGGCGATCGCGTATGTGAGATTGTGCGTCGGGCCGACGACATCGACCGCGACCTCGCCGACGTGTTGCGCAAAGCTGCGCACGGTCAGATCGGCACGGACGGTGCCACCACGGTCGCGGCCGCCGCACAAGCTGGGCAAGGACACGGTGCACTGTCCGCCCTCGAACCGCCGTCGAACGGCACAGTGGCGCAGAACGCGGCCTGGTGGCGGTCGTTGTCGTCCAAGGAACGATGGATGATCTCCGAGTTCCACCCGGAGTGGATCGGCAACCTGGACGGAATTCCCGCGACCGCACGGGATCAGGCGAACCGGAGCCGCCTGTACCAGGAGCAGAACTCGCTCGGTCTGGAACTGCGACGACTGCAAGCCGTTCTCGACGACCCGAACTCCAAGGCGGCCGACTACCAGCATGCGCTGCTGCGGGCCGGGGAGATCGACAAGAAGCTGGAAGCGTTGCAGGCGATCGAGAAGACGGCGTCGCGGCCGGGTGAACGGCAGTTGCTGCTGCTGGACGTCAGCGGGGAGAACCCACGAGCGGCTGTCGCGTCGGGCAACGTGGACACCGCGAAGAACGTCGTGGCGTTCACGGGCGGGTTCGGCTCCACGGTCACAGGAGACATCAGGGAGTACGACGACAAGATGAGCAAGCTGCGTGAGGAGTCCGATCGCTTGTCGGAGAAATACGGCGACGGCGGGAAGACGGCTGCCATCACATGGATGGGCTACGACGCACCGCAGTCTCTTGACGTCACGTCAGACAGCAAAGCGCAGCAGGGCGGGCAGCAACTGGCCAAGTTCCTCGACGGCATCGATGCATCGCGGCAGGGGAACGAGCCACACGTGGTCGCCGTCGGCCACTCCTACGGCTCCACCACCACAGGCCTGGCACTGCGTGAAGCGTCCGGAGTGGACGACGCGATCTTCCTCGGTTCCCCCGGCATCGGTACCCACAACCTTGCCGATCTGAAGGTTCCCGGAGGTCACTCGTTCGTGCTGGAGAACAAGAATGACCCGGTTGCCGACCTCGGTAGGTTCGGTGGCGATCCCACCACGATCGAAGGTGTGCGTCATCTGTCCACGAGCGAGGCAACGTCCGCGGACGGTCGGCGGCTGGAGGAGTCCACCGGGCACTCCAGCGTGAATGAGTACCTGCGGCCCGGCACGACCAGCCAGTACAACATCGCCGCGCAGGTCGCCGGCCTGTCCGACAAGGCCGTGGCCGGAGCGACGGTCGGTGCGGGTGACGTGATTCGCAACCCCTGGTAGGGACTGATCATGAAGATTCGAGGGCGCGGGATGTTGATTCGTGCGGCCGTCGTCGCGATGGTCGTGACTGCATCCGGCTGTGGAGGGGGAGGTTCCGACGTGGACGAAGTCTTCGCGAAGGTGATGCAACGTCCCGATATCGAGCAGACAGTGGCTTCCTACACGGAGATGGGCGCCAGGATCAGGGAGCGGCTCGCGGCCGAGTTCGGCCGTACGTGGGAGCAGGTGAGTGACGGGGGCCGTGCCGGATGCGGTGACGAGTACAAGGTGCTGGACGATGTCGAGAATCGTCACCTGCCGAGGTGGAGTTCGAAGGGCAACCTGCCGGACGATCAGTGGCCACGTGCTGAAGCGATCGTCGGGGAGGTCGCGGAAGGTTATGGCTTCCACAAGGATCCGGTGATTCTCGTGAACCGGCAGGGAGATCACGAAGTCGTCTACGACAAGCCGGACGGCGCACAGGTCACCTTCGGAACGGCGGTCAACACCGTGCTGGACGTCATGACCGGCTGCCACCTGACGGTCGATGCGCATCGGCGTGGCACGCCCAAGGCCGCGCGTAGGTGATCGATGGGCTACCTGATCCGCCTTGAGCCGCTCCCGTACTTCCTGCGGGAGAACCCGCCCGGAAAGGACTACTTTCGGACGTGGCGGACCGTCTGTTCGACCACGTCGAGGACTCGGCCCTGATCGCGCTCGGCATCGACGCCCGGCTGTTGCCGCTGGTGCGTGTGCTCACCGCCGAACCACACCTGGAAGCCTTGGAGTCGCGGCTCCCCGCACCGCAGTACGACGCCTTGGTGGCGCTTGCGGCGGGCATGACGCTGGAGGAAGCCTGGCAGGAGGTCAGCAAGCACCTAGCCCGACCGGTACGCCATGGTGTCCGGCCCGGAGGAACTCGCGGACGTGCTGGCACATCCGTTTGCCGCGTGGCGAGTGTTCCTCCACGGAAGACAACGTGAAATCGCCTACCGCCCGTCTTACTCGGGTGCGGTGATGGTCAGCGGCGGTGCGGGCACCGGCACAAGACGGTGACGGCACCGCATCGCGCCGCCCTTCTTTCGCACTCCGCTCCGCTGCGTCGCTCTCGTCGGTGTGGACCGCGACGCGATCCCTCTCATGGCGGCCGTGACACCGGTCGACGAGGACCCGATCGCGCACGAGCACGACGAACAGCGGGAACGCTGCCTGCTGTTCGTCGCCAGCACTCGTGCCCGCGATGCGCTCGTGCTCTCCCACACGGGGCAACGCAGTCCGTTCATGCTCTGAAGGCAAGCCGGTCAGAGCACCTCAGCGACCTCGCCCGCAGCAGTCGCTCGGATCACCGGACCATCTGCGGTCAGGTCGCGCACAGCCTGTACGGACGCGTCGTCGAGCCCGTCCGCGTCCGTCACCACGGCCGCGGCTTCCAGGCCCTCCGCACCGCTCGACACGGCGGCCGCGACGGCGGCCTGCAGCGCGGTGAGCTGCAGCGACGGCAACGCGACCGTAGACGCGTTGTACGTGCGGCCGTCGAGGTCGCGCACCGCGGCACCCTCGGCGGCACCGTTGCGCGCGCGGACGGACCGCGCGAGCGTCAGGAGCTTGGCGTCCTCGGGGTCGAGGTCAGTCATTGTTCTCGTTCTCCTTCTGCACGGGGCGCACGAGCACAGTGGTGACGCGGATGCGGCCGCGTTCGTCCTTGCCGCCCTCCGCCCGCATGCGCAGGCCCGCGATCTCGGCCTCCGTGCCGGGCAGGGGCACGCGCCCGAGCCGTTGCGCGAGCAGGCCGCCGACGGTCTCGACCTCGTGGTCGTCCAACTCGGTGCCGAACAACGCGTCCAGGTCGTCGACCGGGAGCCTGGCGCTGACCCGCACCGCGCCGTCCTCGAGGTGCTCGACCGGCGGGCGGTCGTCGGTGTCGGACTCGTCGGTGATCTCGCCGACGATCTCCTCGAGGATGTCCTCGATGGTCAGCAGGCCCGCGGTGCCGCCGTACTCGTCGACCACGATCGCCATGTGGCGGCGCGACACCTGCATCTCGCGCAGCAGGTCCGCGATGGGCTTCGAGTCCGGGATGAAGCTCATCGGGCGCATCAGCTCGGAGACGTTCTTCGGGTCCTCGTCCTCTGCGAGCGTGGCCCGCATCATGTCCTTGAGGTTCACCACGCCGAGCACGTCGTCGACGCTCTCGCCGATCACCGGCACGCGGGTGTAGCCCGTCCGCAACGACAGCGCGAGCGCCTGCCGCAGCGACTTCGACTGCTCGATCCACACGATCTCGGTGCGCGGCACCATGACCTCGCGCGCGATGGTGTCGCCCAGCTCGAACACCGAGTGGATCATCTCGCGCTCGCCCTCGTCGACGACGCCGCGTTCCTGCGCCATGTCGACCAGCTCGCGCAGCTCGACCTCGGAGCTGAACGGACCCTCGCGGAAGCCCTTGCCGGGCGTGATCGCGTTACCGATGAGGATCAGGAGCTTGGACAACGGCCCTAGCACGCGCCCGAGCTGCCGGACGGTGCCCGCGGCGACCAGACTCACGCCGTACGGGTGCTGACGGCCGATGGTGCGCGGTCCGACGCCGACGAGCACGTACGACACGACGAGCATGCTCAGGCAGGAGTACAGGACGGCGAGCCAGTTGCTGTCCTCGTACTGCAGGAACACCGTGGTGACCAGCACCGCCGCCAGCATCTCGCAGAACAGGCGCAGCAGCAGCAACAGGTTGACGTGCCGCGGCCGGTCGTTGAGAACCTGCAGCAGCTGCCCCGTGCCCCAGCGCCCTTGCCGTTGCAACGCCTCGACGCGTGCGCGCGACACGGTGCCGAGCGCGGCGTCCACACACGCGAAGACACCGGCGGCGAGCACGAGCAAGACGGCCAGCACTATGACGCCGGCTGGGTTGCCGCTCATCGCGCGTCAGTCTTCGTCGGGGTGCTGGAGAGGCTTCTGCTCGTCCAACCCGACCGCGCCGAGCACCTTGTCGTCGGTGCTGCGCTGGTGGGCGGCTCGCTCGGCCTCGTCACGCGCGTTGCGGAAGTCCGCGAGGATGCGGTTCTGCAGCGTGAACATCTCGCGTTCCTCGGCAGGCTCCGCGTGGTCGTAGCCGAGCAGGTGCAGCACACCGTGCACGGTCAGCAGGTGCAGCTCGTCCAGCAACCCGTGACCGGCCTTCTTGGCCTGGTCCTTGGCGAACGCCGGGCACAGCACGATGTCCCCGAGCAGCGCGGGCCCGAGCCCTGCCGCGTCGGGCCGGCGCGCGGAGTCCAGCTCGTCCATGGGGAAGGCCATGACGTCCGTGGGGCCGGGCAGGTCCATCCAGCGCTCGTGCAGGTCGGCCATCACGTCCAGCTCGACCAGCAGGACGGACAGCTCGGCCAGCGGGCTCACGCCCATGCGGTCCAGCGCGAAGCGGGCGGCGGAGACGATGGAACCCTCGTCGACTCCGACGCCCGACTCGTTGGCGATCTCGATGCTCACGGCGCCTATCGTCCCCGGCGCTGGTTACCCCGGCGTGCACCGGGTCCGTGGTGTTGCCCGTTCTGGTCGACGAGGTCCTGCTGGACCTGCCACTTGTCGTACGCGTCGACGATGTCCCCGACGAGACGGTGACGGACCACGTCCTGGCTGGTCAGCACGGAGAAGTGCACGTCATCGACGCCGTCCAGGATGTCCTTGACGACCCGCAGACCGCTGCGCTGGCCGCCGGGCAGGTCGACCTGGGTGATGTCACCCGTCACGACGATCTTGGAGCCGAAGCCCAGGCGGGTGAGGAACATCTTCATCTGCTCGGGAGTCGTGTTCTGCGCCTCGTCGAGGATGATGAACGCGTCGTTCAGGCTTCTTCCCCGCATGTAGGCCAGCGGTGCGACCTCGATCGTGCCCGCCTGCGTGAGGCGCGGGATCGACTCCGGGTCGACCATGTCGTGCAGCGCGTCGTAGAGCGGGCGCAGGTACGGGTCGATCTTCTCGTACAGCGTGCCTGGCAGGTAGCCGAGCCGCTCGCCCGCCTCGACGGCCGGGCGGGTGAGGATGATCCGGTTGACCTGCTTGGCCTGCAGCGCCTGCACGGCCTTGGCCATGGCGAGGTAGGTCTTGCCGGTGCCGGCGGGGCCGATGCCGAACACGATGGTGTTCTTGTCGATCGCGTCGACGTAGTGCTTCTGGTTCAGCGTCTTCGGCCGGATCGTGCGGCCGCGGCGGCTGATGATGTCCAGGCTCAGCACCTCGGCGGGCGACTCGGCCTCGTTCGCGTTCAGCATCGCGATGGTGCGGCGGACCGTGTTCTGGTCGATGGCCTGGCCGCGGCTCGCGAGGGTGACGAGTTCGGAGAAGACCCGCTCGGCGAAGGCCACGTCGGCGGGGTCACCGGACAGGGTGATCTCGTTCCCGCGCACGTGCACGTCGGCGTCGAGCAGATCCTCGGCGAGCCGGAGGTTCTCGTCGCGCGACCCCAGCAGGCTGAGCACCGCACCTTCCGGCACGGCGAACCGGGACTGACCTTCCTTGGTGCTCTGCTGTGTTTCTTCGGCCACGTGGCCCCGGCCTGCTTCCTGTCGCTCGGATCTGATGCGTCGATGCTAGTCCGGCCGAAAATGGGTGGCTACCGGATTGCTCACCGTGTGTGCTCAGGCCCTGTGGAGATCCGCAGGCTTGGTGTCGACGACATACCCGAGTGCATGAAGCTCATCACGGACCGGGGTTGGAAGTGGCCGGCGGCGCAGTGGGAGCTGATGCTCGCGCTCGGTCCCGGCCTCGGCGCGTTCGACGGGGGAACGATCTTGGGGACGGCGTTGTCGACGCCCTACCCGGAGGCGCAGTCGATCAGTGGCGTACTGGTCGGTACCTGGGCCGAACGCCGTGGCGTGGGCACCGCGCTGATGTCCAATATATTGGATATTGCCTCGACACCGGTATCCGTGCTGTATGCGACATCCATGGGAGAGCCGCTGTATGCAAAACTCGGCTTTCACCCGGTCGGGGTGACGACTGAATACAGCGGCGTGTACACGGGATCCGCCGCCGGCGTGACCCGGCCGGTCGCGATATCCGATATATCGGCGCTGGCCGCAGTCGACCGCGAGGTCAGCGGCTACACGCGCGACAAGTTCTGGGACTTCGCGCCGTCGCGCTACTCGTTGCGCACCGCGGAGTTCGAGGGCGGGCTCGGCCTGATCGGCTCACGTCAGCTGGCGAACGGTGCCGCGGTCGGCCCGATCATCGCGCCCACGGCGGCCGACGCGTGCGCGCTGATCTCGGACGTGGTGGCGGGCGGTGAGCGGTTCCGCGTCGACACCGACGACGCCGACGTCGGGGCTTTCCTGCTGGCCAACGGTTTCGAGGCGCGCAACGGCTGTGCGCTGATGGTGTACGGGGCGAAGACGCTGCCCGGCGACCGCTCGCGCTACTTCGCCCCGGCGTCTCTGGCGCTGGGCTGATCTCTGGGGGATCCGTGGAACTGCGACGACTGACGAAGGACGACATCACCACGTGCTCCGACCTGGCCGAGAGCCGGTCGTGGCCGCGTGAGGAGAAGAAGTGGGAGTTCCTGCTCGCGCACGGCGAGGGCTGGGGACTGTTCGACTCGGAAGGCCTGGCCGGCACGACGATCGTGACGCACTACCCGGAGCTGTCGTCGGTCAGCATGGTGCTGGTCGCCGAACGCTGCGCGCGCCAGGGCCACGCCCGCCGGCTGGTATCCCATGTACTGGATACCGGTGTCTCGACGTTGTTCGCGACGGACATGGGCCGTCCGTTGTACGAACAGCTGGGCTTCCGCGCTGTCGGCTTCACCGACATCCACGCCGGCACGTTCGCGGGACCGGCCGCTGATATATCGCACATCGCGACCGCCGCCGACCTCGACCACGTCGTCGCACTCGACACCAAGGTCACCGGCATCACCCGGCCGTACCTGTGGGAGTCGTTGCTCGACATGGGAACCATCCGGATCTCGGACCACGGAGTGGTGGGCTCGTGGCAGGTCCGCGACGCGCGCATGCTGATCGGTCCGCTCATCGCGGACACCCCAGCCGACGCGTGCGCGCTCATCGCCGATACCGCGGCCGGTGTTCCGAGCGTGCGCGTCGACGTGCACGACCCGGAGGTGATCGCGTTCGTGCGCGCGCACGGCCTGGAGTCGTGGGGCACGCCCACGTGGATGGTCAGGGGCGCCGAGCAACTGCCCGGCGACCGGGCTCGCTACCACGCTCCTCTGTTGCAGGCCCTCGGCTAGAGGCGCTGTGTTTCAAAGACGCTGGCCGCCGAGCACGTGCAGGTGGGCGTGGAAGACCTCCTGCCCGCTGTCCGGCCCGGTGTTGAACAGCAACCGGTAGCCCGACTCCGCCACGCCTTCGGCCTCGGCGACCTCTTTGGCAGCGGCGAAGAGGTCGCCGAGCTGCTCGCCGTTGAGGTCGACGGCGTTCGGCACGTGCTCGCGCGGAATGAGCAGCACGTGCACCGGCGCCTTGGGGTGGATGTCGCGGAACGCCAGCGTCGTCTTGGTCTCGTGCACGACCGTCGCGGGAATCTCCCCGGCGGCGATCCGGCAGAACAAACAGGACATGCCTGCAAGCTAAGCGAAGAACCGGTCCAGCTGCTCGTCGACGGCCTCGATCATGTCCTCGGCCGTCAGCTCGTCCGGCCCGAGCCCGTGGTGGATGTTGAGCCCGTCGATCAGCACGATGAACCGCCGCGCCGCTTTGATCGGCACCACTCCGTCCCGCAGCTCCCCCGCCTCCTGGGCAGCCGTCAGAACACGCGCGATCTCGCCATAAAGCTCACGAGTACCGTAGCGCTCCAACTCGTGCAGCGACGGCTCGACCATCGCGCGCGGCAGGAATGACAACAACACGGCGGCCTCTACCCGCCGCTCCTCGTCCAACGCCAGCATCTCGTGCGCGAAAGCCCTCAACAGCTCCCGGTGGCCGACGGAGCTGTCGAGCTTTTCCAGCCGCGCGATGAACCGCCGGTACGCGAGCTCCATCGCGAAGCCCAGCAGGGAATCCTGCGTGGGGAAGTAATGGCGCAACGACCCGCTGGACCACCCCGACTCGGCCGCGACGGCGCGCACGGACGCGTGGTCGATCCCGTCCCGCCGCACAATTCGCCACACGGCCTCAGCGAGTTCGCGGCGGCGTTCCTCGTGGTCGACAACCTTCGGCACGGGCTCTTTCTAGCAGCCGCCGGCAAGCCGCCCGACAGCCGCGCGGCACAGCTCCCAGGACTCGGTGCCCGGCGTGATCACGTCCATGTGCCCGGCGCCCTCGACCACAACGAGTTCCGCCTGCGGCTCCACACCACAGAAATCGATGCTCTGCTGCACCGGCACGTCCTCGTCCGCATCACCGTGCACACAAATCACGGGCTTGCCGATGGGCACCAACGCCGTCGGTGAAGCCTCCGCGAACTGCTCCTCGGTGCACAGCTCCAACGCCCGATGCGTGATGTGTTCCGTGAAGTCGAGCACGGCCGCCTGGGCCACAGCTCCGACCACTCGCTCGCTGTGCTTGGCCGCCCACACAGCGAGATGCCCTCCGGCGCTGTGTCCGAGCGTCACCACGGGACCGATGTCGACAGCGTCAATGGCGGCCAACACGTCCTGTCCGGTAACAGGCCACCCACCGTCACCGCCGACGCGCCGATATTCGATGTTCCAGACGGCGAATCCGTCCTTCACAAGCACATCCGCCAGTGGCCGGCCGAGTTCCAGACCGTATCGCTGGTGCCAGAAACCACCGTGGATGACGACAACAGCACCCTGAGCAACACCGTCAGGAAGATAAAGCTCCCCGAACTGACTGGCATGCTCACCGTAAGCAATCCGCTGCACACGCAGAACCTACGCCAGACCATAAAGGCAAGAAACCACAAACACATGATGGGCCGCCGAAGCCGAAGGCGAGGCGGCCGGGGGTCCGGGGGCGGAGCCCGCCGGCTGGGGGTTTGGGGGCTCGGCCCCCAAAAGACACGCTTTTGGTTCAGGCAGCGAAGACGCGTCAGCGTCGAGCAGCCTGAACCAAACCAAAAGGGGCGCCTCGCGGTCCGAAGCCTGGGGGTCGCTTCGCCGCGAGGCGCCGACGCCGGACCGAGGGGGGAGGTGTCCGGCGAGTCTTTTGGTCAGAAGGGCCTAATCGTCTACTCCGTTTCCGGATAGACCAATCAACCCCTCTGCAGCCAAGGGTAACCCCATCGGCCTGCGATTCGCTACAACTTCCGTCAAGCCAATCCATCCGACGTTCACCTTGGGAGTGAACTGGGTCACCAGCGAGAGGTGAGTACCCCGAGCGCACCAAGAGCAACCGCGGCAGCGGTAGAAGCACGCAACACGGTTGGGCCCAACCGGACGATCCGCGCACCCGAAGATCGCAGAGCTTCCAGTTCCTCAGGCGTGATCCCACCCTCGGGACCGACGACGAGCAGCACGTCTCCGGAAGCGGGCAGCGGAACATCCGCCAGCCGGTCGGTCGCGCTCTCATGCAACACGAGGGTCAGCGCGGCGGACGACACGCGATGAGAAAGCTGTGCCGTGCTCACGGGTTCGTCGACGAAAGGCACCCGCGAACGGCGGGCCTGCTTCGCCGCCTCGCGAACCGTGGAACGCCAGCGCCCCAACGCTTTCGCGCCGCGCGGGCCGTCCTCCCACTTCGTGATGCACCGGGAGGCACGCCACGGCACCACTCCGTCCACGCCGGCTTCGGTGGCCAGTTCGACGGCGAGCTCGCCGCGGTCGCCCTTCACCAACGCCTGCGCCAGCACCACGCGCGGAGAGGCAGGAGGCTCCTCCGTGCGCTCAAGAACCTTCAACGACAAGGCATCCCGCTCGACAGCCACGACCGAGCAGCGCGCCAGCACACCAGAACCGTCGGACAGCACGAGTTCCTCACCGACACGCAACCGTCGAACCGTCGCGGCGTGACGACCCTCGGGGCCGTCGAGCACGAACTCCGGGCCCGACGGCAACGCGTCGACGAGAAAGACCGGCAGCGTCACCGCTGGCCGCGCGAGGCACGCAGGCGGGAGAACAGGCCGCCGCCGCCCTTGCCGTTGTGGGACAACGAAGGCTCGCTCTCGCCGCGCATCTCGGCCAGGTCGCGCAGCAACGCGGACTGCGCGGCGTCGAGCTTCGTGGGCACGACGACCTCGAGGTGCACGTGCAGGTCGCCACGGCCGTCGACGCGCCCGGTCGAGCGCAGCTTCGGCATGCCGCGGCCGGTCAGCACGAGCTGCGTGTTCGGCTGCGTGCCGGGGTCGATCTCGAGCTCTTCCTCGCCGTCCAGCGTCTTCAGCGGCAGCGTGGCACCGAGAGCAGCCGTCGTCATCGGGATCTGCACGACGCAGTGCAGGTCGGCGCCGTCGCGTTCGAAGATCTCGTGCGGGTGCTCCTCGACCTCGACGTAGAGGTCACCGGCCGGGCCACCACCGGGGCCGACCTCGCCCTGGCCCGCGAGGCGCACGCGCATGCCCTCGGCGACACCGGCGGGGATGTTCACGGAGATCGTGCGGCGCGAGCGCACGCGGCCGTCGCCCGCGCACTGCTGGCACGGGTCGGGGATGACCTCGCCGAAGCCGCGGCACACCGGGCACGGGCGCGACGTCACGACCTGGCCGAGGAACGAGCGCTGCACGGACTGGACCTCGCCGCGGCCGTTGCAGGTGTCGCACTGGACCGGCTTGGAGTTGCTGTTGGTGCCCGCGCCGTGGCAGCGGTCGCAGAGGATCGCGGTGTCGACGGTCAGCTCACGGGTGGCGCCCGCCGCGCACTCCTCCAGCGTCATGTCGAGCCGGATCAACGCGTCGGAGCCCGGCTGCACCCGGCTGCGCGGACCGCGGCCGCCGCCGGCCGAGGCGCCGAAGAAGGCGTCCATGATGTCGCCGAGACCGAAGCCCGCGAACGGGTCACCGCCCGCGCGTCCACCGCCGGCCGAGTCGAGCGGGTCGCCGCCCAGGTCGACGACGCGGCGCTTCTCGGGGTTCGACAACACCTCGTAGGCGGCCGTCACCTCCTTGAAGCGGGCCTCCTCGTTGGGATTGACGTCCGGGTGCAGCTGCCTGGCGAGCTTGCGGTAGGCGCGCTTGATCTCATCCTGTGTCGCGTTCTGCGAGACACCGAGGATGCCGTAGTAATCCCTGGCCACCTTGTTCGCTTTCGTGTTCATCTTTCAGAGCAAGAAGTTCTCGTGGGTTTTCCGTTGTTCAGCGGCCGGTGAGGATCTCACCGACGTAGTTGGCAACCGCGCGGACGGCCGCCATTGTTCCGGGGTAGTCCATGCGCGTCGGTCCGACGACGCCGAGGCCGCCCAGCGGATTGTCGCGGCTGCCGTAGCCGATGGACACCACCGAAGTGCTGCGCATCTCAGCGGCCTCGTTCTCCTCGCCGATGCGCACCAGCACGCGACCGGGGTCGCGGGAGGCGGCGAGCAGCTTGAGCACGATCACCTGTTCCTCGAGCGCTTCCAGCACCTGCCGGAGCGAGCCGGGGAAGTCGGCGACGTTGCGGGTGAGGTTCGCGGTGCCGCCGAGCACGAGCCGTTCCTCCGGGTGCTCGACGAGCGTCTCGATCAGCACCGTCGCGACCCGCAGCATCGGATCGCGCAGGTCCTGCCGCACCTCGTCCGGCAGTTCGGCGACCCGCACCGAGGCGTCGGTCAGGCGCTGGCCGGACATCGCCTGGTTCAGCATGCCGCGCAGGTGCGCGGTGTCCTCTTCGCTGATCACGTCGCCCAGCTCGACGATGCGCTGGTCGACCCGGCCGGTGTCGGTGATCAGCACGAGCATCAGCCGGGACGGCGTGATCGGCAGCACTTCCAGGTGACGGACGGCCGCGCGGGACAGCGTCGGCACCTGGATCACCGCGACCTGCCGGGTGAGCTGCGCGAGCAACCGGACGCTGCGGCGCATCACGTCGTCGAGGTCGAGAGCCCCGTCGAGGAAACTCCGGATGGCCCGCTTCTCGGCCGTCGAGAGCGGCTTGATCTCGCTCAGCTTGTCGACGAACAGCCGGTAGCCCTTGTCCGTCGGCACGCGACCGGCACTGGTGTGCGGCTGGGCGATGTAGCCCTCGTCCTCCAGAGCGGCCATGTCGTTGCGCACGGTCGCGCTCGACACACCCAGGTTGTGCCGCTCCACCAGGGCTTTCGACCCGACGGGCTCCTGGTTGGACACGTAGTCGGCGACGATGGCCCGCAAGACCTCGAACCGACGTTCATCGGCGTTCACCGCTGCTCACCTCCGTGTCCACTCACCCCGAGTTTACCCAGGCGGTTTCCTGCCCGGTGCCCGCTCCAGCGTGATGCGACCGGCTGGTCAGCCGTTCCCAGTTGCCCGACCCGATGGCGGCCTTCTCCTCCTCGGTGAACGGGGCGTTCTCGAGGAACGACCGAGCTGTGCCGCCGCTGGTGTCCAGGTAGGGGAACCCGCCCGGCCTGGTGCCGAACGTGTACGGGTAGTCGGTCGAGTAGAGCATCCGGCCGGTCCCGACGACCTCGGCGGTCCACCTCAGGTAGCGCTCGCTGACCGTGCCGCTGCCCGCGATCCAGAAGTTCTGCCGGAAGTAGTCGGCCAGCGGACGGTCGAGGCCCGCCAGCTCCCGCAGGTAGCCGACGTGGTCGAGGTAGAAGAGGACGACCTCGCCCCAGTGCCCGGCGATCACCTGCAAGTCCGGATGCCGGTCGAACACACCGGAGAAGATCATCCGCAGGTACTGCACGCCGAGGTCGTAGTACCACCCGATTCCCGCGGTCGCCAGCACCGGCCCGATCCCGTTGGGCAGCCCAGAGTAGTACGCCTGTTGAACGGCCTCCACCGGGCCTGCGGGTGGAAGTGCAACGGGACGCGGAGCCGTTCGGCGGTGGCGTAGAGGTCGTCGAACTCGGGTGCGTCGGCCGTCTTGTCCCCGGTCCGGCCGTACAGCATCGCCCCGGGGAAACCGAGCTGCGTGACCGCTCGCTCCAGTTCGGCCGCGGCGTTCTCCGGCGACGACGTCGGGATGACGGCGAGCGCCTGGAACCGGTCGGGACGCGCCGCGACGATCTCGGCGAGCGCGTCGTTGGCCTCCCGCGCGACGCTCACGGCGTCGGCGGCCGGGAGGTTCTGCACGCCGGGCGTCGCCAGTGACAGCACCGCGACGTCGATGCCCTGGTCGTCCATGTCGGCGAGCCGCTGGTCACCGACGTCGCGCAACCGCCGCATGACCGGGTGGTCCTCGCCGTACGGCTGCCGCGCGCCCACCTTCGCCCACGCCTCCCGCACGACCGGCAGGACCACGTGCTCTTCCAGACCGACGATGCGCAGCTTTTCGCCCATGTCCCCCACCCCTTGTTTCCAGCGCTAACACTTCCGACGTTAGCACTGGAAACAAGCTGGAATGTAAACAACGCAGAACCCACCGGTTCCCTTGCCCTGCCAGTCAGCCGAACCGTTGGCTGAAGGCGCCGTCGCCCCGGTCCAGTGAGGGGTGCGCATGCGCAAGCTCTGGTGTCTGCTCCTGGCGGTGACGCTGCTCGCGCCACCTGGCGTCGCGGCGGCGCACGACTCGATCCACAACTCGATCCGGGGCTGGACGATCCTGTCCGACAGCGACACGGGCGCCGACCAGGTGATCGGCGCCGCGCGGAAGTATCAGGTCAACCACCTGCAGCTGTCCCACGAGGTCGTGATGGACCTGCAGGACGTCCGCGACCCGCGCAGACAGGCGCAGGTGAACCGGCTGACCGACCTGGCCCACGCCTCGGGCGTGCAGGAGGTCGCGGCCTGGGACCACGCCCTCTACAACCTCACCTACTACCCGGCCGAGTTCCGCACCGGCCCCGGCGGCACCATCGACCTCGACAACCCGGCGTTCTGGGACTGGTTCCGCGGCGACTACCGCGCAATGCTCGACCTGGTGCCACGGGTGAACTCGATCATCCTGACGTTCGTCGAGACCGGTGCCCGCGTCGAGAACCAGTACTCGGCCAAGTTGCAGACCGCCGAGGAGAAGCTCGCCTACCTCGTCGACCAGATCGCCTCGGTGATCGACGAACGCGGCATGCTGCTGTACCTGCGGACGTTCGGCTACTACCCCGCCGAGATGGACCGCACGATCGGCGCGATCGACCGCGTGCACAACCAGCGCGTCCGCGTGATGGCCAAGGCCCAGCCGCACGACTTCTTCCTCACGCACCCGATCGACGTCACGGTCCCGAAGATCAAGCGCCCGGTGCTGATCGAGTACGACACCACCGGCGAGTACAACGGCCAGGGCAAGATCGCCAACGCGTTCGTCGCCGAGCACGCTGATCGGTTGAGGCACTACCGCAAGCTCCCCAACGTGATCGGCTACGTCGCCCGCACCGACCGCTACGACGAGTCGCGCATTGTGGGCACTCCCACCGAGATCAACCTGTTCGCCTTGAAGCGAGCCTCGGAAGGCGCCTCGAACTCGCAGATCTACCTGGAGTTCGCCGCCCGCAAGTACGGCGTGCTCGCGGCACCTCACGTCGCACGGGCGTTGGCGCGGTCGCCGGAGATCATCACCTCCGCGCTCTACACGCTGGGCAGCAACACCGCGAACCACTCGCGCCTTGACTACGACCCGTACTGCTCGAGCTACCACCGCAGCGTGTCCGGCAAGTGGATCGACCCGCCCATCGCGAACGTGCGGCACGGCGTGAACAAGTCCTTCCACTACTGGATCGACGTCGCGAACCACCTCTCCCCGCCGCACTGCAAGACGGACGGCATCCTGCGGCGCGAGGCCGGTTACGTGCTCGACCGCGGCTGGGTGACGCCCGGCAACCTGATGACGCCGGAGTACCTCTCGTATCTCAACATCGAGAAGAACTACGGTGTCCAGCTGGCCGAGGCCTCGTCGCGCGACCTCGAGCACGTCCGGAAGCTGCTGCGCCCCAACGACTATGCGCAACTGAAGGCCTACTTCGAACGCACGGTCATGACAGCGAGGCTGCACAGGTCTGTCGCCAAGGCCTACTTCGGCTACCGGATCTACGTGCAGCAGCCGTCGGGCGCGCTCGCACAGTCCATTTGGGACGGTCTCGACGAGGCGCAGGCCGTTGCCGCCCAGGTGCGCGCGTACCCGGCACCACCGACCGGGGAGTGGAACTGGGTGATCGACGCGGCCCAGGCCGACCTGTACCTCAAGCGGATCTCCGAGGGCTGGGACCGCTATTCCAACATCAAGGTTCCACGTCCCTGACCTGCGCCGAACCCGGACGGCCCTGTTTTTGTCGGTGGTGCTCGCTAGGGTCCAAACCATCCGGACACGAGGTGGGGACGTGGAGAGCGAGCAGGGCTGGCGGACGAAGGGCGGCCGGACCTTCCACAACGACCCGAGCTGCGACTGGCTGCACAAGGACCAGAACCGGCTCAGGGTCATCGGCAAGGCCACGCACGAGGTCGTCGAGGTCCGATGGGCGGACGTCAGTCCTGGCCAGCTCCAGCCGTGCGACCACTGCTGCGCGCCCGCGTGGCTGGAGCGGCACGGCAGGGAACACCGTGCGGACGAGAAGCCGTGCCTGGTCATGAGCGACGACGAGTGGTGGCGCGGCACGCTGGTCTGGGAGCCGGTCAGGCGCGCGGACGGGTTGTGGTGGGCCACCGTCACGTACGACAAGAAGGGGCAGCACGTCACCGAAGTGCGCAGCCAGCACGACATCCGGGCCCGTTAAGGCAGCAGGCGCCTCACCACGGCGTCAGCCAAGAGCCGGCCTCGGTCGGTCAGCACGCAGCGGTCGTCGAACGGTTCGAGCAGCCCGTCGGCGATCGCCTGCTTCGCCTCCTCACGTCCGGCGCTGTCCAGCACGTCCATCGGCAGGCCCTCGGCGAGACGCAGCTCCAGCAGCACGCGCTCCACTCGCCGGTCCTCGTCCGTCAGCAGCTCGCGCCCCGCCGCGGGTGACTTCCCCTCCGCGAGCAGGGACGAGTAGCGCGCCGGGTGCTTCACGTTCCAGAAGCGGACCCCGCCGACGTGGCTGTGCGCGCCGGGCCCGAAGCCCCACCAGTCGGCGCCCTTCCAGTACAGGACGTTGTGCTGACACCGGGCCTCCACCGACGTGGCCCAGTTCGAGACCTCGTACCAATCGAACCCAGCACCGGAAAGCGTCGAGTCCACCATCTCGTAGGACGACGCGAGCACGTCGTCGTCGGGCATCGGCAGATCCCCGCGACGGATGCGCCGGGCCAACCCGGTCCCGTCCTCCACGATCAACGCATAAGCGGACACGTGGTCAACGCCTGCCTCCAGCACCGCGTCCAGGGAAGCGGCGAGATCCGCGGGCCGCTCCCCCGGCGTGCCGTAGATCAGGTCCAGGTTCACGTGCTCGAACCCGGCCGCACGAGCCTCCCTGGCAGCATCGACCGGACGGCCTGGCGTGTGCTTGCGATCCAGAACAGCCAGCACGTGCCTGGCTGCAGACTGCATACCGAGCGACACCCGTGTGTATCCCGCCGACCGTATGCCGTCGAAGAACGACGCGGACGTCGACTCCGGATTGGATTCCGTGGTCACTTCGGCGCCGGGGGCCAGACCGAACGAACTGCATACAGCATCCAGTACGTCGGCCAGGCCGGAAGCGCCCAGCAGCGAAGGTGTCCCGCCGCCCACGAACACTGTCGACGCGGGCACCGGAGACCCGAGAACGGACGCGGCGAGGTCGAGTTCGCGGCGCAGCCCCTCCAGCCACGACTCGGGCGAGGCGGACGAGCCGAGCTCGCCGGGTGTGTAGGTGTTGAAGTCGCAGTAGCCGCAGCGGGTCGCGCAGAACGGCACGTGCACGTAGATGCCGAACGGGCGCGAGCCGACGCCGGCGAGAGCAGAAGAGGGGAGCGTTCCGTCGGCGGGCGCGGGCTCGCCTTCGGGCAAAGCGGAGGGCATGACGCTCAGTGTCCCCCACACAGCCCGAACGGCGGTGCACAGCCAGGGAATGTGTCTGTCGGTGACAGAAATATTACGGAGCGAAACCAGCCTAGGATGTCAACTTCCCCTCGTCAATCCCAGCATTCGGTTGGCGGTGGACCATGCTCTGGACGCCAGGCACACTGAGGTCATGCATTCGACTGGAGTCCGCCTCGTGGCCCGCCGCCACGTCGACTTCCGTCGTGTCTCCAGCGCGATGTGCCGTCGTTCGGCATAACCCTGCGCTGATTTGTTCCCGTCGGCGCTTGGTGCGCTGACGAGGCCCCCACCACAAGCACCTCTGGGCTCGCATGCGCACGAAGCGCCTCGAAACCCCGGAGGATGGCGATGGTCCCGCCGCAGACGTCACCGCGCGCCAAGCAGCGTCGCGGCGAGGGACAGTGGGCGCTCGGTTACCGAGAGCCGCTGAACCCCAACGAGCGGAGCAAGAAGGACGACAACCCGCTCAACGTCCGCACCCGCATCGAGAACATCTACGCCCACCGCGGTTTCGACTCGATCGACCCGGCCGACCTGCGCGGACGGTTCCGGTGGTACGGCCTCTACACCCAGCGCAAGCCGGGCATCGACGGCGGCCGCACGGCCACGCTCGAGCCGGAGGAGCTGGACGACGAGTTCTTCATGATGCGCGTCCGCAGCGACGGCGGTGCGCTCACCACGCAGCAGCTCAAGGTCCTCGGCGAGATCTCGCAGACCTACGCGCGCGACACCGCCGACATCACCGACCGGCAGAACATCCAGTACCACTGGATCCGGATCGAGGACGTGCCCACGATCTGGCAGAAGCTCGAGGAAGTCGGGCTCACCACGATGGAGGCGTGCGGCGACAGCCCGCGCGTCATCCTCGGTTCGCCGGTCGCGGGCATCTCGCGGGACGAGGTCATCGACGGGCAGCCGGCGATCGACACCATCCTCGAGCGCTACATCGGCGACCCGCGCTTCTCCAACCTGCCGCGCAAGTTCAAGACCGCCATCTCCGGCCTGCAGGACGTCGCGCACGAGATCCACGACGTCGCGTTCGTCGGCGTGCACCACCCCGAGCACGGGCCCGGCTTCGACCTCTGGGTCGGCGGCGGCCTGTCCACGAACCCCATGCTGGGCAAGCGTTTGGGCGCGTGGGTGCCGCTCGACGAGGTGCCCGACGTGTGGGAAGCGGTCATCAGCGTCTTCCGCGACTACGGCTACCGCAGGCTCCGGCACCGCGCGCGCATCAAGTTCCTCGTCGCCGACTGGGGCCCGGAGAAGTTCCGCCAGGTGATGGAGGACGAGTACCTCAAGCGCAAGATGATCGACGGCCCCGCGCCGGAGGTCCTCAAGCAGCAGCTCGACCACATCGGCGTGCACAAGCAGAAGGACGGCAACTTCTACGTCGGCGCCGCGCCGGTCGCCGGTCGCGTCTCCGGCTCGATCCTGGTCGAGGTCGCGAAGATCGCCGAACAGGCAGGCTCCAGCCGTGTCCGGTTCACGCCGCAGCAGAAGATCATCGTGCTGGACGTGCCGGAGCACGAGGTCAAGACGCTCAAGAGCAACCTCGCGAAGCTCGGCCTGCAGGTCGACCCGTCGCCGTGGCGCCGCGGGATCATGGCCTGCACCGGCATCGAGTTCTGCAAGCTCGCCATCGTCGAGACCAAGGCCCGCGCCAACGACCTGGTCGTGCAGCTCGAGGCCAACCTCAAGGACATCGTCGACGGCGTCACCGAGCCGATCACGGTGCACATCAACGGCTGCCCCAACTCCTGCGCCCGCATCCAGACCGCGGACATCGGCCTCAAGGGCCAGATCGTCACGGACGAGGACGGCAACCAGGTCGAGGGCTTCCAGGTGCACCTCGGCGGCGGGCTCGGCCTCGACGCCGGGTTCGGCCGGAAGCTGCGCGGCCACAAGGTCACCGCGAACGAGCTGTCCGAGTACGTCGAGCGGGTCGTGCGGAACTTCGTCGCCCAGCGCGAGGACGACGAGCGCTTCGCCCAGTGGGTCGCCCGCGCGGAAGAGGGTGACCTGAAGTGACCGAACGCGCGACGCCCTTCTACTGCCCCTACTGCGGTGACGAGGACCTTCGCCCGCAGGAGGAACCCGGCTACGCGTGGCTGTGCAGCGGATGCCGCCGCGTCTTCAAGGTCAGTTTCGTGGGGCTCAACCTGCCGCAGGAGGTGAAGAAGTGAGCGATCTCAAGGAAGACCTCAAGATCGTCGCCGAAGCCGCTCAGGAAGAGCTGGCCGGCGCCACCGCGATCGAGGCGCTGGAGTGGACCGCGCGGACGTTCGGCGACAGCTACATCGTCGCCTCCAACATGCAGGACGCCGTGCTGATCGACCTCGCCGCCAAGGTGAAGCCGGACTTCGACGTGCTGTTCCTGCAGACGGGCTACCACTTCCCGGAGACCATCGGCGTGCGTGACGCGGTCGGGGTCGTCTACCCGGACGTGCGGATCGTGAACGCCGAGGCCAAGCAGTCCGTCGCCGACCAGGAGGCCGAGTTCGGCCTGCTGTACCAGTCGGATCCGGCGAGGTGCTGCGAGCTGCGCAAGGTCGTGCCGCTGCGCCGCGAGCTCGCGAAGTACGACGCGTGGGTCACCGGCGTGCGCCGCGTGGACGCGCCCACCCGCGCGAACACGCCGATCGTGCAGTGGGACGAGCGCAACGGCCTGGTGAAGATCAACCCGATCGCGCCGTGGAGCGATGACGAGTTCAACGCCTACATCCGCGAGAAGGGGATCTTGGAGAACTTGCTGGTGCAGGAGGGATATCCCTCCATCGGCTGCCTGCCGTGCACCGCCAAGCCGCTTCCGGGCCAGGACGCCCGCAGCGGTCGATGGGCGGGTCAGGCCAAGACTGAATGTGGGTTGCACGGATGACGCTTGCACTGGACACCTTGGGGCGCCTCGAATCGGAGGCCATCCACATCTTCCGCGAGGTCGCGGGCGAGTTCGACCGGCCGGTGATCCTCTTCTCCGGCGGCAAGGACTCGACGCTGCTGCTGCACCTCGCGATCAAGGCCTTTTACCCGGCGCCGGTGCCGTTCCCGCTGCTGCACGTCGACACCGGGCACAACTTCGACGAGGTCATCGAGTTCCGCGACCGCGTTGTCGCGCAACACGGTCTGCGTCTCGAAGTCGCGAAGGTCCAGGACTGGATCGACGACGGCCGCCTCGAAGAGCGTCCGGACGGCACCCGCAACCCGTTGCAGACCGTGCCGCTGCTGGACTCCATCACGCAGCACAAGTTCGACGCGGTCTTCGGCGGCGGACGCCGGGACGAGGAACGCGCTCGCGCCAAGGAGCGGATCTTCAGCCTGCGCACGGCGTTCGGCCAGTGGGACCCGAAGCGCCAGCGCCCCGAGCTGTGGAACCTCTACAACGGCCGGCACCGCGCCGGTGAGCACGTCCGCGTGTTCCCGCTGTCCAACTGGACCGAGCTCGACGTGTGGAACTACATCGAGCGCGAGGGCATCGAGCTGCCGGACATCTACTACTCGCACCAGCGCGACGTGTTCCTGCGCGACGGCATGTGGCTCGCCGAGGGTCCGTGGGGCACCGCGCGCGAGGGCGAGACGTTGCAGCGCAAGACAGTTCGCTACCGCACGGTCGGCGACGGCTCCTGCACGGGTGCCGTCGAGTCCGACGCCGCCGACATCCACGCGGTGATCGCCGAGGTCGCCGCGTCCCGACTGACCGAGCGCGGCGCCACGCGGGCCGACGACCGGTTGTCCGAGGCCGCCATGGAAGACCGCAAGCGGGAGGGTTACTTCTAAATGAGCGACCTGTTGAGGCTGGCTACCGCAGGCAGCGTGGACGACGGAAAGTCCACGCTCGTCGGCAGGCTGCTCTACGACACCAAGTCCGTGCTCGCGGACACGCTCGACGCCGTGCACCGCGCGAGCGCCGACCGCGGTCTCGCGACGCCGGACCTGTCGCTGCTGGTCGACGGCCTGCGGTCGGAGCGCGAGCAGGGCATCACGATCGACGTGGCGTACCGGTACTTCGCCACGCCCAAGCGATCGTTCGTGCTCGCGGACACCCCCGGCCACGTGCAGTACACCCGCAACACGGTGACCGGCGCGTCCACAGCGCAGCTCGGAGTCCTGCTGGTCGACGCGCGCAAGGGCGTCATCGAGCAGACCCGCCGGCACGCCGCGGTTCTCGCACTGCTGGGCGTGCCTCGCCTCGTGCTGGCGGTCAACAAGATCGACCTCGTGGACTACGACGAGGTGACGTTCTCCCGCATCGCCAAGGAGTTCACCGCGCACGCGACGGCTCTCGGCTACACCGAGGACGCGGTCGTGGAGATCCCGGTGTCGGCGCTGGCGGGCGACAACGTCGTGGAGAAGTCCGCGAACACGCCGTGGTACTCCGGTCCGACCTTGTTGGAGCACCTGGAGAACGTGCCGGTCGAGCCGGACCCGCACGACGCGCCGTTCCGCTTCCCCGTGCAGTACGTGATCCGTCCCCGCACCGCCGAGCACCTCGACTACCGCGGCTACGCCGGTCTGGTCGCCGCGGGCACGGTCAAGCCGGGCGACGAGATCGTCGTGCTGCCGTCGGGCCGCCGCTCGACCGTCACGAAGATCGACACCATGGACGGCGAACTGACCGAAGCCGCCGCGGGACAGTCGGTCACGCTGCTGCTGGCCGACGACATCGACATCTCGCGCGGCGACCTGATCGCGTCCGCGGGCAACGCGCCGACCGTCACCGACGACTTCGAGGCCACGCTGTGCTGGCTCGCGGAGAAGCCGTTGAAGGCCGGCGCGCGCGTCCTCGTCAAGCACGGCACGCGCACCGTGCAGGCGATGGTCACCGAGCTGCGCGACCGCTTCGACGAGCAGAACCTGTCCAGTGTGGACAGCCCGCCCTCGTTGGAGCTGAACGAGATCGGCCGCGTGTCCTTGCGGCTCGCCGAGGAAGTACCGCTGGACGACTACAGCTTCAGCCGGCGCACCGGGTCGTTCCTGGTGATCGACGTGAGCGACGGTTCCACGCTCGCCGCCGGACTGGTCGGGGCTCCGCTGCCGCTGCTTGAGGACGGCGTGGAGAGCTGTACCGGGGGTAGCGCCGCTGCCCCTGACAACCACGCCCTCGTGTCCCCCGGTCCCTGAAAGGCCACCCTGTCGTGAACCTCAAGCCCGCAGTCGCCATCGCACTCATCGCGCTGACAGCACTGTCCGGTTGCAGCCGCCGCGCCACCGACGAACCAGCCGCCGCCCAGTCGAAGGGTGCCGCGACCGAGGTCCGCCTCGGGTACTTCCCGAACGTGACCCACGCCGCCGCGCTGATCGGTGTCGAGAAGGGCTTGTTCGCCAAGGAGCTCGGCAGCACCAAGCTCACGACGCAGACGTTCAACGCGGGTCCGGACGAGGTGAACGCGTTGCTGGGCGAGTCGCTCGACATCGCCTACATCGGGTCCGGCCCGGCGATCAACGCCTACGCGAAGTCCAAGGGCGAGGCCGTGAAGCTCATCTCCGGCGCCACGTCCGGCGGCGCTCAGCTGGTCGTGAAGCCCGAGATCAACTCGGTCGAGGACCTCAAGGGCAAGACCGTCGCCACGCCGCAGCTCGCGAACACGCAGGACGTCGCGCTGAAGAAGTACCTGGCGGGCCAGAACCTCACCGGCCAGGTCACCGTCCAGAACGTCGAGAACGCGCAGACCCTCGACCTGTTCAAGAAGGGCGACATCCAGGGCGCGTGGCTGCCGGAGCCGTGGTCGTCGCGCGTCGTCGCCGAGGCGGGCGCGAAGGTGCTGCTCGACGAGAAGACCCTGTGGGAGGGCGGGCAGTTCCCGACCACGGTGATCATCGTGCGGACGAAGTTCCTGCAGGAGCACCCGGAGACCGTCGAGGCCGTGCTCAAGGGCCACGTCGCCGCCGTCGACTGGGCCAAGGGCAACGCCGACGACGCGAAGAAGACCGTGAACGCCGCGCTGGAGAAGCTCACGTCCAAGAAGCTCGGCGACAAGATCCTCGACGCCGCGTGGCAGAACATCGAGCTCACCACGGACGCGCAGGCGAAGACCTTCCCGCAGCTCGCGAAGGACGCCGTGACCGCGGGTGTGGCCACCGAGGCCGCGAACGTCGCCGGGTACGCCGACTTCACGTTGCTGAACAAGGTTCTTCAGGCACAGGGCAAGCCGCAGGTGCAAGCAGCCGGTCTGGACAAGAAGTAAGTACCGAGGGGACACGGACATGACCGCCACGCTCGAGACCACTGTTCTGTCTACTGTGGATACTGCCGTCGAACTGGCCGGCGTCCGCAAGGTGTTCGGCCACGGCAGCTCGGCCGTGGTGGCCCTCGACGGGGTTGATCTGAAGGTCAGGCCCGGCGAGTTCGTGTGCCTTCTCGGCGCGTCGGGCTGCGGCAAGAGCACGCTGCTGAACATCGTCGCCGGCCTGGACGGCGCCACGTCGGGTGAGCTGCAGCTCAACACGTCGCGCCCGGCCGTGATGTTCCAGGAGCCCGCTCTGATGCCGTGGCTCACCGCCGCCCGCAACGTCGAGCTGGCGCTGCGCTTCGCCGGTGTGGGCCGGTTGGCGCGCAAGCGTCGTGCGCTGGAGCTGCTCGAACTCGTGCGGCTCGGTGACGTCGCGGACAAGCGTCCGCACGAGTTGTCCGGTGGTATGCGTCAGCGCGTGGCTCTGGCCCGCGCGCTGGCGTCCACCACCGTGTCGGCTGACGGTGCGCCGGCGCTTCTGCTGATGGACGAGCCGTTCGCCGCGTTGGACGCCATCACACGTGACGTGCTGCAGAGCGAACTGCTGCGCGTGTGGGAGACCACGAACACCGCGATCATCTTCGTGACGCACGACGTCCGCGAGGCCGTGCGCCTCGGTCAGCGCGTTGTGCTGCTGTCCTCGCGCCCCGGCCGTGTGGTGCGCGAGTGGGACGTCACGTCGTCCTCCGACACGGTGCTCGACGAGATCAACACCCATCTGCGAGAGGTCATCAGTGGCCACGCCGTCTGACACGCTCGACAAGGTCGGCGCCGGACTCGACGCGCTGGATGTGCCCGTAGAGGCGCACAGGCCGCCGATCTGGCGCCGTTTCCTGAAGACCGGCGTCCCACCGATCATCGCGTTCGCGCTGCTTCTGGGCGTGTGGCAGGCGTTGTGGGCGTCGGCGATCCTGCCGGAGTTCCAGCTGCCCGCCCCGGTCAACGTGTGGAACGAGCTCGTTCGCTCGATCTCGACCGGTGAGGCGTTCGAGGTGCTGTGGACCTCGTTGCACCGCGCGGTGTTCGGGTTCGTCGCGGCGGTGCTGATCGCCACTCCGCTCGGGCTGCTGGTCGCCAAGGTCCGGGTGGTGCGGGCGGCGATCGGGTCGTTGCTGACCGGTCTGCAGTCACTTCCTTCGGTGGCTTGGGTTCCGGCCGCGATCCTGTGGTTCGGCGTGACGCCGTCCACGATCTACTTCGTGGTGCTGATGGGGTCGGTGCCGTCCATCGCCAACGGGCTGGTGGCCGGGATCGACCAGATTCCGCCACTGCTGCCTCGGGTGGGGCGTGCTCTCGGGGCCGGTCGGCTGGCTTCCGCGCGGCACATCCTGTTGCCTGCCGCGCTGCCCGGGTATCTGGCGGGGTTGAAGCAGGGGTGGGCGTTCTCGTGGCGGTCGCTGATGGCCGCGGAGATCATCGCGACGTCGCCCCAGCTCGGTGTCGGGCTCGGGCAGTACCTGCACAACGGGTCGTCGTTGAACGACATCAACATGGTGATCGCGGCGATCTTCCTGATCCTGTTGGTGGGTATCGGGATCGAGCTGCTGCTGTTCCGTCCGTTGGAGCGTGCGGTGCTGCGGGCTCGTGGACTGACGGGGGCGCTGTGATTCCGCTCGTCGCCGTTGCACACGGCAGCCGTGATCCTCGTTCAGCCGCGTCGATTCATCAGCTTTTGGACGTGGTTCGGTCGTTGCGGCCCGAGTTGGACGTGCGCGGGTGCTTCCTGGACCTGTGCGCGCCTCGGTTGAGCGACGTGCTGCGCGGGCCGGCTGTGGTCGTTCCTTTGTTGCTGGGCAAGGCTTATCATGCACGCGTTGATGTTCCGGCCGCTGTCGCCGAGTCTCGGGTGCCTGCGGTGGTGACCGACGTGCTGGGGCCTGATCCTCGGCTGGAGTCGGCGGCTCTGCGGCGGCTGTCCGAGGCCGGGGTTTCTTTTGGGGACCGGTCGTTGGGCGTGGTTCTGGCCGGCGCCGGGTCGTCGCACGGTCCGGCCAACGAGGCCGTGGCGCACGTCGCCCGGCGGTGGGCTCGCGAGTCGGGTTGGGCCGGCGTGGAGGCGGCGTTCGCGTCGATCGCCTCGCCGACCGTGCCCGAGGCGGTTGAGCGGTTGCGTTCTCGTGGAGCCACGCGGATCGCTGTGGCGTCGTGGTTCTTGGCACCGGGGTTGTTGCCGGACAAGGTGGCGTCCCTGGCGGGCGAGGCCGTGGTGGCGCGCCCGTTGGGTGACGACGTCGAGGTGGCCCAGCTGGTGCTGGACCGCTACGACTCCGCCCTCGCCCGCCAGACCGTGGCCGCTTAGGCCTTCTGGTTCGACAGGTACCCGACCGTTGCCCAGCCGATGCCGAGCAACGCTCCCCCGGCGATCGCGACCGCGGTGAGTGCGCTCGAGCCGGAGACCGCGAGCAGGGCGATGACGGCCGCGTAGACCATCGACAGGATGAGCAGGACCAGGCTGGACTTCGTGAGGTGACACTGCTCGCCGCTAGGTGGAGGAAGTGGGCCCAGGTTCGCGTCCGGACGGTCGCTGCCTGGGCTTCGCGCTTTCCAGCGTCCTAGCGCCCAGGCCTCGGGTGGAATGCCATGCCGGCGACGGACACCACGATGCCGAAGCCCAGCCGAACGTCAGCGAAGCGACCGTCAAGAGCCATCTGCTGCACGTGTTCGGGAAGCTCGACGTGAGTGACCGGACAAGAGGCGAAACCTCCACGCTAGCTCATTTGGCCCTGAACACTTCCACTTACGGCCGCCGCCACAAGATCGAATGCGCAGCGCCGTTCGGGCGATGTGAAGTGTGAACTGTTGACGTGAAACCTACTCATGAGTAGTCAGGTGACTACGCCGCGTGCTGGAAATGTCCCTCGTCCACTCATCGGGGAGAGGCCATGAAACTAGCCGGATTCGCGTCCCTGCTACTGGTACCGATGCTGATGTTCTCAGCCACCACCGCGTCAGCAGCTCCGCAGACCATCACCTACAAGCTCCGCGCGAGCGCCGCCGGGCAGTCGTCGGACTTCACTCTCGACCAGGGTGTCGACGCGGCAGCCCCAGCGACCGTCGCGCCCAACGGAACGCTCAAGGTCACCATCGACCCCGCGCCCAACAAGATCCCGTCCGAGGCCGGCGGGCGGCAGGTGCGTGAGATCAAGGGTCTCGCGCTCAGGCTGCCGGTGCCGGGCAACTCGAAGTTCCAGTCCGCGTCGCTGTCCGGCGGCTCCGGGCTGGGTGGCACGCCGACAATCGCCTTGCAGGGCAACGACGTCGTGCTGAGCGTGCCCGGTCCGATCAAGGGCGGCGCGGACTTCGAGCTGCCGACGGTCACGATCAACCTGCAGGCCGGCGGCACCGGCACCATCACCACGAAGCTCGGCGGCACCAGCTACGACGCCCCCGGCCTCACCTTCACCGCCGTCGTCACGGTCATCGGCTTCCCGGTCAACGCCGCCGCGAAGGGCTACCCGGACCCCAGCCCCGTCCTGACGACCACGACCATCGGCTAGTTCCTGATGCCCAACCCCCTGCCGGGCATCAGGAACTAGCGATCAGAGCCGTCATCGTGGCGAGCGTCGTGCGCAGGTCTTCCAGCGAGACCTGCGCACTGACGCGGTTCGCCCACTCGTGCTGCGCCTCCCGCAGGCGCGTGATCGCCGCGTAGCCCTCGGGAGTAGGCCGGACCAGCTTCGCGCGGGCATGTGCAGGGTTCGGCAGGTACTCCGCCAAACCCTTGTCCACCAACAGATCCGTGATCCGCTGCACGGACTGACGGGCCAGCCCGATCTCCCGCGCGATGCCCGACACGGACAACGGCTCGCGCAGCACCGGACCCAGCACCTGCCACCACGCCGCGGTCAGGCCGACGGGCTTCGCCATCACCTCGGCCGCGTCCATGAACGCGCTGTACAAACGAAAAGTCCGCATCACGACGTCGGTGAGGACGTCGCCCGACTCAGTCCTGGACACTCGCCATCAGCCTCTCGAACGCAGCCATGTTGTCCTCGCGGTACAACCCGTACCAGGCGTCCACGGTCTGCGGCCGGTAGGCCTCCAGCTCGAGCAGGATCTCGCGCGTCCACTCCAGCGCGCTCGCACCGCCGGCCGTGATCACGCCGCGGTCCCGCATGGCACGAACGTCCTGGTACAGCTCCGATCCGCCGTACTCGCCCAGCTCGCCGGGGAAGTTCGACGTGTGCTTGACGTCGTCCAGCAGCCCTTCACGCGCGAGCCCGATCGTCGCGCCGCAGATCGCCGCCACCGGCTTGCCCGCCTCCCGGAACCGCCGCGCCAACTGACCCAGCGCAACGTTCGCCCCCGCCTCCCACGAGTCGCTGCCGATCAGGATCAGCATCGCGGAACCGGCAACGTCGACGTCCGCGATCGTCACGTCCGGCAGCATCCGCACACCGCCGATCGTGCGCACCGGGTCCAACGAGACCGCAACCGTCTTGATCTCGTAGCGACCAGGCTGCTGCTGGAACGCCTGGATGTTGATCTGGGCGGCCGCGTGGCCGTACTCCCAGTCCGAAAGACCGTCGACCAGAGCCAGGTACACCGTTGTCATGACAGTATGCTGTCATGAATGACAGCATACTGTCAACAAACCCAAACGCTAAGGTCAGCCACATGGCAGACGAGCTGGTCCACTACGAGGTGCAGCGTGGCATCGCGACGATCACGCTGGACTCCCCCCACAACCGCAACGCCCTGTCGTCCCAGTTGCGCCGCGAGCTCAAAGAGCACCTGAGCACAGCAGCGAAGGACGATCAGGTGCGCGTGGTCGTGCTGACCCACACGGGTTCCGTGTTCTGCTCCGGCATGGACCTCAAGGAGGCCGCCGGCGCGAGCGCGGGAGACCAGGGCGTCAACGAGTTCCCGGCGATCCTCGAGCAGCTTTGGACCAGTCCGAAACCCGTCGTGGCCGCACTCAAGGGCCCGGCCCGCGCGGGCGGCGTCGGCATCGTCGCGGCGTGCGACATCGCCGTTGCCGCCAACGAGGCCACGTTCGCGTTCAGCGAGGTCCGGATCGGCGTGGTGCCGGCCGTCATCTCGGTGACCGTGCTGCCGCGCCTGCTCTCCCGCCAGGCCCACGAGCTGTTCCTGACCGGCGAGGCCTTCGACGCCCAGCGGGCAACCCAGATCGGTCTGCTCAACTCGGCTGTCCCGGTTGACGGCGTCGACGCCGAAGTCCGCCGCTACACCGACATGCTCGCGCTCGGCGCTCCCAGCGCCCTCGCGGCCACCAAGCAGATGCTGCAGCAGGAACGATCGACGAACCTCGGCGACGTCTTCGCGGACATGCTCGAACTGTCGGCACGGCACTTCGGCGGACCGGAGGGCCAGGAGGGCATCGCGGCGTTCAAGGAGAAGCGCAAGCCGTCCTGGGTGCCGGCAGAGGGCTAGAACCAGCCGGTGCACTCGGTCTTGCCCTGCGACGTCCCGCAGGCGCGCATGACCTTGCCGTCGTTCTTGAACGCCGACGTGTACTTGGCGGTGCCGGAGTCGATCTTGGTCTGACCGAGCGGCCCCTCGTGCTCGTTCGCCGTGGGGTCCTTGCGCTCGGTCCACACCTCCTCGCCGGGCGCCCCGGACGAGATGCGGCCCCACGCGCACTTGGACCTGTTCGACGCGCGCAGCTCGATCACCCTGCCGTTCTGCATGGTGATCGGGTTGTCGCCGTCCACCGTGTCGAACGGCGTGAACGGGTCCTCCTGCGTGCAACCGGGGTCGCCCGAACTAGGAGCGGCTTCGCTCATCGCGGCGGCGGACACCTGACCCACGTCCTCGCCCGAATCGCAGGCAGCGGCGGCCGCGGCGAGCACGAGCAAAAAGCCCGTGCGACGGAATTGCGTTCCCATGGAATCGCACTGTCCACTCTGGACAGCGAATCCGCAGCGCGGATCACCGTTCTGTGCGAACAACCCGCAGTTTGTGATCACCTGATTCAGCGTTCCGCTTCACCGCGTCACGAAGGACTTCCGAAACGGAAGGATCCAAATCGACCGGCACGACCAGCACGTACTCACCGGCCGGCAGCCAGGACAGATCGGTCAGGCTGTCGTACAGCGCGTCCAGGTTCTGCCCGAACCACGACGGGAAGTCGAGAGCGGCCGCGATCGCCGAGATCGCCGCGGCCTTTTCCGAAACGAGAATGTGCCGTTTCATTTATTCACGTCCACGACGACGAACGTCGAATAGTGGTCGCCGGTGTAGAAGACTTCCTTTTCCGAACCGGTGACCATCCGGCGCGCGCCCCGGTCGGGACTGCCGGGCGTCGGCACCGTGTACTCCTTGTAGTACCCGGACTTCTGCGCGGGCAGCCGCTTCTCCCGGTTCTCGAACGTCACGCCGTCGTTGCGCGGGTACGGGAACGGGCCCTTCGACTCGATCAGCTTCCACGTCTTCGCGGCCTCGGACGGCAGCTTCGACAGCGCCTCGACGTCGAGCCCCGAGTTCGCGCCGGGCACCTTCTCGGCCTGCGCGGCGCTCGTGACGACCGGCTTGGTGACCTCGGGAGGAGGCCCGGACGTGTTGGTCTTGACGAACCACCCGATCACGACCAGCGCGATGAGCCCGACCAGTGCGACGGTCAGGCGGCGACCAGGACTCACGCGGCGACCTTCTCCGGCTCGGGCTCGGGCTCCGGAGCCGCGTCGTCGACGCGTGACGCCGGGTTCTTCGCACCCCAGTCAGCGACCCGGTCGATCAGCCGCGCCACGCCCAGGCACAGCGGCAGCACCACGATCATCACGACGGGGAACTGCACGGCCACGGGCAGCTGCACGAGCCACAACTCGACGCCGTCCCACCACTGCCAAAGCCAGTCCACGCACGCGAGCCTAGTCTCGTGACCGGTGTCACGGCATTTGGCCAGGCCATCGGTCGGTATGTTGCGAACCATGTTCGCCGTTTACGCAGCAGAACCCAGTCCTGAGAACCCGCTGGCCTCGCTTCGGGTCGGCGAGCGCCCCGAGCCCGAGGTCCCGAACGGGTGGGTGCGCGTCGCGGTCAAGGCGGCCAGCCTCAACATGCACGACCTGTGGACGTTGCGCGGCGTCGGCATCAAGCCCGAGCAGTTCCCGATGATCCTGGGCTGCGACGGCGCCGGCACCCTCGACGACGGCACCGAGGTGGTGCTGCACTCGGTCATCGGCGACCCGAACTGGTCCGGTGAGGAGACGCTCGACCCGAAGCGCACGCTGCTCACCGAGAAGCACCAGGGCACGTTCGCCGACTACGTCACAGTCCCCGCCCGCAACGCACTGCCCAAGCCCGCTGGCCTCACGTTCGCCGAGGCCGCCTGCATGGGCACGGCGTGGCTCACGGCGTACCGGATGCTGTTCGTGAAGTCCGGCCTGCGTCCCGGCCAGACGATGCTCGTGCAGGGCGCCTCGGGTGGTGTCTCGACCGCGCTCATCCAACTGGGCCGCGCCGCCGGTTTCCGCGTCTGGGTCACCGGCCGCAGCGAGGAGAAGCGCGCGCTGGCCACCACTCTCGGTGCCCACGCGGTCTTCGAGTCGGGTGCGCGCTTGCCCGAACGGGTCGACGCCGTGTTCGAGACCGTCGGCAAGGCCACCTGGTCGCACTCGATGAAGGCGTTGAAGCCCGGCGGCATCGTGGTGATCTCCGGCGCGACGTCCGGCGACGCCTCCGCGGCCGAGCTGCAGCGGCTGTTCTTCCTGCAGCTGCGCGTGGTCGGCTCGACCATGGGCACCCGCGAGGAGCTGGGCGACCTCATCCAGTTCTGCGCGCTCAACGGCCTCAAGCCGCAGATCGGCGCGGAGCTGAAGTTCGAGGACGCCGAGCAGGGCCTCAAGTCCATGCTCGACGGTGAGACCGCGGGCAAGATCGTCTTCACCCGATAGCCGTAAACAGCCCGATCGGCCAAAAATCGGCTTCCTGATTGGTGGGCTCGGACAAACCGCGTGACAGTTGACACGCATAGGTTCGCCGGGACCCACCATCAAGGGAGATGACGGCATGACTACGCAGGGCGTCTTCAGGCGCAAGCCCATCGACCAGATCGCCGACGACAAGGGCGACGGGCTCACCAGAACGCTGGGCCTGTGGCAGCTGACCGCGATCGGCATCGGCGGAATCATCGGCGCGGGCATCTTCTCGCTCGCCGGCGCCGTCGCGAACAAGACGGCCGGCCCGGCCGTGCTGATCTCGTTCCTGGTGGCCGGTATCGCGAGCGCGGCGGCGGCGTTCTCGTACGCGGAGTTCGCGGGCCTGATCCCCAAGGCGGGCAGTGCTTACACCTACGGCTACGCGGTGCTCGGTGAGATCGTCGGCTGGTTCATCGGCTGGGACCTGCTGCTGGAGTACACCGCGATCGTGGCGGTGGTCGCGATCGGCATCTCCGGCTACTTCACCGAACTGCTGAGCCTGCTCAACATCCATCTCCCCCAATGGATGCTGGGCGCGCCGGGCACGGAAGGCCAAGGCGTCGAACCCGGCTCCTACAAGGTCAACCTGTTCGCGGTGATCCTCTGCCTGCTGATCGCGTACGTGCTGAACCTCGGCATGAAGAACGCGGCGCGGTTCGAAACCACGTTGGTGTACCTGAAGATCGCCGTGGTGCTGCTGGTGATCGGTGTCGGCGTCTTCCACATCGACACCGACAACTACAACCCGTTCTTCCCGTTCGGCCTGAGCGGCGCTTTCACCGGTGCCGCAACGGTCTTCTTCGCGGTGTTCGGCTACGACGCGATGAGCACCGCGGCCGAGGAGTCGAAGGACTCGCAGCGCCACATGCCCAAGGCGATCATCTACTCGCTGGCGATCTCGATGGTCCTGTACGTGCTGGCGTGCCTGGTGCTCACCGGCATGGTCAACTTCAAGGACATCGACGCGGAGAGCGCGTTCGCCACGGCGTTCGCGGACATCGGTTACAACTGGCTGGGCATCATCATCAGCGTCGGCGCCATCCTCGGCATCACGACGGTGCTCTTCACGTTCCTCCTGGGCGCCGCCCGAGTCGGGTACTCGATGAGCCGCGACGGCCTGCTGCCCAAGTGGTTCGCGAAGACCCACCCGGTGAAGCACGTGCCGTCGCGCATCACCTGGGTGCTGGGCATCGCCTCGGCGGTCATCGCCGGGTTCCTGCCGATCGCGGAGGCCGCCGAGCTCACCAACATCGGCATCCTGCTGGCGTTCGTCGTGGTCTGCGTCGCCGTGATCGTGTTGCGCTACAAGCAGCCCGACCTGCCGCGCACGTTCAGGACGCCGGGCATGCCGGTCGTGCCGATCATCGGCGTGATCTTCTCGATCTGGCTGATCACGTTCCTCAACCCGGAGACGTGGGCGCGGTTCGCGATCTGGTTCGTGATCGGCATGGTCATCTACTTCACCTACTCGCGGCGCCACTCCGTCATGGAGCAGCAGTCCAAGCAGTGACCTGCTGATCGAGCACGGACAGCGGCACCGGTCCGAGCCCGATCACCAGGTCGTGGAACGCGCGAACGTCGAAGCGGTCGCCCAGCCGGGCGGCCGCTTCGGCACGAACGCGCTGGATCTCCAAGCGCCCCACCATGTACGCCAGCGCCTGCCCTGGCACCTCGATGTACCTGTCGATCTCGGACTGGATCTCGGGCTCGGGCATCGCGGTGTTCTCGCGCAGGTAGTCGACGGCCTGCTGCCGGGTCCACCCGAACGCGTGCAGCCCGGTGTCGACCACCAGCCGCCCGGCGCGCATCCCGTCGAGCCCCAGCATCCCGAGGCGTTGCTCGTCCGACGAGTACAGCCCCATCTCGTCCGCGAGCCGCTCGGTGTAGAGGCCCCAGCCCTCCGAGTACGCCTCGATGAACGCGAACCGGCGCAGGTCGGACTGCTCGGTCCCGGCGGCGATGGAGAGCTGGTAGTGGTGCCCGGGAACAGCTTCGTGAAACGCCGTCACCTCGGACAGCGTGCGGCTGCGTTCGGTGGCGCCCAACGGGTTCAGCCAGTAGGTGCCGAGCCGCGACCCGTCCAGCGGCGCCGGTTGGTAGAACGCGATCGCCGCGGTCTCCCGTTCCGCCTCGCCCACCAGCCGGACCTCGCAGCCGACGGAAGGCATGCGACCGAACCATTGAGGTGCGGCGGCTTCGGCCCGCGCGATCGCCTCAGTGGCGTGCGTGACCATCTCGTCTTCGTTGTCCCACAACAGTTCCGTGCGCAACCGCCGGAAGATGTCGGTGACGTCGGACGTGCCCCACACCCGTGAGCCGATCTCCGCGTACTCCTCGCGCAGGCCGTCCATCAGGTCCAGACCGAGCCGGTGCAACGCGGCCGGGGTGTACGAGGTCGTCGTGTAGTTGCGGACGAGGTTGGCGTAGTTCTGCTCGCCCTCCGGCAACCAGCAGATGCCCGGCTTGTCGTCGGGACGGCCTTCCACTGACGTCAGCACCTCGCGAAATCTCGCGATGGCCGCGCGGATCTCCTGCGACGCCGGGCCTTCCCACTCCTGCTCGGGCGAGGCGAGGAAGCTCTCCATCCGCGTCACGCCGGCCTTCAGGTGCCGCGCCAACGGCCGCCGGTCCGAGTCGCGCACCCTCCCCGCCGCTTGGTCGACGTGCCGCGCGATCTTGTGCTGGCGCTTCGACACGTCCACCCGTGCCGCCATCATCAGCAACGCGTTGACCGGTGCGGCGAACCCGTTCCCGACCGTGTGCTCGACCAGCCTGGCGTCGATGCGGGCCACGATCGTCTCGCCCTGGTGCCGCAGCACGGCCAGCGTGACCGGGTCCAGATCGCTCGTCGCGGCGCGGTCGAGGATGCTCACGATCCGCGCCCGCAACGCCCCTTCGCCCTCAGTGCTCAGGTCCGTGAGCTTGTCGTCCCAGTCGGGCATCCCGTACATCGAGGCCAGGAACGGCGACCATTCCATGGCCGCCTCGAACATCTCCTGATCGAGTGACATCAGGCCCTCCCCGCCCAGTCGGTGACCAGGTCCCCCAGCGTCGAGAGCGGCACCGCGCCGTTCTCCAGCACCAGGTCGTGGAACGCGCGAACGTCGAACCGCGCGCCCATCTTCGTCTCGGCGTCGGCCCGCACCCGCTGGATCTCCAGGCGCCCCACCATGTACGCCAGCGCCTGCCCCGGCGTCTCGATGTACCGGTCTACCTCGGAGTCGATCTCCGAGGCGTCCATCACGGTGTTCTCGCGGAGGTAGTCGACGGCCTGCTGCCGCGACCACCCGAGCGCGTGCAGGCCGGTGTCGACCACCAGCCGCCCGGCACGCATCGCGTCGAGCCCGAGCATGCCCAGCCGTGCCTCGTCCGACGAGTACAGGCCCATCTCGTCGGCCAGCCGCTCGGTGTAGAGACCCCAGCCCTCGATGTAGGAGTCGATGAACGCGAACTTGCGCAGGTTCGACAACGACGTCTCGGCGGCGATCGAGAGCTGGAAGTGGTGGCCGGGAATGGCCTCGTGGAACGCCGTCACCTCGGACAACGTGCGGCTGCGATCGGTGGCGTTGAACGGGTTCACGAAGTAGATGCCGGGACGGGACCCGTCGAGCGCGGCGTCCACGTAGTACGCGAACGCGGCGGCCTGGCGGTCCATCTCGGGCACGAACCGGACCTCGCAGCGTGCTCGCGGCAGCCGGCCGAACCAGTTCGGCGCCTCCGCCTCGGCCCGCGCGACGGTCTCCACCGCGCTGGTGAGCATCTCGTCCTCGTTGGCCCACAACAGGTCCGTGCGCAGCCTCCGGAAGATCTCCGGCACGTCGGCCGTCCCCCACACCCGCGAGCCGATCGTGGCGTACTCCTCGTGCAGGCCGGCGATCAGGTCGAGTCCGAGCTGGTGCAGTTCGGCAGGGGTGTAGGGCGCGGTCGTGTAGTCGCGGACGAGCTTGCGGTAGTTCTCCTCGCCGTCGGGCAACCAGCAAAGACCGGCGTGCTCGTCGTCGCGTCCTTCGACGGACAGCAGGAACTCGCGGTACTTCGCGAACGCGGGTCGCAGGTCCGCGTCGCCCTCCCACTCCTGCTTCGGCGAGGCGAGAAAGCGCTCGACGTGGGCCGCGCCGCCCTGGACGTGCCGGCGCAACGGCCTGCGGTCGGTGTCGCGCAGCCGTTGCGCCGCCTGGTCCAGGAACCGCGGTACGAGGTGCAGCCGCCGGGAGAAGTCGACCTGCGACGCCATCCTGAGCAGGGCCGCGACCGGAGCGTTCAGCCCGCGGGCCACGGAGTGCTCGACCAGCCTGGCGTCGATCAGGTTGATGATCGAGGTGGCCTGGTGCCGGATCACGTCCTTGGCGACCTGGTCCTCGTCACTCCCGTCGACGCGGCTCAGGATGTCCGCGAGCCGGGCGCGCAGAGCCGCCTGGCCGTCGACGCTGAGGTCTTCGAGCCGGTCGTCCCAGCCGGGCACGGCGACGACGGTGGCGAACGTCGGCGCCCAGTCCATCATCGCCAGGAACATCTCTTCGGAGAGCGAGGTCACGCTCTCCTTCTTAGCCGCGCTGGAAGCGCTCCGCCAAGGAATTGACCACATCCGTGAGCTCGGCGTGGAGCCTTCGGACGATGTCGGCGGCCGGTTCCGCGGTCGCCAGCGGGTACGTGGTGCCCGCCCAGAGCGACATGACCTCCAGCTCACCGGTCGCGCGCACCGGTTTGGTGAGGTGGTGCACGTTCGGGTACGCGGCGGGCGCGTGCACGCTGTTCTCGATCAGGAACCGGTTCACCAGGCCGCGCGCGGGCCTTCCGGTGAACGCGCGCGTCAAAGCCGTCCTGCGCGCCCCCTCCGCGAGCGCTTCCCGGTGCACCGCAGTGGTTCCCGCCTCCGGGCACCCGAGGAACGCCGTGCCGAGCTGCGCCGCGACCGCCCCGGCCGCCAGCACCGCGGCCACGTCGGCGCCGCGCATCAGCCCGCCGGTCGCGATCACCGGGAGGTCGACGGTGTTGCGGACCAGAGTGAGAGCGGCGAGCGTCCCGTACAGCTCGCCACCGCCGGGCGAGATGCCGTCGTCGGTGAACGTGCCGCGGTGGGCACCGGCGTCCGCACCCTGCACGCACAGGACGTCCGCGCCGATCTGCTGCGCCTGCCGGGCCTCGCTCGGCGTGGTGACCGTCACGACGATCGTCGTCCCGGTCGCCTTGAGCCGCTGCACGTCGTCCGCGTCCGGCAGCCCGAACGTGAACGACACGACCGGCACCCGCAGCGCCAGCACGAGCTCGAGCTTGGCGGCGTAGTTGTCGTCGTCCCAGCGCGGGTCGCCGGGCACCGCGCCGACCTTCTCCGCGCAGGCCGTGACGCGGTCCACGTAGGACGAGATGTCGGCGGTCGGCCGGGTGCCGGGCACGAACAGGTTGACCCCGAACGGCTTGCTCGTGAGCTGGCTCGTCTGGGTGATCTTCTCCGCGAGCTGCTCGACCGTGATGTAGCCGGCCGCGAGGAACCCGAACCCACCTGCGTCGCTCACCGCGGCGACCAGCTCGGGGGTGGAGGCGCCACCTGCCATGGGCGCGGCGATCACGGGCACGGCCAGCGTGTGGAACATGAGCACAACCTAGTTGGACCGGGCGGTGGATGCCCGGTGAAGCAGCTGTGTCCTTGATGACGCAACGGCATTTGGACGAACTCCCCCTGAACTGTGCAGTTCACTTTCCGGCCACACGGGTAGGCCAAGGTGTGGGGGTGATGCGGCGCGTGTACGTGGTGGTCCTCGACGGACTGCGACCCGAAGACGTCAGCGAGGCGCTGACCCCCACCCTCCTGACCCTGCTCGGCGAAGGAACCCGATTCTCCGGGACCGCGGTGCCCGACCTCCTGACGTCTGTGCGGGAACTGGGTTTCCGCACGGTCCTGCCAGATCCGGAACACCCGGCCGACGCGTTCACGTCGCACACCCTGCACACCTTGATCGACACGGAGGATCCCGAGCTCGTGCACGTGAAGTTCGGCGACTGCGACCCACCGCTGGGCATCGTCCGCTCGCTGGCCGTGCGCACCTCGGACGCGCAGGTGGGCAAGCTCGTCCGCCACCTCGAAGCGACCGGGCGCTGGGAACGGTCCGCGCTGGTGGTCGTCGCCGGCGGGTGCCCGGCGGTGTCCTGGCAGCGCCACATCGACGCGGATTCGTTGCTGCGCGGCAAGGTCGCGGTCGCGGGCAGGCAGCTGCGCTGGACCGGGCCCGCGTCCGACCGCGCGGTGGCGTTGCGGCACCTGAAGTCCGTGGTGAGCAGGGTTCCCGGACCGGCGGCACCGGTGCCGTTGCTCGTCGCGGGCGGAGGTCTGTCCACTGTGGAGGCCGTCGCACCGGCGGTGGGGAGGCTGTTCGGCCTCCCCGGGCCGCCGGCCGGTCAGGCCATCACCTAGGGCAGGGAGTCCAGGTGAGGGGCGACCGTGTTGGCGAACTGCCAGTTGTTCGACGCGTCCCAGTTGATCGACCACGTCATGGCGCCGCGAATGGACGGCCAGGTCGTGCTCGGCTTGAACGTCCCGCAACTGGTGCCGCGAGCGAGGCAGCTCAAGGCGTTGTTGACGTTGGAGGGCGACTGGTACCCGCCACCGGCACCCGAGGGTGACGCGGGCAGACCAAGGCCGACCTGGTCCGCGCGCAGACCGGACTGCAGCTGGATGCACGCGAGCGCGGTCAGGAAGTTGACCGTGCCCTGGCTGTAGACCTGCTGGTCGCAGCCGAGCATCGAGCCGGAGTTGTAGTACTGCATGTTGACGATCGTCAGGATGTCCTTGATGTTCAACGCCAGCTTGAAGTACTCGGCGCCGGTGTTCTGCATGTCGATCGTCTGCGGCGCCATGGTGATCACGGTGCCGCCGCCGGCGTGGATGCTGCGCAGCGCCTGGCCCATGTAGGTGGAGTTGACGCCGTTCTCCAGGTCGATGTCGACGCCGTTGAAGCCGTAGTTCGTGATCAGCGACTTGATGCTGTTCGCGAAGTTGTTCGCCGAGTTGGAGTCGCTGACGCTGATGGTGCCGTTCTGGCCGCCGACGCTGATGATCACCTTCTGGCCGCGGTTCTGCAGGGTCCTGACGTCGGCCTTGAACTGCGCGTCGGTGTAGCCGCCGAGCTGGCTGCTCAGCCCCGAGTCGAGGTGGAACGCGACCTGCCCCGGCGTGCCCGTCGCGTCGGCGAACGAGACCGCGACGATGTCGTAGGTGGTGGGGACGTCAGCGAGCTTGAGTGCGCGTGCACCGTTGTAGAAGTTCTGCCAGTAGCCCGTCAGGACGTGCTTGGGCAGACCGGTGTTCGGCGGGTTGCCGGTCGTGGTGGTGGTCGTGGTCGTCGTCGTGGTCGTGGTGGACGTCGTCGTAGTGGTCGTCGGCGGCGTGCCGGGGCCGTCGAGGTTGAAGTCGTCCGCGAAGTAGGCGGGCTGGCCGTACCAGCCGTGGACGTAGATCGTGACGCTGGTGGCGCTGCCGGTGGTGAAGTCGACGGTCAGCTGCTGGAAACCGCTCGTGCCCGGCGTCCAGGTCTGCTTCTCCACACCGCCGGTGACACCGAGGTAGACGTAGCTGCCCTGCACCCACGCGCTCAGCTTGTAGGCCGTGTTCGGTTGCACCGTCACGGTTTGCTGGCATTGCGCGTTGCTCTGCCCGACCGGCGCGCCCTGCAGGGCGTAGCTGCCGGTGCGCTTGGTGCCCGTGGTCGCGCTGGTGCCCTCGGTGCAGGTCCAGCCGCTGAGGTTCCCGGCTTCGAAGCCGCTGTTGGCCGCGAGGTTCGCGGCGACGGCGCTGCCGTTGATCACCAACACCAGACCGGCACAGGCGAATAACGCGGACAGCAGCGCTATCGCTGCTCGTCTGGTCTTGGACATGGTCCACCTCCACACATCATGCGGCGGCCATGTTGTGAGTTCGCCTAAAAATGGACTAGACCACTGCCCCAGGTCAAGCATTGCGCTGGTCATCGGATGTATTTATCGTGTGCGTGCCGCCTTTGACGTTGAGGAGTGGCATGCGCTTACTAGCTGTTCTGGCTCTGTTGCTGGGATTTGCGACACCAGTCTCAGCTTCTCCCGGCTGGGTGGCGGCGTGGGGATCCGCGATGCAGACACCGGTGTCATCGGATGTCAGCGGCACCTCTTATACGGTCCGAAACATCGTCCGGCTGACCGTGGGCGGCTCCACCGTCCGAGTGCGACTGTCGAACGTGTTCAGCTCCGGCGACCTGACCGTGGGCAAGGTGTCCGTTGCTCCTCCCGGAACCGGTGCCGCGCTCGGCTCCACCCCGCGCCGGGTGACTTTCCGCGGCCGCGAGTCCGTCGTGGTGCCACGCGGTGGCGAAGTGCTCTCCGACCCGGTGGCGCTGAAGACGGTCGCCGACTCCTCGGTGGCCGTGTCGATCTGGGCTTCCGCCGCACCGGCCACTCCGACCTACCACCGCAGTGCGTTGTCCACCAACTACGTGGCTCCCGGCGACCACGCCCGTGACGTCGCGGGCACGACGTTCACGCAGAAGATCTCGTCCTGGTACTACCTGTCCGAGGTGGCCGTGACGTCCTCGGTGCGCGGTTCCGTGGTGGCGCTGGGCGACTCGATCACCGACGGCTCGGGTTCCACGGGCGGCGCCAACCGGCGGTGGACCGACGTGCTCGCGTCGCGAACCTCTTACGGCGTGGTCAACTCCGGCATCTCCGGCAACCAGCTTCTCCGTGATGGCACGTATGGCGTTTCCGGCATTTCCCGCACACCACGGGACGTGCTCGACCGCGCCGGCGTGCGGACGTTGATCGTGCTGGAGGGCATCAACGACATCAAGGCCAAGCCCGACGCGACGTTCGAGGAGCTGCGCGACGGGTACAAGAAGGTCATCTCTCTCGCGCACTCGAAGCACGTGCGTGTGTTGGGCGCGACCATCACGCCGATGGGCGGCTACGCGAACTACACCGACGCACGCGAGGCCGTGCGTTCCGCGGTGAACAAGTGGATCCGCGAGTCGGGCGCGTTCGACGGCGTCGTGGACTTCGACGCTGCCGTGCGGGATCCGCTGAAGCCGACGTTCCTGCGCGAGGAGTTCGCCAAGACGGACCACCTGCACCTCACCGACGCCGGTTATCAGGCCATGGGCCAGGCGGTGGACCTCTCGCTGCTCTAGCTTGATGCGCGTGTTCACCCTTTCTGACGCCATCGCACTCGCCACGACCGCCCACGACGGCCAGGTCGACAAGTCCGGCCGTCCGTACATCGGCCACCCGCTGCGGGTGATGGCATCCATGGAGGGTGAACACGCGCAGATGGCCGCCGTCTTGCACGACGTCATCGAGGACACCTCGGTGACCGCTTCCGACCTCACGGCTAGTGGATGTCCCGCTGCTGTGGTCGACGCCGTAGTGGCGTTGTCGCATCTCCCGGACGAACCGCAGGACGTCTACTTGCGCCGCGTGGCCGCGAACCCGTTGGCGCTCACCGTGAAACGCGCGGACATCGCCGACAACCTCTCGCCCGCCCGCATGGCCCGTCTGGACGCCGAGACCCAGGCCCGTCTGCAGATCAAGTACGCGAACGCGCTGAGGTTGCTCGCCGAGTTCGTGAGTTAACTAACCTTCTTCATCGGTACAGGTCACTTGAACAGGGTGTATTATCGAAACGTAACCAAGATTGGAAGGACAAGATGACCCGCCACGACCTGTCCGTGAAGTCCCTGCGCTCGAGCTTGGCCACGCGCCGTGCCGCTCGTCTTCAGCGTCAGAGCCTGGAGCGGCAGTTGGCCAGCTACACCACCGAGAGCGACCGGATCGAGCTGGACGCCATCCTCTCCCGCCACACCAGCGAGGAGACGACCGAGCTCCGTTCGATCATCAACCGCCAGGCGATGGACCGCCTCCTGCGTTCCGCCTGACCGGTTCACGTGTGGGCCACCCCGGCAATGGTGCCGAGGGTGGCCTTTTGCGTTTCCGGCAACCGTGAACGGATGCCGGTCGTCGTGTGCGGCGATAGCGTCCGGCCATGCGTCGAATCCTCGCCACCGCGTTGGCCGTGCTCGCGCTCCTGCCGGTGCCCGCGGCGATGGCCGACCGGGTGGTCACGGACTACCAAGATCCACTCCAGGCGATCCCCGCGGTGAGCCGTCCGCCGACGAAGTCGTGTGTTGTCACGGCGATGCGGCACACGTTCGCGAACTCGTACGGCCAGCCGTTCGTGGGCACGCTCGCGCCACCACCGGAATGCGCCGGGCCGTGGACGAAGGTCGTGCTGGACTGGACGGGACGCAGCAAGGGACGTCAGTTCGACCGGCTCGCCGGGTTGTGGATCGGCGGGGCGGAGGTGCTGCGGACGTCGACGCCGGAGCCCGACCCGTCCGGCATCGTGTGGCACTTCGACCGCGACATCACGGCTTTCACGCCGCTGCTGACCAAGGCGCAGCCGTTCGTGGTGGATCTCGGCAACGTCGTCAACGACACCTACACCGGCCCGTTCGACATCGAGGTCACGGTCACCTACTACCAGGCTTCCCCTCGGTATCCGGCGCCTCGCCAGGCCGACGTGGTGCTGCCGCTGTCCGCTGATGCCGCGTTGCCCGGCTGGCAGTTCCTCAAGGACGGCAAGAAGTTCTCGAAGCAGCTCGTCGTTCCGCCGAACACCGCGAAGCTGACGGCCGAGATCTACGCGCGGGGTGGCGGCTGCGAGGAGTTCTGGTGGTCGAACGTGCCGAGCGACCTCGCCGCGAAGTTCCCGGACGCCGGACTTTGTGGCGGCGGAACGTATCGCGAGGTCTCGGTGCTCGTCGACGGACGGCCGGCCGGCGTGGTCGCCCCGTACTCGGTGATCTACACCGGCGGTGTGGCACCGATGCTGTGGCGGCCGATCTCGGCCATCGACGCCATTGACACGCTGCCGTACACGATCGACCTGAGCCCCTTCATCGGAACGCTGACCGACGGGAAGGCGCACACGATCGACCTGGTGCCGCCACGCGGGATCGTGGACGACTGGACGTTGGGCGGAAACCTGTTCGCCACCACGGATCCCGGGGTTCAGCGCGTGACCGGAACGCTGAGCAGCACCGATGTACCAGCTGCTGACGTCAAGACCGTCACGACCGGCACGGACCTGGACGTGACGATCAAGACGCAGGTGCGGCGGGCCTGGCGGACCAGTGGCGCGATCAGGACGTCGCACGGCACGCAGCAGGTCTTCTCACAGGGCGCTTGGACGTTCTCCAACACAACCTCGCTCGCGGAGAAGGCGACCAAGCAGAAGACCGACCAGAAGGTGACCGGCGCGTACTCCTCGAAGGGGAGGCTCGACGGGTTCGACTTCCCGCTCAACGTGGACGTCACGCAGAACATCGTGAACGACAACAACTATCGCATCGACGCTTCCGTCCACATGGGACGTCGCTTGTGGACGGTTGGCGACGGCGCCCGATTTGTTGATGACTCCCTCGACACGCAAGGCGGCTTCGGGCGGACGGACGGCGTGCTCTCCTACGCCGACGGCTCGTCCAGCGAACGCTGGCGCGGCACGGTGGACGGCCGTTTCCACCAGCGCACGCTGAAGACCGAGCACGGGTACGTGGTTCCTCAGTAGAGACGCTTGATGGTCAGGACGTTGTCCTTGCGCGACTCCTGCTGACCATCCGGCCCTGTGAGCGGCCGCTCGACCACCTCATCGGTGATGACGATCCAGTTGTCTCCGAGCTCGAGGTGGTCGAGCACGTCCTTGGTGGTCGGGAAGTAGTGGTCCTGGTGCTCGGACCACGACGGCGCCCCCGCGTGCCCGCCGATGATCAGGTGCCCGCCCGGCGCCACCGCTTGTGCCGCTCGCTTGAGGATGCTGTTGCGTTCCCCGTCCTCCTCGACCGGCGAGTGCAGGAACTGCGCGCTGACCAGGTCGTACAGCCCCTCGGGAAACGTCTCCTTGAGGTCGTGCCGCTCCACCGCGAACTCGACCCCCTCGTCGTACGCGTGCTTCACCGCCCGGTCCAGCGCCACCTGCGACACGTCCACCCCCAGCACTCGCCAGCCCTTTTTCGCGAGCCACACGGCGTCGCCACCCTCGGCGCACCCGATGTCCAGGGCGCTGCCGGGCTTCAGCCGCTCGGCCTCCCGCACCAGCAACGGGTTCGGCTTGCCGGACCACACCTGGTCCCGCTCCGAGTAGAAGGTCTCCCAGAACTCCTGCGCAGTCGTCATGCTCCTGACAGTGCGCTCATTCATGCCAGACTGGCAACAAACGTTGCCGATCCAGCAACACGCGGTCGACAGAGCGGGCATGGTGGGAGCCATGACCAAGGTGACCTGCGACCTGACGATCTCACTCGACGGCTTCTCGGCGGGCCTCAACCAGCGCGAGGACCGCCCGTTCGGAGACGACGGCGGCGACGGCTGGGGCAGCAGGCTGCACGCCTGGATGGAGGACCCCGCCGAAATGCGGCTGCAGATGGACAGGTTGGCCGAGACCAAGGCGTTCATCATGGGCCGCAACATGTTCGGCCCGATCCGCGGCGACTGGGACCGCGAGTGGAACGGCTGGTGGGGCGACAACCCGCCGTACCACGCCCCGGTCTTCGTGCTCACGCATCACGCCCGCGATCCGCAGCCGATGGACGGCGGCACCACGTTCCACTTCGTCACCGACGGCATCGACGCCGCGTTCAAGCTCGCGTGCGAGGCGGCCGGAGACGGCAACATCTCGATCCACGGCGGCGCGACCACCATCAACCAGTACCTCACCAAGGGCGTGATCGACGAACTGCGGCTGCGCATCGTGCCGATCACGCTCGGCGCCGGCACGCGGTTGTTCGACGGTGTGCCGGCACTGAACCTGGAGCAGGTGGAGACGCGGGCGGGCAACGGCTTCACGCACGTCACCTACCGCGTCGGCAAATAGTCGGGCAATTGCGCTCACGACGGGACTCGAACCCGCGAATCGCCGCATCGACAATGCGGTGCCCTAGCCGCTGGGCCACGTGAGCATCAGGAAAAGAAAAAGCCGCCCGAATCGGATTCCCCGACGGACGGCTCCCCGAGCTGGCATCTCACCAGGTCATGACAGGGGAGCCAACATCATCGAGGCGTTGGCGCGGCGACCCGAGATCCCACGTCATGACGCCTCCTTCGCTCGATGTTGCCCGAAGTCTTGCCGAGCGCGACATCTGCGGTCAACACATTAAAAATGCCGGAGCTGAGAGCAGATCGCGGACCAGCTTGCGGCCGACTCCGGACCCGATGAGGTGTCCGAGAGCTTTGGTGCCGTCTCGTCATACGACCGCGATGCTGCGCCTAAGTCACCGGCCAGCGACAAGTTACTTCAGGGTGCCCAGCAACTCGGCGGGCGAGAACTTCACCGGGAACGGCGCCGTCGCCTCGAACACCTCATCCGCCTTGACCACGACCGTCTGCTCGTACAGGCCGTCGGCACCGAACTCGAACACGGTCAGGGTCGGCACGTCCGGATCGATGATCCAGTAACTCGGCACGCCGAGTCGCTCGTAGACCGCCTTCTTCATGTTGAGGTCGATCAGCGCGGTGCTCGGCGACAGGATCTCGACCGCGAGCAGCGGCGCGACCGGCAGCAGCTTGTCCGTGAGATCGCTGTCCCTGCAGACCAGAAGATCTGGCTGCACTTCAAGAGTCATCGACGGCCGTACCGCCAACGGTGCCGGAAACACGTGCAGGTCAGCTGGACATGAGGGGTCCAGCTTGACCAGCAGCTTCGCGACGATCTTCTGGTGCCGCGGCACAGGCGCCGGGCTCACCAGCAGCGTCCCGTCGATGAGTTCGTAGCGGTGGCCGTCATCGGGCATGCCCTCCAGGTCTTCGACCGTAAAGGGACTTCCGTTCACGCCAATCGCCATGACTGTCATGGTCCCCTCCTTTCGGTTGTGCTGCCAACCGTCCCAGAGAGCCCCGACAGTTTTGACCCAAATCTGGACCTCGCCGGTGGCGCCACTCGATCGTGTGTCACCACCGAACACCAGAACTATCTGCTATGCCCGGCCGTGATGTGTGCGGAACATGTCCTGGGGGTCAACGGTGTTCTTGATGGCGGCGAGCCGATCGAAGTCGCCCGGCAGATACCCGGTGGCGAGCTCGGCGGCCGTGATGTCAGGCCCCGACAGGAAGTTCACGCACACGCCGCCGGTCGACCAAGGCTTCATCCCGGTGAACAGCTGGTCGAACGCCGCGTGCAGGGCCGGAACTTGCTCAGGTGATGCGGCAGCTCCGGCGTAGAGGACGTACTGCCCGTCGCGGCGCCCCAACGCGCTGGGCACCGCGCCCGGACGGTTCAGCGCGCCGCCGGTGTGACGCAGCTCGACGAGGTAAGGAGCGTCGGCCGAGGGACCCGCGTGGCGCAGCAGTTCCGCGACGGCGCCGGCGTCCAGCGATTCCAGCATGGTGTTGCGGGCGTGGAACGCCACCGGCGTGGTGGGTTCGGCGTGGATGGTGCCGACCGCGGTGTAGGGCATCTCCGTGACGGTGTCGGTGATCGGCCCGAGCTCGCGGAACGGCTCGACGAGCAGCTTCCCCTCTTCCGCAGACCCGGTGTAGGCGAACCGCAGGTGCAGCACATAGCGGCCGCGAAGGTGGTCGGGCAGGAACGGGAGGTCGGGCATCCGGATCAGCAGCACCGACGAGCTCATCGTCTCGGGGACGGTGCGAGTCCACTCCGCCCACGTGCTCAGGGCGCGTTCGGCGGTGTCGGCCGCGAAGTGCATGCCGCCGCCGTAGATCCGGGTGATCGGGTGCAGGTCGATCTCGATGGCGGTGACGACGCCGAAGAATCCTTTGCCACCACCGCCCAGAACAGGTCCGGGTGCGACGTCGCGGTCACCCAGAGCAGCGAGGCGTCGGCGGTGACGATCTCGATGGCGCGCACGTGGTCGACCGCCCAGCCGAGACCGCGGCCGAGGATCCCGAGCCCGCCGCCGAGGTGGTACGAAACCGCGCCGACCTCGGGTGAGGAGCCGTTCAGCGGCGCCAGCCCGTGTTCGGCGGCGGCACGCACCAGCGCTCCGCCGCGCACTCCGGCCTCGATCCGGGCGGTGCGGGCCGCGGGGTCGATGGTGATGCCGTCGAGCCGCGAGGTGGTGATCAGGACCTGGCCGTCGGCGCTGCGGGACGGGCCGTGCCCGGTGGCCTGGACCGCGACACCCAGGCCGTGCTCCCCGGCGTAGCGGACGGCGGCGATCACGTCGTCGACGGACGCTGCCGGCACGACGACCTCGGGCCGGTGCTCGACGGAGAGGTTGTAGCCGGAGCGCTCGGTGTCGTAGCCGGCATCGGTCTTGGTGAGGTAATCGGTCATGAAGCAATCATGTCGAGGCTGAGCTGGGCAAACAATCTCAGATCAAGCATCGACTGATAACCTGAAGATTATGGAACGGCGGGACATCGAGATCTTCCTGACGCTCGCGGAGGAGCTGCACTTCGGACGCACGGCGCAGCGACTGCTCATTTCACAGGCGCGCGTGAGCCAGACGATCGCGAAGCTGGAACGGCGGTTCGGCGTCGCCCTGTTCGAGCGCACCAGCCGGAGGGTCGCGCTCACCCCAACAGGCGCCGCCCTCTACGCCGACGTCCGCGTGGGCCACGACCGCATCGAACGCGGGATCGCGAACGCCATCGCGGCCGGCAAAGGCATCACCGGCGTGCTCACCGTCGGCCTGGAAGCACCCGCGGTCGCCGAACTCGCCGCCCCAACCTTCGCGCGGTTCCGGCAGAACAACCCCGGCGTCGAGATCGCCTTCCGCGAGACCGGCTTCTCCGACCCGCTCGACCTGCTGCGCTCCGGCGAGGTCGACGTCGCCGTCACCAACGCACCCGTCGACGAACCGGGGTTCGAGGAAGGCCCGGTCCTGCACACCGAACCTGTCGTGCTGGCCGTGGCCAGAGAACACCGGCTGGCCACCCACGAAACGGTGACGCTCGATGATCTGGACGGCGAAGTGGTGTTCCGGGCTGGACGACGTGCAGCGCCCTACCGCCGCGAACCCGAACCGCCTGTCCCCGCAACGCTTCTGGACCTCATGGCGCGGATCGCCGCCAACGAAGGCGTGTGTCCGTTGGCCGCGCACGCCGCCGACTACTTCGCCCGTCCCACCCTCGCGATGGTGCCGTTCGCGGAAAGCGCCCCACCGGTGCGCTGGGTGCTCTGCTGGCGCACCGGCGCCCGCACGGCAAGGGTCGCCGCGCTAGCAGCGACCCTGGAGAACTAGAACAGGGTCGCGGGCTCGACCGGCTCGGGCTCGGGTAACGCGTCGAGGCCGGGCACGAGCGATCGCACGTCGTCGTGGAACCGGCGGGCGAGCGCGGGTGCGTCCACGTTGTCGGGGGTGTGCAGGAACAGCGTCGGCGACCGGCCCTCCCGCAGCCAGCCGGCGACCACCTCGGCCCACGGTCTCCACCCCTCGACCGTTTCCTCGGCCGAGTCGCGGCCCAGGTACCGGACGATCGGCTGGTCGGTCAGCGCCCGCGTCCGCCGCGGCAACCGCGGTTTCCGTTCCCACGCTTCCCGCTCGGCCTCGCTGGTCGGCCGGCTCTGGAAGAAGACCGTGGTGTCGAACGGCACCCACTCGGTGTCCACGCCGGCGAGCGCCCCCTCCAGCAGCGACGTCGCACCGGCGTCGGTGAAGAAAAGAGGGTGACGCACCTCCACGGCACGCCGGAGGCCGACGGGCAGCCTGCGCAGGAAGCGGCGCAGGGCATCGACGTCCGACGGGCCGAACGAGCCGGGCAACTGGGTCCAGAGAACCGCGCGTTCACCGAGGGGTTCGATCGCGTCCAGGAACGCCCGCATCGGCACCTCGACGCCGTTCAACCGACGCTCGTGCGTGACGGCCTTGGGCAGTTTGACCACGAACCGGAAGCCGGGATCGGTCTGCTCCGCCCAGGCCACGACGGTCTTCCTGGCGGGCGTCGCGTAGAACGTGGTGTTGCCCTCGACGGCGTTGCACCAGCTCGCGTAGGCCCGCAGTCGCTCCCCGGCGGGAAGCGACTGCGGCAGGAACCGCCCGAGCCACGCCTTGTGGTTCCACATCGCGCAGCCGACGTGAAGACGCGCCACTGCGCCTACTTCTTGCCCTTCGGCTCATCGGTGGACAGCGCGGCGACGAAGGCCTCCTGCGGCACCTCGACCCGGCCGACCATCTTCATCCGCTTCTTGCCTTCCTTCTGCTTCTCGAGCAGCTTGCGCTTACGGGTGATGTCACCGCCGTAGCACTTGGCCAGCACGTCCTTGCGGATGGCGCGGATCGTCTCGCGGGCGATCACGCGGGCACCGATCGCGGCCTGGATCGGCACCTCGAACTGCTGCCTCGGGATGAGCTCACGCAGACGGGTCGCCATGCGCGTGCCGTACGCGTAGGCGTAGTCCTTGTGCACGATCGCGCTGAACGCGTCGACCGTCTCACCCTGCAGCAGGATGTCGACCTTGACGAGCTCCGCGTCCTGCTCGCCGGACTCTTCGTAGTCCAGTGAGGCGTAACCGCGGGTGCGCGACTTCAGCGAGTCGAAGAAGTCGAAGATGATCTCGCCGAGCGGCATCGTGTAGCGCAGCTCGACGCGGTCCTCTGACAGGTAGTCCATGCCGCCGAGCTGGCCGCGCTTGGACTGGCAGAGCTCCATGATCGCGCCGATGTAGTCGGACGGGGCGATGATGGTGCACTTGGTGATCGGCTCGTAGACCTCGGCGCGCTTGCCCTCCGGCCAGTCGGACGGGTTCGTCACGACGTGCTCCGTGCCGTCCTCCATCACGACGCGGTACACGACGTTCGGGGCCGTCGAGATCAGGTCGAGACCGTACTCGCGCTCCAGGCGGTCGCGGGTGATCTCCAGGTGCAGCAGGCCGAGGAAGCCGCAGCGGAAGCCGAAGCCCAGCGCCGCGGACGTCTCCGGCTCGTAGGTCAGCGCGGCGTCGTTGAGCTGGAGCTTGTCCAGCGCCTCACGCAGCTCCGGGTAGTCCGAGCCGTCGACCGGGTAGAGGCCGGAGTAGACCATCGGACGGGGCTCGCGGTAGCCGGCCAGCGGCTCCGTGGCGCCCTTGCGCTCCGACGTGACCGTGTCGCCGACCTTGGACTGGCGCACGTCCTTCACGCCGGTGATCAGGTAGCCCACCTCGCCGACACCGAGGCCCTGGGACGGCTTCGGCTCCGGCGAGACGATGCCGACCTCGAGGATCTCGTGCGTCGCACCCGTCGACATCATCTTGATGCGCTCGCGCGGCGTGATCTTGCCGTCGACGACCCTGATGTACGTGACGACGCCGCGATAGGTGTCGTAGACCGAGTCGAAGATCATCGCGCGGGCCGGGGAGTCCGACGCGCCGACCGGGGCCGGGACCTTGCGCACGACCTCGTCGAGCAGCGCCTCGACACCGAGACCGGTCTTCGCCGAGACGCGCAGCACTTCCTCCGGCTCGCAGCCGACGATGTGCGAGATCTCCTTGGCGTACTTGTCCGGGTCCGCGGCGGGCAGGTCGATCTTGTTCAGCACCGGGATGATGGTGAGGTCGTTCTCCATCGCCAGGTACAGGTTCGCGAGCGTCTGCGCCTCGATGCCCTGCGCGGCGTCGACCAGCAGCACGGCGCCCTCACAGGCCTCCAGCGCGCGGGACACCTCGTAGGTGAAGTCGACGTGGCCGGGCGTGTCGATCATGTGCAGGACGTGGTCCTGCCCCTCGAGCTGCCACGGCAACCGGACGTTCTGCGCCTTGATGGTGATACCGCGCTCGCGCTCGATGTCCATCCGGTCGAGGTACTGAGCGCGCATCGCCCGCGCTTCGACCACGCCGGTGAGCTGCAGCATGCGGTCGGCCAGCGTGGACTTGCCGTGGTCGATGTGCGCGATGATGCAGAAGTTCCGGATGAGCTCCGGCGGCGTGAAGGTCGTGTCGGCGAACGTGGTCAAGGTGGTCCTCAGCAGGAAATCGGACGGGTGTCCCCTTATGGTCCCATAGCGGCCGGTGTGCCCTGCACCACTAGGGTGCGTCCGTGCTGATGAACGGTGAGGACCCCCGCCCCGCCAAGGGTGCGGTGCGTGAGATTTTCGACGCCGCGGACGCCGCCAAGCTCGAGTACGAGCCCTCGATGGACGGCGACGCGGACCCCGGCGAGGTCGTCTGGGCCTGGGTTCCCTTCGAGGAGGACGCCAACCGCGGCAAGGACCGCCCGCTGCTGGTCGTGGGCCGCGCCAACGGTGAGCTGCTCGCGCTGATGCTCTCGTCGAAGGAGCCGCGCGACGACTACCTGGAGCTGGGCGCGGGCGCCTGGGACCGCGACGGCCGCCCGTCCTACCTGCGCCTGGACCGCGTGTTCGCCCTCGACTCGGACGACGACATCCGGCGGGAGGGTGCCGTGCTGGCACCCGCCGCCTTCGGCCAGGTCGTCGACGCCCTACGCGAACGTCACGGCTGGCGCTGAACGAACGTACGCCACGCGGGTGCGCTGAACATCAGCGTGCCCGCGCCGGCGTTCTTGGAGTCACGAACGAGCACGTCAGACGCGTACGACACCTCGACGCAGTTGCCGTCCTCGGTCGCGCCGCTGTAGCTGCTCTTACGCCAAACGCGGTCCCCGGCCATGGTTTTCCTCTCGCGGTGGGCTGACGTACTCCGCCAGCTTCCTCCGCGATTGTTCCGCATCCAAGGCCACCTCATCCAGGTGATTGAAGAGGAGCCTGGTGCGTGCGATAGCCCCCGGATCCTGCACGAAGACGTTCGCGAGATCGGTCTCGCTGAACGCGACCGGCATCGCTTTCTCGTACTCCCACAGGACACAGCCGGATGACGGAATCACGACGTGTTCAGGCACGATCCGCAGGACGAATGCCTTGACCAACAGCCGCTTGTACTGCGCGGCCATGATCTGGTCGTCACCGACTTGCTGCTGCAGCGCCAGCTCATGGACGTAGAACAAACAAGTCGGCCGATCGTGTCGTCGCATGATCGCCTGGCGGTCCATCCGGAGCTGCACGGCCATCGGAATTCGCTCCTCGGCCACAAACCCGCCGAGTCGATACAAGGAATCCGCGTATTCCGGCGTCTGCACGAGGCCCGGCACAGTCCGCATGTCGTAGCTGGTGATCGTTTTGGCCGTCGACTCGGCCATGGCCAGCGTGCGCAGGTTGTCCGGAACCTGCAGCACGTACTCCTCGAAGGCGTACTTGTACCGCTCGCGGAAGTTCTCGAAGTACTCGATGTCCTTGCCGCAGGCCGTGAGTATCTGCACGAGGTCGATCTCGCTCGCTCGAGCCTTGCCGTGCTCGATGTTGGAGACCTTGCTCGGATCCCAGCCGAGGTTGACGGCGAGCGCACGGCCGCCCATGCCGGTGCAGGTCTCCCGCAACCGCCGCAGCTCGTCGCCGAGATCCCTGCTGTACGCGGTAGAAGTCGTGGTTTTCATCTACCCGACGCTAATCCTTGGACTTAATCCATAGAATGGGCTCGTTCGGGTGAAAACTAAGCGAGTCGCGTGATGTCGACCGTCACTTCCAACGCGGTCGCCGCGCCACCGGAGTAAATGCCCTTCAACGGCGCCACATCAGCATAGTCCCTGCCCAATGCGACCCACACATGCCTGGGCCCGACCGGTATGGCGTTCGTGGGGTCGTACCCCCACCACCCACCGGTCCACGCCTCAATCCACGCGTGCGACTCGCCGCGCACGGTCTCTCGCAGCGCACCATCTTTCTTCGTGTGCAGATATCCGGACACATAGCGCGAAGGAATGCCCATACCGCGCAACAACACCAACGTCAGATGCGCGAAGTCCTGACACACGCCCTTGCGTTCCTGCCACGCATCAACGGCCGAGCTGTGCACACCGGTAGACCCCGGCTGGTACTTGAGCTGCTCCCACACCCACTGCGACGCGGCCAGCACCGCACCCGACGGCGACTGTCCCTTCTTCAAGTCCCGTGCCACCGCCAGCAACTCGCGGTTGCGCGGCGTGTACAGCGTGGGCTCCAGGAACTCCGTGTAGCGGTCCACGAGGTTGTCCGCGCGCACGTCGCCCCACGTGCCAGTGGTGACAGGTTCGATCTCCGCGCTCGTCTCGACCACCGACGACGCGACAACTTTCAGTTCCTTGTGCGGCGCGTGAAGGTCGAACGACGTGACCTCCGTACCCCAGTAGTCCGTGTACCGATAAGCACGCGTAGCCGGTGTGGTCTCAACGCGCGAGACAACGACGTTCTGCCGCCTGTCGCCACGCGGAGTCAGCCGCGCTTCGTTGTACGACTGCACAACCGGTGCCTCGTACCGATATCCCGTCGTGTGCACGACACGCACTCGCCAGCTCATGGTCAGCCCACCTCGGTGTTCGTCCAGGCGACCCACGGCGCCACGTGGAAGTACTGCTGCGACACGGCCTCACCGACGTCACGAACCGTTTTCTGCAGTGCCGCAAGACGTTTCGGCAGGTCGTCCAGCAAGTCGTGCGGCCGCAGGAACTCCAGCTCACTGCGCGCCTTGCCCAACAACCGCAGCGCCTCCGCCCGCGCCCCGACCCGCACCGACGGCTGGTTCTCCAACTGCTCCAGACACGCCTCCGCCTGCCTCAGCGCATGGAACACTGACCGCGGGAACAGCCTGTCCAGCAACAAGAACTGCACCACTCTCGACGCATCCAACGCCCCGCGATACGTCCGCAGATACGTGTCGTGCGCACCGGCCGACCGCAACACCGTGACCCACCCAGGCGACGACGCCCGGTCCCCCACACGCGCCAGCAGCAGCCGCACGATCATGTCCACCCGCTCGACCGACCGCCCGAGCACCAGGAACCGCCACCCGTCGTCCCGCGACATCGTGGAGTCCGCCAAGCCTGCGAACATCGCCGCCCGCTCCTCCACGAAGCTGAAGAACGCGTGCGGCCCCATCGTCCGCGCGTAGGTCTGCCGTTCCGCGACGGCGTTCCACATCGCGTTGAGGCACTCCCACATTTCGGTCGACACGACCTCGCGCGCACCGCGCGTGTTCTCCCGCGCGCTGTTCACCGACGCCACGATCGAACTCGGGTTGTCCTTGTTGTACGCCACCAGTTCCGTCAGCGACCACACGTCGAACTGGTCGGCACCCTTCGGTGGTGTGATCCCCAGGACGGTGAGGAGTTGGCGCGACGTGGCGTCCGGATCGACCGTCGCGTCCTCAAGCAGTTGGTGGACCGAGACGTCCAGGATGCGCGCCGTGTCGTCCGCCCGTTCGACGTAGCGGCCGATCCAGTACAGCGACTCCGCGTTGCGTGCCAGCATTTCGCGCGCCTCCCTACTGCTGCTGTTGTTGCTGTTGCTGGGAAGTGGTGAGCTCAGGCCCCTGCTCGGCCGCCGCAGCCTCCATTGTGGACGTTCCAGCCAGCCCGGGTTCCGCCAGCTCACGCTCTTGGGTGCTCGACTTGGGCGCCAGCACCCACGTGTCCTTCGACCCGCCCCCTTGCGACGAGTTCACGATCAAACTGCCCTCCGGCAACGCCACCCGCGTAAGCCCACCCGGCAGCACGAAGATGAAGTTCCCGTCGTTCACCGCGAACGGCCTCAGGTCGACGTGCCGCGGCGCCAGCTTGTCCCCGACCTTCGTCGGCACCGTCGACAGCTGCACCACGGGTTGCGCGATCCACCCGCGCGGGTTGTTCCGGATCCGCTTGCGCAGCGAGTTCAGCTCCCTCGGCGACGCCTCCGGCCCGAACACGATCCCGTACCCGCCCGACCCCTCGACGGGCTTCACCACGAGCTCGTCGAGCTTGTCGAACACGTGCGCCCGCTCGTCCTGCAACCAGCACCGGAACGTGTCCACGTTGGGCAACAACGTCTTCTCACCCAGGTAGTACTGCACGATCTCCGGCAGGTACGTGTAGACGAGCTTGTCGTCCGCCACCCCGTTCCCGACCGCGTTGGCCACGACAACGTTGCCCGCCCTGGCCGCGTTCAACAGCCCCGCGATGCCCAGCACCGAGTCCGGCCGGAAATGCACCGGGTCCAAGAAGTCGTCATCGATCCTCCGATAGATGACGTCGACCTGCCGCTCGCCCTCGGTAGTCCTCAGGTACACGAAGTTGTCGCGGCAGAACAGGTCCCGCCCCTCGACCAACTCCACACCCATCTGCCTCGCCAGCAACGAGTGCTCGAAGTAGGCGGAGTTAGCAAGCCCCGGCGTGAGCACCACGACGTTCGGATCGGCCGCGTTGGGCGCCGCCGCATTCCTGAGCGCCCGCAGCAGATGCACCGCGTAGTCGCCCACGGCCCGCACCCGATGCCGCGCGAACAGGTCCGGGAACACCCGCGCCATCGTCCGGCGGTTCTCCATCACGTAACTCACGCCGGACGGGCACCGCAGATTGTCCTCAAGCACCCGGAACACACCCTGCTCGTCCCGCACCAGGTCCACGCCCGCAACGTGGATGCGCACCCCGTTCGGCGGGTTGATGAGCGCCGCCTCCCGGTGGAAGTGCTCGCAGCTCGTGATGAGACGCCGCGGCAACACTCCATCCCGGACGATCTGCGCATCCCCGTAGATGTCCGCGAGGAACATCTCCAACGCCCGCACCCGCTGAACGATGCCCTTCTCGAGCTTCGACCACTCGCTCGCCGTGATGATCCGCGGAATCAGATCGAGCGGAAACGGCCGCTCCTGCCCACTGAGACTGAACGTGATCCCCTGGTCGACAAACGCCCTGCCAAGCGCCTCACTTCGCGCGTTCAGGTCGTTGACGTGCGACGGAGCCACCGACTCGTACAGCGCGCGGTAAGCACTCCGCACCCCGTTGTCCGTGGAGAACATCTCGTCGTAGGCGTCAGCATGCGGCCGTTGCGGGCTGAGATAGCCGTTGAACAGCTCACCGAGCCTCGGCGTGGTGACCGTGCGGCTGCGGCGCAGTCCTGAGGTGCGGGCTCGGCGTTCCATGGTCCACATCTTCACCCTGTTCAGGCGGTTTTCGCACTAGTCCGACCGGACAGAAACCTCCCGGAAACGAAACTCGGTACTTTCCCGACCTTGAACACGTGACCTCAGCCGAGCTGCCGCACGCGGAACCCGAGCGCACGATCGAGCTCCGCGCGCCCATCACCGGCCTCGCGCCGACCGGCGAGTTCCCGGGCCTGTGGCTTCGGGTGTACTTCGACGGTGGAGGCGCCGTTCTCGTCAACCCGGACACGGGTGAGGTCAGGTTCGACAACCAGCAATACCAAGAAGGGTTGTTCGGCCCCCACCGGTCGGTGCCGCTCGGGAACCGGATGAACGCCCTGATCGACGGCAAGGACATCGTCATCCTGCGCGAGTCCCGCGAGATCCGCCGGCTGGTCGGGCATGACACACACGTCACTGCCCTCGAATCGTTCACCAGGGCCGGTGAACAACTGCTGGTTTCAGGAAGCGAAGGCGGAACGGTCCGAGTCTGGAGCCTGCGCACTGGCAAGCTGCTCTGGCGGAGCCAACCGTGCCGGGTCTCCGTGATGATGATCTACCCAGGACCGGACAACCGTTTCCGCTTCGCATCGGGTGGCCCGACGGGCAAGCTGCGCATCTGGAACCCCTCACTGGCGCTCGGACCTCGCATCGGGCCTGTGGCGACCCGCGGGTTCGACGACCGCGTCGCCCAGGAGGACCTGCTCGGCCGCGGCACACTCGTGGGCGCGCTCAGGGACGTGCTCCGGCCGGACGATGACGACGGGCCAACCGTGATCACGGTGGAAGGCGCATGGGGTTCGGGCAAGAGCACGCTGCTGGAGTTGGTCAAGAACCATCTCGCCACCCCGCCCACCAAGATCCAGCGAAGGCGCAGGTTCACCGTGTCCCAGGCGGACTGGATGCTGAACCGGCCACCGGCAGGGATGCCACCACCGAAGCAGAAGCCGATGAAGATCAAGCCGATGGTCAAGCCACTGGTGGTGTCGTTCAACCCGTGGCGGCATCAGTCGAGCGAACAGGTGTGGGCCGGACTCGCGAAGGCCGTGACCGAGGCCGCCGTAGCGACGATCATGCCCCACCAGAACAACCGCGAGCGCTACTGGTTCGCCCGCAACGCCGGTCGCGTCGACAGGCGTCATCTCCAGCGGCAGCTGTGGAAACGGATCTTCTCACCGTTGTTGACGTTCGCAGGTTTGGGCTTCGGACTATCACTGCTCGGCGCCCTTGCGAAGCTCAACCTGACGTGGGCGTTCTGGCCGAGCGTCGGTATCGCCGGCCTCGGTGTGCTGCACACCGCGAAGCGGTACTTCTGGGACCGGGCATCGGCGTTCCTGCCGGGTGAGCTGTTCTCCGGACCGGTCACCAGCAACGCTTTCTCCGGCAGCGCAACGGATCCGTTGATCCGAGATCCCTACTACAACGCGCGGTCCGGCTACCTCTACCTGGTGCAGCACGACATCAGGGAGTTGCTGAAGGACCTCGAGGCGCACAGGTACCGGCTCATCCTGCTGATCGACGACCTCGACCGGTGCACGCCGCGCACCACGGCCCAGGTGTTCGAGGCGATCAACGTGTTCCTGTCTGACGACTTCCCGGCCACACGGTTCGTGCTGGGCCTCGACACCACGGTCGTCGCGGCGCACGTCGACAACGCCTACAAGGAGCTCGCCGACGCGAAGATCGTGACGCACCCGGACGACCCGAGTCCGGGATGGACGTTCCTGCGCAAGCTGGTGCAACTTCCTGTGCGGCTGCCCCGCACGACCGAGGACAACGTCGACCAGATCCTGCTCGCCCAGCTCGGGCCGGTGCACCGCGACGATGCCGAACCAGTGCCACCAAGTCCCGATCTCCCCACCTTCGAACCCGGCGAACTCGACGGGTTGCTGGATCCGGACGATGTCGAGAGGGTCGTCATCGTCATCGAGCAGCATCCCGAGGTCCGCGAACATCTCCGGCGGCGGCTCAAGGCACAACCGGAGCAGTCTGTGCGCGAGGAGAAGCGGTTGCTGAACGTCTGGCAGTTCTACCTGCGCGTGCTCATCTCGATGAACGTCGCGCAGGCCTGCCACCTGGTCGCCGTCGCCGAGATCGCCGTCAGGTGGCCTGCCTACCTGCACCGGTTGCGCGGTGGATGGCAGGACCTGGCTGACGCGGTCGGCGACGACGTCCAGTGGGGTGCGGTGATCGCGCGGCTCGGGTTCGCCTACTCGGATCGGAAGGCCGCGGCGAACCTGCGGGAACTGCTGCGCGACTGCGATGCGCAAGCGGTTGCGGGGCTGGCGAACAGGCTGTTCTAGAGGCGGACCTTCAGGACCGAGCCCGAGGCCTCGGTGAGGAACATCGTGCGGGTGCCTGGGAGGAAGCGGGCCGCAGTCGGGTTCTTCAGGCCGGAGAGCAGGGTGCAGTGGGCGCCGGTCCACGGGTCGACCTTGATCAGCTCGCCGCTGGTGTAGGTGGTGACGTAGAGCTTGCCGTCGGGGCCTACGGCCAGGTCGTCGAGGCCCTTGTCCGGGGCGCCGAGTTCGAGGCGGGTCTGGCGGTTGCCGGTGATGCGGACGATGGCGGACTGCGGGTCGATCAGGATGTTCGTGAAGACGGTGGTGCCGATGGTGACGATGCCGTTCGGGTAGGCCAGGTCGATGTGGCGGACCAGGGCGCCTCGGCGGTCGAACTCGTACAGGCCCGTGAACGGGTCGGAGACGTAGAGGTGGCCGCGGGCGTCGAACTCGGCGCCGTTCGCGGAGCTCAGAGTGTCGCCGCCGATGAAGACCTCGGGCTTCGGGGTTAGGCGGACCACGCCGGAGGGCTGGGGGCGGGTTTCCGGGTTGTCGTTGCCGAAGTTGACGTAGAGGAGGCCGTCCGGGCCCTTGCGGATGGCGCCGGGTGCGCGCAGTGGGATGGACTGCAGGAGGGTGCCGTCCAGGCGGTACTGCTCGACGGCGTTGCCGGTGAGGTTGGAGAGCCAGATGGTGTGGCCGTCGAACTCCAGGTTCTCGTACCAGGTGTCGGCGGTGTGGAACGTGGAGACGGCCGGCGTCTGGCAGCGGATCGGTGCGGCCTGAGCTGGGACCGCGGTGACGGACAGGACTAGGCACAGCAGCGCGAGGATCCTCATGTGCTCGACGCTAGGGGTGGGGCCGAGCGGGGCGCGACGTCTTTTCCGCCTACCGGTCCGGAACGT
>NZ_JYJG01000050.1 GCF_000955955.1 Lentzea aerocolonigenes
GGTCCTGGTTGTTCTTCCAGAACCGCACAGTGGATGCGTAGCATTTTTGTAACAAGTCCTCGGCCTATTAGTACCAGTCAGCTCCAACCGTTACCGGTCTTCCACCTCTGGCCTATCAACCCAGTGGTCTAGCTGGGGGCCTTAACTCACGAAGAGTGGGATACCTCATCTTGGAACGAGCTTCCCGCTTAGATGCCTTCAGCGGTTATCCCTTCCGAACGTAGCCAACCAGCAATGCTCTTGGCAGAACAACTGGCACACCAGCGGTCCGTCCGTCCCGGTCCTCTCGTACTAGGGACAGCCTTCCTCAAGTATCCTACGCGCGCGGCGGATAGGGACCGAACTGTCTCACGACGTTCTAAACCCAGCTCGCGTACCGCTTTAATGGGCGAACAGCCCAACCCTTGGGACCTACTCCAGCCCCAGGATGCGACGAGCCGACATCGAGGTGCCAAACCATGCCGTCGATATGGACTCTTGGGCAAGATCAGCCTGTTATCCCCGGGGTACCTTTTATCCGTTGAGCGACCACGCTTCCACAAGCCATGGCCGGATCACTAGTTCCGACTTTCGTCCCTGCTCGACCCGTCAGTCTCACAGTCAAGCTCCCTTGTGCACTTGCACTCAACACCTGATTGCCAACCAGGCTGAGGGAACCTTTGAGCGCCTCCGTTACTCTTTGGGAGGCAACCGCCCCAGTTAAACTACCCACCAGGCACTGTCCCTGATCCGGATCACGGACCGAGGTTAGACATCCAATACGACCAGAGTGGTATTTCAACGACGACTCCGCAACCACTGGCGTGGCCACTTCACAGTCTCCCACCTATCCTACACAAGCCGAATCGAACACCAATACCAAGCTATAGTAAAGGTCCCGGGGTCTTTCCGTCCTGCCGCGCGTAACGAGCATCTTTACTCGTAATGCAATTTCGCCGGGCCTGCGGTTGAGACAGTCGAGAAGTCGTTACGCCATTCGTGCAGGTCGGAACTTACCCGACAAGGAATTTCGCTACCTTAGGATGGTTATAGTTACCACCGCCGTTTACTGGCGCTTAAGTTCTCAGCTTCGCCCTTGCGGACTAACCGGTCCCCTTAACGTTCCAGCACCGGGCAGGCGTCAGTCCATATACATCGTCTTGCGACTTCGCATGGACCTGTGTTTTTAGTAAACAGTCGCTTCTCGCTGGTCTCTGCGGCCGTCTCGCCCTAGCCCGTAAAGAGCTTCAAGCGCTACGGCCCCCCTTCTCCCGAAGTTACGGGGGCATTTTGCCGAGTTCCTTAACCACAGTTCGCCCGATCGCCTCGGTATTCTCTACCTGACCACCTGTGTCGGTTTGGGGTACGGGCCGCGTGAAAGCTCGCTAGAGGCTTTTCTCGGCAGCATGGGATCACTCTACTTCGCCTCAATCGGCTACGCATCACGTCTCAGG
>NZ_JYJG01000051.1 GCF_000955955.1 Lentzea aerocolonigenes
CCTACACGCTTGCACCAGTACTACCACTCACTGGCGGAGCTACCCTCCTGCGTCACCCCATCGCTTGACTACTACAAGTTCAGGTCCCGCGCTCCACTTGCCCCTAGATCCCGAAGGATTTTCGGAGGGCTTCGGGCGGTTAGTATCACAAGGTTCATCATGGGCGCGTTCACACGGGTACGGGAATATCAACCCGTTGTCCATCGACTACGCCTGTCGGCCTCGCCTTAGGTCCCGACTTACCCTGGGCGGATTAGCCTGGCCCAGGAACCCTTGGTCATCCGGCGGACGAGTTTCTCACTCGTCTTTCGCTACTCATGCCTGCATTCTCACTCGCATAGCGTCCACGGCTGGATTCCTCCGCCGCTTCAACCGCTACACGACGCTCCCCTACCCATCCCAGCTCAAGGCTGAAATGACACAGCTTCGGCGGTGTGCTTAAGCCCCGCTACATTGTCGGCGCAGGACCACTTGACCAGTGAGCTATTACGCACTCTTTAAAGGGTGGCTGCTTCTAAGCCAACCTCCTGGCTGTCTGTGCGACCCCACATCCTTTCCCACTTAGCACACACTTAGGGGCCTTAGCTGGCGTTCTGGGCTGTTTCCCTCTCGACTACGAAGCTTATCCCCCGCAGTCTCACTGCCGCGCTCTCACACCACGGTATTCGGAGTTTGGTTGATTTCGGTAAGCTTGTAGGCCCCCTAGACCATCCAGTGCTCTACCCCCGCGGTGAAACACACGACGCTGCACCTAAATGCATTTCGGGGAGAACCAGCTATCACGGTGTTTGATTGGCCTTTCACCCCTAACCACAGCTCATCCCCCAGGTTTTCAACCCTGGTGGGTTCGGGCCTCCACGCGGTCTTACCCGCGCTTCACCCTGGCCATGGCTAGATCACACCGCTTCGGGTCTAGACCACGCGACTCAAGCGCCCTATTCAGACTCGCTTTCGCTACGGCTACCCCACACGGGTTAACCTCGCCACGTAGCACTAACTCGCAGGCTCATTCTTCAAAAGGCACGCCGTCACCCCTAAAGGCTCCGACGGATTGTAGGCACACGGTTTCAGGTACTATTTCACTCCCCTCCCGGGGTACTTTTCATCTTTCCCTCACGGTACTAGTCCGCTATCGGTCACCAGGGAGTATTTAGGCTTAGCGGGTGGTCCCGCCAGATTCACAGCGAATTTCACGAGTACGCTGCTACTTGGGAACACTCTAAACAGCCACGTTTTCGAGTACGGGAGTTTCACCCTCTACGCTCACGCTTTCCAGACGCATTCCTCTAACCACAATGGTTTTTGACTGTTTGCTAGCTCGGCAGAACTAGCCAAGAGGTCCCACGACCCCGCGAATGCAACCCCTGCCGGGTATCACACAGACGCGGTTTAGCCTCATCCGCTTTCGCTCGCCACTACTCACGGAATCACGGTTGTTTTCTCTTCCTGCGGGTACTGAGATGTTTCACTTCCCCGCGTTCCCTCCACATACCCTATGTGTTCAGGTATGGGTGACCCCACATGACTGGGGCCGGGTTTCCCCATTCGGAAATTCTAGGATCTCAGCTCGGTTGACAGCTCCCCTAGACTTTTCGCAGTCTCCTACGTCCTTCATCGGCTCCTGGTGCCAAGACATCCACCGTATGCCCTTACTAACTTGCTACAAAGATGCTCGCATCCACTGTGCAGTTCTCAAAGAAC
>NZ_JYJG01000347.1 GCF_000955955.1 Lentzea aerocolonigenes
GCAAGGTGAACTCTCGCAACCCAACCACCTACGGACTCGAAACCGACGCCCGCCAACGAACCAGGGAGACGGCAACGGCAACCGGTGCGCGCGCCGAAGGCGCCTCCGCCGGAACGGCCTAAATCATCTTCCCAGGATTCAAAATCCCAGTCGGATCCAACCGAGACTTCACCGCCCGCAACACATCCACCCCAATCCCCCCGATCTCCTTCTCCAACCACGGCGCATGATCCCGCCCAACCGCATGGTGATGCGTGATCGTCCCCAACCGGGAGATCACCTCAGAAGCCGCAACCTTGGCCCGCGCCCACTGCCCAACAGGATCAGCCAAGTCCCGCGGCACCAACACGGTGAAGTAAAGCGACGCCCCAGTCTCATAAGCATGCGAAACGTGGCACATCACCACAGGATCCCCAAGCTCACCGACCAAAGCCCCCCGCACAGCATCCCGCATCTCCGAAACCCGCGACCAATGCGTGGCAGTCTCCAGCGTCTCCACACAAACCCCAGCGTCGAGCAACGCATCCCGCTGCCGAGGCCCGTTGAACCTCCCGTGCAACCACGAGGCCCCCATCGCCCGCCCAAGCCGCACAACCTTCTTGCCGCTCAACGCACTCATGGTCGCTGACCGAGACCGGCACTCCCACCCGAGAATCACCAAGCAGGGTTGCCTGACCCCACGCAACCGCAGGTACTTCTTGACGGGCGCAGCCTTGGACCCTGCCAGTTCCAGCGCCACTTCAGTCTCGTCCACATCGGACAGCCGAGTGACATCCGCAAGAACGCCGTCCTGCGCAAGGGAACGCACGAGGTCGACGCCGGCTTCCCACCCGTCGACCACGAATCCCTCATAACGGGCCCCATAAGGCTTCGGCCGCACCCGCACGGAAACCTCGGTGATCACCCCGAACAGCCCTTCACTCCCGAGCACCAACTGCTTGAGGTCAGGCCCAGCAGCGGAAGCCGGCGCAGCCCCGACAACCCACTCCCCAACGGGGGTGGCCATCCGCACCGACTCGACCATGTCCTCGAATCGGCCGTACCCGGAGGACGCCTGACCGGCAGACCGGGTGGCCGCGAACCCGCCGATCGTGGCGCGTTCGAAGGACTGCGGCACGTGCCCCAGCGTGAACCCGTGCTCCCCCAACAATCTCTCAGCCTCAGGTCCAGTCAGCCCGGCCTGCAACACGGCCACGCGCGACACGGGGTCGACGGACACGAGCGAGCCCAGCCCAGCCAGATCCAAAGCGACCACGGCGGACTTGGAGCCACGCAGGGCTTCCACGCCACCCACCACGGAAGTCCCGCCACCGAACGGCACCACGGCAACGTCGTGCTCAACGCAGACCTTCAACACCTCGACGACCTCGTCAGGCGTAGCAGGCTGCACAACGGCGTCCGGCACCGCAGGCGTCCCGTGCCCGCGATGGCGAAGCAGGTCCAAGTAGGACAACCCACCGGACCGCCCCAGCCGATCCACGGCATCCACCGACACCGTGCAAACAGCCTCCAACGCCGTGAAGGTGTCAGCGGTCAGAGCCGACTCAGGCGCCACCAGCGGCACCTCGTCGAACGGTTCACCCAGCCCGACCCGCTGGCTCAACCAAGCCAGCGCATGCGGCGGCAACGGCACAGTTTCCGTGGTCCAACGAGCCCGAGTCACTGCTACAGTGTTACACATGACGTCTCAACGTCACACCCACGACGCGCTGCTCGACGCGACCCGTGAGTGTGTTCTAGAGGTGGGAGTACGCCGGACCACCCTCACTGACGTGGCAAAACGCGCCAACGTGAGCCGAATGACCCTTTACCGCCGCTACCCGGACGTGGACCACCTGGTCCGCGCCCTGATGACGAGAGAGTTCGCCGTCCTCCTCGAGCAGGTGGAGCAGGCCACCACCCGAGGCAACGCGAGAGAGCAACTGGTCAGCAGGTCCACCGAGGCGATCAAGGCCCTGTCGAGCAACCCGCTCATGCAGCGAGTCCTGCAACTCGACGCCGAACTGATGCTCCCGTACCTGACCGATCGCCTGGGCAGCACCCAGCGCCTGGTGGAGCAGTTCCTGATCGGACAGGTCGAAGCCGGCCACCTCGACGGCTCGATCCGGTTCGGCGACGCGAAAACGCAAGCGCGCGTGGTGCTGCTGACCACGCAGTCGATGGTCCTCTCCACGAAGCCCGCCACGTCCGGGCTCGACTTCACCTCGCTGCTGGACGAGCTCGCCAAGCAGCTGGACGGAGCTCTGCGACCGTGAACACCTCCCTGAACGCCACCCGCCGCGCGCAAGACCTCCAGGCAGCACAGGAAGAAGTCGCCGACCTCCTCGTGATCGGCGGCGGCGTCACGGGTACGGGTGTCGCGCTCGACGCGGCGTCCCGAGGCCTCAGGACCGTGCTGCTGGAGGCGCACGACCTGGCGTTCGGGACGTCGCGCTGGTCCAGCAAGCTCGTCCACGGCGGCCTGCGCTACCTCGCGAAGGGTGATGTGAAGCTCGCCCACGAGAGCGCGGTCGAGCGCGGCATCCTGATGACCAGGACCGCGCCGCACCTCACCCGCACGCTGCCGATGCTGTTCCCGTTGCACGCCAAGGCGAACAACTTCGTCATGGCGGGCCTCAAAGCGGGCAACGCCCTGCGCATCACCGCCGGCACGCCCGCCAGCGTCCTCCCGCGCCCGCGCAGGGTCCCGAAACAGGAAGCACTCGCGCTGGTTCCTGGCCTCGACCCGGCCGGCCTCACCGGCGGGCTCCTCAACTACGACGGCCAGCTGGTCGACGACGCCCGCCTCGTAGTCGCCCTCGCCCGCACCGCAGCCGGGTACGGCGCACGAATCATCACGCGGGCGAAAGTCCTGACACTGCAGGGCGACGGCGCCGAAGCCCAGGACACGCTCACCGGCACCACCTTCAGCATCCGCGCCAAAGCGGTGATCAACGCGACGGGCGTCTGGGCAGGCACGCTCGCGCCCGTGAACCTCCGCCCGTCCCGCGGCTCGCACCTGGTCGTCGACGCGAAAACCGTTGGCCTGACCGGAACAGCGCTCACGATCCCGGTGCCAGGCGAACGCAACCGCTACGCACTCCTGCTCCCCCAGGCGAACGGCCGCGCCTACCTCGGCCTCACCGACGAACCCGTCGACGAGATCCCGGACGTGCCGCAGGTGCCGGAGTCCGATGTGGACTTCCTGCTCAAGACGGCGTCCGGTGTCCTGCAACGGAACCTGACTCGGGAGGACGTCATCGGCAGCTACGCAGGCCTGCGCCCGCTGCTCGAAGCCGAGGGCCAGACCGCGGACCTGTCCCGCCACCACGCCGTGCTCAAGGCCCAGAACGGCGTGATCACCATCGTCGGCGGCAAGCTCACCACGTACCGCAAGATGGCAGCGGACGCCGTCGACGCCACGCACCTGACGCAGATCCCCTGCCGCACCAAGGACATCCGCCTGGTCGACGACAAGCCGCACCCGACCACGCCGATCGCGCCGGGCGTCACCGAGGCCGATATCGTCCACGCGATCCAGCACGAGGGCGCACTCGACATCGACGACATCCTCGACCGGCGCACGCGAATCGGCCTGGTGCCGGCGGATCGCGAGAAGGCAGCGCCGGAGATCGCGAAACTCCTCGCCGCCGTCGTATAGCGAAAGGGCGTCTGCAAGTACCGCCAACACGAAGTTGGTAGTACTTGCAGACGCCCTCAGCGCAAGGACTTCAGTTCACTCGCCGATGACCGGCTTCGCGGCCTTGGGCGGGTCGACCAGCGCCTCGCCCTCCAGCCGCACCTTCCGCTTGTGCTCGCTGTTGCCACCCTGCTGACCACCGGCACCCGCACCGGCGCCCATGCCGCCCATCATGCCGCCGCCGGCACCACCGGCACCGCCACCAGGACCGTGGGCACCGCCGCCACCGGCCGCGGCAGCACCGTGCGCACCGCCGGCGGACATGACACCGGCCGCGCCACCGAACTGCGTCGCCGACGTACCACCGGCACCACCGCCACCTGCCGGGCCGCCGCCGAGGCCGGCGGGCATGCCGCCACCGCCACCGCCGCCACCCTTGGGGATGCCGCCGCCACCGCCACCACCGCCGCCGCCACCGGCAGCAGCCGTCGCGGCGTGGTCCGTGGTCGTCGGGCGGTACCAGTCGGCGTTCGTCGTGGTCGGCGTGGAACCGAACGACGGAGGCGTGGTCACGCCACCGGCCGTGGTGGTCCTGTCGGCCTCCCAGTGACCAGGAACCCAATGGCCTCCCTGACCGGAGCCGGTACCGGGACCACCGGGAACACCCACACCGCCGGGCGGGGTGTAGCCGCTACCACCGCCTGGGGGCCGGTGGTGATCGGCGTCGGTGTGCCCGCTGCCGGGAAGGTGGTGGTCGGCGTCCGTGTGGCCGGGAGGCAGACCGACGCCACCCGCACCGCCACCCGCGCCACCGCGCACCGGGGTGGGCGGGGTGTAGGAACCGCCGCCGCCACCCGCGTTACCGCTCCACCCCGGCTGGTAGTCGCCGGGGTTGCCGCCGTGGACCGGGTCGAACGGCCTGGCCTGGCCGCCGGACGAGCTCAGGCCGGCGCCCTGGTAGGCACCCGCGCCGCTGGAGTACGTCCCGCCCGCACCCGCGTGAGCCTGGTTCTGGTGGGCGCTGTCGATACCGCTGAAGCCACCCGAGGTCGGCCTGCTGATGCCGCCCGCGCTGCCTCCACCGGCCTTCTGCGCCATCGACGAGATCGCGTCGATGATCTGCTCGGCCATCTTGGCGATCTGCGAGACCGACTTGACCAGGTCCATCAGCTTCTTGACCGAGCCGAGCAGCTTCTGGATGAAGTCCGCCAGCTTCTTCGCGTACTTGACCGCGGTCGTGACGATATCCGCGATCGCGCCAGCGATGGCCGCGCCGAACGTCAGGATCGACGCCGCCAGCCACTGGATGATCTTCATGACCATGTCGGCGACGGCCTGGCTGATCAGGTCCATGATCTGCTTGCGGACCTCGGCGACGAGCTTGCCCGCGCCCTCGACCGCCGCGGCGATGCCGTGGGTGGCCTTGGAGAGCGACTCCATGCCGTCGGCGTGCTTCTTGGCCGCCGCGCGGTAGGCGTCGGCCGCCTTGCCCTGCCACTCACGGGTCTGCGAGACGCAGATGCGTTCGTACTCGGTCGCGATCTCCTGCACCTGCTGGCCGGCCGACCGGTAGGTGCCCGCCATCCTGGAGATCGACTCCGGGCTGCCGAGCAGCGCGTCGAACGGCTCGCGCAGGAAGTCGACGTGCTGGATCGCCCAGCTGAAGCCCGCGGCGAGGAAGCCGCTCAGCGGGTTTCCGGACATGCCGATCATGCCCATGGCCGTGTTGGCCATGCCCAGGCCCGCGTTGACCCAGTCGCCGCGCTCGATGGACGAGTACGTGTTCGAGATGCTGCTGATCAGCTGCTGAGGGTTGGTGCCCTGAGACGACTGCGTGGTCATCCTCGACCTCCGTTGAAGCCGAACATGTTGTCGAGGTCGACCTGCTCGTACTGCTCGACCGTCTCCTTGAGCCCGGTCGCCATGTCCATCAACGAGTTCGTGGCCTTGCCGAGCACGTCCTGCCCGAGGCCCGCCTTCTCCAGGATGAACTGGGCCAGGAAGCCGCAGATGACGCCGAAGGCCTCAGTCGTGAGCGAGCCCGGGTCGCACGTGTCGGTGGCCTTGCGCAACCGATCGGTGAGCCGGTCCACGGCCGCCGCGTGGTGTCTCAGCTCGTCGAGATCGATGTTGAAGTGCTGCTGCATGCTCTAACCCCCTCCTGCACTCAGGCCATGACGTCGGGCGGGTTGGTGAAGTACTCGTCGTCGGGCCGAAGGTCCTTGCGCTCCAACTCCGACTTCGGTTCCTCCTCGTCGGTTCCGTCGCCCGCGTATCCGTTGGGCATCTGCGCCTTCACGAAATCGAGCGCCGGGCTCTCGCCGACGAACTCGCCCATGATCTGCACGACGCGGCCTGATGCCTCACGCTGGGCCTTGGTGGAGGCGGCGAGCACGGCTGCGGCGATCTCGCTGGGGTCCATGCCGCGAGCCTCTGGCTTGATCTGCAGGTCTGTCAGCACCCCCGTGGCGTTGACAGTCACCGTGATCAGGCCGTCCGGCGAGCTTGCGCTCCCACCTACACCGCCGAGCTGGCCGACAGCCTGCTCAGCCTGCTGCTTCGCCTGCTCGATCTTGGCCCCGTACGTCTTGAGCCACTGATCGGGGTCGATGGTCTCCATGGTCACCCCCGTTGAGTGAATTGGTCGTTCGTTCGATTCGCCGTAGACGCCCGTATCGTTTCACTCGTTCCCTGCTCACCGATACTTTGAGTCCGATTACCGCCATCCGGGCTAACGAAGGGGTGCACCGTGCCTGAGGGGGTGCTGGAGATCGACCGGATCTCCAAGCGCTACGGGGAGGTCGTTGCCCTGCGGGACATGTCCTTCGACGTTCGCGCGGGCGAGCTCTTCGGTTTTGTCGGCAGCAACGGCGCCGGGAAGACCACGGCCATGCGGATCGCGCTGGGCGTGCTCGTCGCCGACGCCGGTGAGGTGCGGTGGAACGGAAGAGCCGTCGACCTGGACACCCGCCGCCGCATCGGGTACATGCCCGAGGAGCGGGGTCTCTACCCGCGCATGAAGGTGCTCGACCAGCTCGTCTACCTGGCCGAGCTGCACGGCATGAGCACCAACGAGGCCCACACGAGCGCGGAGAACTGGATCGCGCGCCTGGGCCTGCGCGACCGCCGCACGGACGAGGTGCAGCGGCTGTCGCTGGGCAACCAGCAGCGCGTCCAGCTCGCCGCCGCCCTGGTGCACGAGCCGGACGTGCTGGTGCTCGACGAGCCGTTCTCCGGCCTCGACCCGGTCGCGGTGGACGTGATGAGCCAGGTGCTGCGCGAGAAGGCGGCCGCCGGCGTGCCCGTGGTGTTCTCCAGCCACCAGCTCGACCTGGTGGAACGGCTGTGCGACCGGGTCGGCATCATCAGCGCCGGCTCGATGGTCGCGAGCGGAACGGTGGACGAACTTCGCTCCGGCGGGGTGCCGCGGCTGGTCGTTGAGTCGCCAACGACCGACTGGACTGTCACGCTGGACGGCGTGCGGGTGATCGAGAAGAACGGGACGCGCTGCGTGCTGGAACTGACGTCCGGCGTCGACGACCAGACCGTCCTGCACGCCGCTCTCGCCGCCGGTCCCGTGCACGAGTTCTCCCGCCATCGGCCCACGCTGACCGAGCTGTTCCGCAACGTCGTGACCACTGAGGGCAGGAGCGCATGACGTCGGCCCGAGCGGTCTCGTTGGTGGCCAAACGCGAGTTCGTCACGAAGGTGCGCACCAGGTCGTTCCTGATCGGCACAGCGGTGATCATCGCCGTGCTCGCCGGGTACGTGGTCTTGCAGTCGGTGCTGTTCGACGACCAGCAGCGCAGCGTCGTCGGGTTCTCCGGCCAGGCGACGCAGCTCGCGGATCCGTTGCAGGAGAAGGCTCGTGCGTTCGGCATCGACGTCGAGACGCGTGATGTCACCACGATGTCCGGCGCCGAGCAGCAGGTGCGCGACGGCTCGCTGGACGCGCTCGTCACCGGTGCGCCACCGGAGCTGAAGATGATCGTCAAGGGCTCCGGCGACGAGGTGCTGACGACCGCGCTGAACGACGTGCTGCGCCAGCAGGTGCTGGTCGCCCAGCTCGCCGAGACCGGCAAGACCCCGCAGCAGGTCGCGGAGAGCCTGGCGGACGTCAACGTGGCCGTGACGGCGCTGGAACCCGTTGACCCGCAACGAGGTCAGCGCCTCGCGATCGGGTTGATCGTGGCCGCGCTGCTGTACTACTCGCTGCTGGTCTACGGCACGATGGTCGCCCAGGGCGTGGTCGAGGAGAAGTCCAGCCGCGTCGTCGAGATCCTGCTCGCGACCGTCCGGCCGTGGCAGTTGTTGCTGGGCAAGGTGATCGGGCTCGGCGCGGTCGGTCTGCTGCAGCTACTGGTGATCTCCACGGTCGGGCTCGGGCTGTCGTCGGCGTTCGACGTGATCGACGTGGGAGCTCTCGGCGGCACCGCCCTGTTGACCGGCGTGCTGTGGTACCTGCTCGGTTTCTTCTTGTACGCCACGGTGTTCGCGGCGGCCGCTTCGCTGGTGTCGCGGCAGGAGGAACTGCAGTCGGTGCTGACACCGATCAGCATGACGATCATCGTGGCGTTCGTGGCAGGCATCAACCTGATGATCGGCAGCCCGTCCGGCACGACCGTGACGGTGCTGTCGCTGCTGCCGCCGTTCGCGCCGATCCTGATGCCGGGCCGGATGGCACTGGGCGTCGCTCCGGCGTGGCAGGTGCTGCTGGCCGTGGCGCTTGCCCTGGCAGCCATCGCGGCCATCACGTGGCTGGGCGGCAAGGTCTACGCGAACGCGGTGCTCCGGACGGGCGCTCGCGTGAAGCTCCGGGAAGCGTTGAAGATCTAGGCTGACTTGATGGCCTGATACCGGTCGAGGGCCACCTGTCGTTCCACGGCGTGGTCGACGATCGGTGTCAGGTCGATGCTGTCCGGCGCGTACTTGCGGACGTACGCGCCGTCCGGGTCGAACTTCTTGGCCTGCGTCAACGGGTTGAACACGCGGAAGTACGGCGCCGCGTCCGTGCCGCACCCCGCGACCCACTGCCAGTTGTGCTGGTTCGACGCGAGGTCGCCGTCCACGAGGTGCTTCATGAAGTGCCTCGCGCCCCACCACCACGGCAGATGCAGGTCCTTCACCAAGAAGCTGGCCACGATCATGCGGACCCTGTTGTGCATGAAGCCTTCCTGCAACAACTGCCGCATGCCGGCGTCGACGATCGGGTAGCCGGTGCGGCCCTGCGTCCAGGCCTCGAACAGCTCCTCGTCGTTGTCGTGCTGCATCCGGTCGAACTTGCGGTCGTAGTTCTCGCGCGCGGTTTCCGGCTTGTGCCACAACACATCCGCGTAGAACTCACGCCAGGCCAGCTCGCTGCGGAACGTGCCGTCGCAGTCCTGCAGCAACGTCCGCGGGTGCAGCACGCCGAACCTCAGGTACGCCGACAGCCTGCTCGTCGCGTCGAGGTCGGGACGGTCGCGCGTGTTGTCGTAGTCCTCAAGTCGTTCATCCCGGAACTCCTCCCACAGCTTGAGCGCATCCGGGAGTTTTCGAGTTGTGGCAGGAAGTTCGACGCTGTGGCCTGATTCGATCCAGTCCAGAGTGGACGCGCCGGTGTCCGCCGGCTTGCGCCAGCCGTGGTCCAGCCAGGCGTTGCGGAACGGCGTGAAGACCTTGAACGGCGTTCCGTCCTGTTTGCGCACCCTGCCCGGAGTCACGGCGTAGGGCGAGCCGGACCGGACGAGTTCGATGTCCCCCAACGCTTCTTCGACGGCCTGGTCGCGCTTCCGCCCGTACGGCGCGCAGTCCGCGGAGATGTGCACGCTCTCCGCACCGATCTCCCGCGCCACCCGAGGCACCACCTCCACCGGGTCGCCGTGCACCACCATCAAACGGCCGCCGAGTTGGTCGTTCAACGCGTGCAAACAGCGGTGCAGGAAATCGATTCGCGGCTGTCCGGACGGTTTCAGCAACCGATCGTCGAGAACGAACAACGCGAGTGCCCGAGGAGATCGTTCCGCCGCCGCGAGAAAGGCAGGATGATCGGCCGTTCGCAGATCACGACGGAACCAGACAACAGAGGGAGAGCTCACCCTCTGACGTTACAAAGCGAAAGGCGCGCCCGCAGAACGGGCGCGCCTTTCGGTGAAGCAGTACTACGCGATCAGCGGTTCTCCATCGAGATGAAGTCGCGCTCCGTCGGGCCGGTGTAGATCTGCCGCGGACGGCCGATCTTCGTGGCCGGGTCGTTGATCATCTCGCGCCAGTGCGCGATCCAGCCGGGGAGACGGCCGAGCGCGAACAGCACGGTGAAGAACTTCGTCGGGAAGCCCATCGCCCGGTAGATCAGACCCGTGTAGAAGTCCACGTTCGGGTAGAGCTTGCGGGAGATGAAGTACTCGTCGCTCAGAGCGGCCTCTTCCAGCTGCTTCGCGATGTCGAGCAGCTGGTCGTCGGCGCCGAGCTTGCCGAGGATCTCGTCGGCGGTCTTCTTGATGATCGCGGCGCGCGGGTCGTAGTTCTTGTAGACCCGGTGGCCGAAGCCCATCAGGCGGACGCCGTCCTCCTTGTTCTTGACCTTGTTGACGAACGCCTTCACGTCGCCGCCGTCGGCCTTGATCTTCTCGAGCATCTCCAGCACCGCGCTGTTCGCGCCGCCGTGCAGCGGGCCGAACAGGGCGTTGATGCCGGCGGAGATGGACGCGAAGAGGTTCGCCTCGGACGAGCCGACCAGGCGCACGGTCGACGTGGAGCAGTTCTGCTCGTGGTCGGCGTGCAGGATGAACAGCAGGTCGAGCGCGCGGACCAGGTCCGGGTCGAGGTCGTAGGCCTCGGCCGGGAAGCCGAAGGTCATCCGCAGGAAGTTCTCCACCAGGCCAAGCGAGTTGTCCGGGTAGAGGAACGGCTGACCGATCGACTTCTTGTACGCGTAGGCCGCGATGGTCGGCAGCTTGGCGAGCAGGCGGATCGTGGAGATTTCCACCTGGTTCGCGTCGAACGGCGACAGCGAGTCCTGGTAGAAGGTCGACAGGGCCGACACCGCGGAGGACAGCACCGGCATCGGGTGCGCGTCACGCGGGAAGCCGTCGAAGAAGCGCTTGAGGTCCTCGTGCAGCAGCGTGTGCCTGCTGATCTTGGAGGAGAAGTCGTCCAGCTGGGCCTGGGTGGGCAGCTCGCCGTAGATCAGCAGGTAGCTGACCTCGATGAAGTTCGAACGCGCGGCCAGCTGCTCGATCGGATACCCGCGGTAACGCAGAATGCCCGCGTCACCGTCGATGTAGGTGATCTCGGAGGAGCAGGAGGCCGTGTTGACGAAACCGGTGTCCAGGGTTACCAGACCGGTCGTCGACAGCAGTTTGCCGAGTTCGATGCCGGACGCGCCTTCGGTCGCCGGCACCACCTTCATCTCGAGCTCTCCGCCCCCGTGGCGCAGCGCGACGGTCTGGGTGTCGTTCGGCGCAGTCGTCGCGTCGGGCATTCAAGTCCCTCTCAACGCTCGGACGGGGTGGCGGCAGGTCGCACGGCCTGCCGTCGTCTCGGACCACCCCGTTGGGATCTGAGTCTTCTGAGTTCACTCACGCTAGTCGGCGGAAGGCCCGCCTCGCAGCAGCGGTGTGAACCGATTCTGTGAGATGGGACCGGCATCACATCCGTAATGCCAGTTTCTAGCGCGGCTACCTCACGGTAGTCCGTTCCTCGGCTTTATCCAGCCAACGCAGCGGTGAGTTCGCTCGCAAAAGGCGGCTCGGCACCCGCGCGCGAACATGTGATCGCGGCGGCGGCACCCGCGTAGGTCAATGCGGCGGTCCATTCCTCACTCGCGAGTGCCCGGACCTTCTCCACGCTCAACACGTCGTGGTCGTGCAGCCACGCGAGCAGGGCACCTTGCACCGTGTCCCCGGCCCCGATCGTGTCGACCACGTCCACCTTCACGGGCGGCACGTCGACCTGTCCCGTGGCGGTGATCACCGACAGACCGTCGCCACCTCTGGTGAGCACGACCGCGGCCGGTCCCTGTGAAATCCACGTCCTTGCGATCTCGATCACGTCGCTTTCCTCCGCGAGCCACTGCGCGTCCTCGACGGACAGCTTCAGCAACCCGACGTCCGGCAGCCACGACCGGAACCGCGCGCGGTAGGCGCCCGGATCGTCGATCAGCCCGGCCCGGATGTTGGGGTCGAGTGCGGTGAGCAAACGCTTGCTCTCGCGCCTCAGGACCTTCTCGTAGACCGAGGCGCCGGGCTCCAGGACGAGCGACAGCGTGCCGAACGACACGGCCCGCACGTCGGCAGGCAGCGGCCCGGGGTCCTCGACGAGCCGGTCGGCCGTGCCGTCGACGTAGAACGAGTAGCGCGCCGAACCGTCATCGGCGAGCCCGACGACGGCCAAAGTCGTGTTCTCCGGTCCGCGCTGGACCAGCTCCGTGCCCACGTTCGACGCGTGCAGCCGCTTGACCAGCTGCTCCCCGAAGTGGTCGCTCGACACCCGCGACAGGAAGCTCGTCGGCACGTCCAGCCGCCCCAACGCCACCGCGACGTTGTACGGCCCGCCACCGAGCTTCGGCGCGAGCGGCGTCAGCTCGTCGTCCCCCACCGGCACCATGTCGACCAGTGCCTCACCAGCAACCACGATCACTGCGTTCTACTCCTTCGGGGAGGCTCCGGTCCTTTGAAGCCCATCCAACAACAACTCGCCCAAAGCGGTGAACGCCTCGGCGTCCGAAACGCCTGCCCGCTTCGTGAGGACACCCGTCTGGATGCTCTCGATGAGCAACCCGGCCATCTCGGCGAACAGCACCGCGTGCACCTCGCGGAACACGTGCAGCTCGACCCCGTCCTGGATGAACGCCTTGATGCGCTCGGCGGCGGCGCGCGCGTTGCGCTCGTACGTCGCCCTCGTCGGCGGGAAGTCGGACACGTCCGCGATGAACGCCGCCGAGGCCTTCGACAGCTCCTCGGCCGCGCCCGCGAGGTAACTTCCGATGCGTTTGCGCACGTCGTTAAGGCCTGCGATGCGCTTCTCGATGCGTTCGGCGGCACCCTTGAAGTACCGGCCGACCACCCGCACGGCCAACTGTTCCTTGCTGCCGGCGAGCGCGTACAGCGTCGACTTCGAGCAGTGCAGCCTGCCCGCGATGTCATCGAGCGTGAGGTGACCGAAGCCCTCGGTGAGGAAGAGAGCCTCCAACCGGGTGAGCAGCTCAGCCTGCCGCTGCGTGAGAGCCCGCGTCATGTGACGACCTTGCCACACTCACTGGCAACTGTACTGACGTACGTCCTACAGTACAGCTACCAGTACACACCGGAGGTCGACGATGCCCGCCGAGAGGCTGCTGCCCACCCAAGAGGCCGAGGACCTGATTGCGCTGGTCAGGGAGATCGCGCGGGACGAGCTGAAGCCCCACGCCGCGGACGCGGAGGAGAACGAGAAGTTCCCCCGCGACGCGTTCCGCCTGCTGGGCAGGGCCGGCCTGCTGGGCCTGCCGTACGCCGAGGACTTCGGCGGCGGCGCGCAGCCCTACGAGGTGTACCTGCAGGCCCTCGAAGAGGTCGCCTCTGCCTGGATGACCGTCGCCGTCGGCATGTCCGTGCACGTCATGTCCTGCTACGGCCTCGCCACCTTCGGCACCCGCGAACAGCAGGACCGCTGGCTCCCCGAGATGCTCGAAGGCGAACTCCTCGGCGGCTACGCCCTCTCCGAGGTCCAGGCGGGCTCCGACCCGGCCGCCATGTCGACCCGAGCCGTCCGCAAGGGCTCCGAGTACGTCGTCAACGGCACCAAGGCGTGGATCACCCACGCCGGCGCCGCCGACTTCTACACCCTCATGGCCCGCACGTCCCCGGACGGCGGCCGGGGCATCTCCTGCTTCCTGGCCCCCGGCGACGCACGCGGCCTGTCCGCCGACACCCCGGAACGCAAGATGGGCCTCACCGGCTCCATCACCGCTCAGCTGGCTTTCGACGACGTCCGCTTCGGCACCGACCGCCTGATCGGTTCCGAAGGCGACGGCCTGAAGATCGCACTGTCCGCTTTGGACTCGGGCCGCCTGGGCATCGCCGCCTGCGCCGTCGGTCTGGCCCAAGCCGCCCTGGACGAAGCCGTGGCCTACGCCAAGACCCGCACCCAGTTCGGCCGCCCGATCATCGAATTCCAGGGCCTCGAGTTCCTCCTGGCCGACATGGCCGCCGCCGTGGAATCAGCCCGAGCCACGTACCTCCACGCGGCCCGCATGCGCGACGCCGGCCGCCCCTTCCGCCAGCAGGCGTCGATCGCCAAGCTGATCGCCACCGACGCGGCCATGAAGGTGACCACCGACGCCGTCCAAGTTCTCGGCGGCGCCGGCTACACCCGCGACTTCCCGGTCGAGCGCTACATGCGCGAGGCCAAGGTCCTGCAAATCTTCGAAGGCACCAACCAGATCCAGCGCCTCGTCATCGGCCGAGGCCTGCGGTAACGATCAACTACGGCTGTTCCCGGTAGAAGGGGTCGGCCACGACCCCTTCACCCTTCCGCTCGTCGAACGTGTAGACCTCGCGCCCCTCCACATACACGTGCAGGGCCCGGCTCATCACGTCCAGCGGATCCCCGGACCAGATGACAACATCGCCGTCGAGCCCCGGCTTCAACGCGCCGACCCGATCATCGAGCCCCATGATCCGCGCGGGGTTGACCGTCAACGACCTGATGGCGACCTCCGGATCCAACCCTTCCTTCACCGCCAACGTGGCCTGGTGCACCAGGAAGTGAATCGGCACAACGGGATGGTCAGTGGTGATCGCCAGCTCCACCCCGGCCCGCGCCAGGATCCCGGGGTTCCGCAACCCCCGGTTCCGAACCTCCACTTTGGACCGCGAGGTGAACAGCGGACCGATGATCACCGGAATCTGCTTCTCCGCGATGAGATCCGCGATCAGATGCCCTTCAGTGCCGTGGTTGAGGATCAGCTTGTAACCGAACTCCTCCGACAGCCTGATGGCCGTGGCGATGTCATCCGCCCGATGCGCGTGCTGGCACCAAGGCAGCTCACCACTGAGCACCTTCGCCAGGATCTCCTGCGTGTTGTTGCGGTCAAAGGCCTTCCCGTCGGCCTCAGCCTCAGCCTTCTTCGCCACATAATCCTGCGTCTTGGTCAACTCGTCCCGGATGACCGCCGCAACCCCTTGCCGCGTGGACGGCAACTTCCCCTTCTCGCCGTACACCCGCTTCGGGTTCTCCCCAAGCGCACTCTTGACGCTCACCGGCTCCTTGACGAGCATCTCGTCAACAGTCCGCCCCCAGCACTTGACCGCCACCGTCTGGCCACCGATCGGGTTCCCCGACCCTGGCTTGATCACCGCGGTCGTGACGCCACCGCTGAGCGCGTCCCCGAACCCGAGATCAGCGGGGTTGATGGCGTCGAGTGCCCGCATCCGCGCGCCGACCGGGTCGGTCATCTCGTTGGTGTCCTGCCCGGCCCACCCCTCGGCCTCCTCATGGACACCGATGTGCCCGTGCGCCTCGACAAAGCCAGGCAGCACCCACGCCCCGTCAGCGTCGACAACCTCAACCCCGTCGGGAATGTCGACGTCGGCCCCAACCGCGACGATCTTCCCGTCCTGAATGAGAACAGTTCCACCCTCGACAGGCTCTCCGTCGACGGGAACGACGTAGCCCCCGGTGATCGCGATGTTCATGGTTAGCAACGCTAACGGTTGGGCCCGCGTTTCGCTACGAGAGCGGCCTGATCCCCCACCGGGCACCCCAGGACTCACCCGGCGCGACCCAGATCAGGTCGATCCCCGAGTTCAACGCGTCCGGCGGGCACGTCATCGGCTCGATCGCCACCGCCCGCCCGCGGTCCGGGTAGGAGTCCGGCGTGTACACCTGCACCCACCGGAACGCGGGGTCCGCCCAGACCTCGACCCCACCGTCCTCCGCGGTCAGCGAGTGCCGGATCAGTCCGTCCCGCCCCGGTTCACACCCGCCGAACGGCGTGTCCAGGTGCACGCCGGCGAGCTCCCGCCCCTCCCGGAAGTCGTACGAAGTCCCCTCAACGGCAACCGCTTCCCCTGAGGGCACCATCCGCTCAACATCCAACGGCAGCACCGTCGTAGCCGCCAACGTCAACGTGCACGAATCAGTAGCCGCGTTCCCGGCCCGCGGATAGGGATGCGTCCCAACCCCGAACGGCGTCGCCACATCCCCGACGTTCTTCACCCCGTGCGTGACCGTCAGCCCGTTGTCATCCAGCGCATACGACACAGTGAGATACAACGCCGCAGGCCATCCAGCCTGAGGCTCCACCGTCGTCTGCAAAGACACCAACGACCCGGTGTGCTCCAACGTCGACCAAGGCCGCCGCCGAACCAGCCCGTGAATAGCGTTCCCCCGAGCCGGCTCAGTCACATCCAACTGCTGCCGAACCCCGTCCAGCACCCAGGAAGCCCCAGCAGTCCGGTTCGGCCAGGGGATCAGCACGGCCCCGGCGCTCATCGGCGGCTTCTCGTCGGGTCCGAATGTCTCCACATACGGAACGCCGTCCACTTCGAAAGACCGCAGGCCTGCGCCTACAGTCGTGATCACAGCGGTGGCACCCTCGTACGAGATCCCCAACATGAGGCTGCAGCCTACGGGGCCAGCGGAAGGAATCCTCCATGAAGGTTCATCACCTCAACTGCGGCACCATGCGTCCGCCCATGGTCGCGGGCGGCATCGTGGCGCACTGCCTGCTGATCGAGACCGACCAGGGCCTCGTCCTGGTCGACACCGGCTTCGGCACGCACGAGGTGACGGACCCGAAGGGCACGCTCGACCCGCTCAGCCGGACTCTGCTCAAGCCGCTGCTGGACATCAACGAGACCGCGATCTGCCAGGTCGAGAAGCGCGGCCACACCGCCGACGACGTGCGGCACATCCTGCTCACCCACCTCGACCTGGACCACGCCGGCGGGCTGCGGGACTTCCCGAACGCCACCGTGCACGTGCTGGACACCGAGCTGGACGCGGCGACGAACCCGCGCAACGCCAAAGAGCGGGCGCGGTACCCGAAGGCGCAGCGCGACGGGGTCACGTTCGAGACGCACAAGGCCGAGGGCGAGGACTGGTACGGGTTCGAGGCGGTCAAGAACATCGCGGGCCTGCCGGAGGACATCCTGATGGTGCCGCTCATCGGCCACACGCGCGGCCACACGGGCATCGCGGTCAAGAGCGACGACGGCTGGCTGCTGCACGCGGGCGACGCCTACTTCTACCGCGGCGAGATCGAAACGCCGCCGAGCAACATCTTCGCGCTCAAGCTCACCGTCAAGCAGACCGAGACGATCCGCGAACAGCGTCTGTCCAATGTGGAGCGACTCAAGGAGCTCAAGAAGCAGGGCGAGGTCGAGGTGTTCTGCGCCCACGACCCGGTCGAACTGGCCCGCGTCGGATGACGTTCATCCGCCAGATCCGGCTCGACGAAATCCACGACACGCACCGCTACCCGTTCACGCTCCCGGTCGTCCAGCACCTGATCAAGAACCCGATCGAGCTCACCACACCCGTCACGTTCCTGGTCGGCGACAACGGCGCGGGCAAGTCGACGCTGGTAGAGGCGATCGCGGTGGCGGCCGGGTTCAACGCCGAGGGCGGCACGCAGTCGTTCAACTTCGCCACGAAAGCCACCGAGTCGTCGCTCGGCGACTACCTGACGCTGAGCTGGGGCACCAGGAAGCCGCGAACCGGTTTCTTCCTCAGAGCCGAGTCGTTCTACAACGTCGCCACCGAGATCGACCGGATCGGCCAGGGCATCCACGCCTCGTACGGCGGCAAGTCGCTGCACGAGCGGTCGCACGGCGAGAGCTTCATGGACCTGATGACGCACAGGTTCGGCGGCCGGGGCCTCTACGTGCTGGACGAGCCGGAAGCAGCGCTGTCCGTGAAGGGATGCCTCACGGTCCTGCGGCGCATGCACGAACTGGTCAACGAAGGCTCGCAGTTCATCATCGCCACCCACTCGCCGATCCTGCTCGCCGCGCCGAACGCCCAGATCCTCGAGATCACCGACGGCGAGATCGACGAAGTCCCTTACGACGCAGCGGAACCGGTCGCGCTCACCCGCAACTTCCTGGGTGAGCCCGACCGGTTCCTGAGGCACCTGCTGGACTGAGCTACTTCGACAGGTTCTCCGGGTGGATCTCCACCTTGCCGTGCGTCACGCGGTTGATCGCCCAGAGCACCAGACCGGCCAGCAGCAGGAAGCCCGCGATCTTGTAGTCGTCCCACGGCCGCCCGGACAGCACCGGAATCGCGAGGTACGCGCAGGTGACGGAACCGAGCACCGGCGCCCACGTCGGCGCCCGGAAGTGCTTGTGCTCCACCTTCTCCTTGCGCAGCACCAGGCACGCGATGTTGACGATGGTGAAGACCACCAGCAACAGCAACGACGTCGTGCCGCCGAGCTTGCCGATGTCGAAGAACGACACCAGGATCACCGCGATGCCCGACGTGAAGACGATCGAGATCCACGGCGTGCGGCGGAACGGGTGCACGGTGCCGAAGAACCGCGGGATGATCTGCTCGTTCGACATGCCGTAGAGCAGCCGCGACGCCATCAGCATGTTGATCAGAGCCGAGTTGATGACCGCCAGCAGGCCGATCAACGCGAAGATCCACAACGGGAACCCCGGCGCGCCAACGGAAATCACCTTCAGCAACGCGCCGCTGCCCGC
>NZ_JYJG01000348.1 GCF_000955955.1 Lentzea aerocolonigenes
ACGGGAACCCCGGCGCGCCAACGGAAATCACCTTCAGCAACGCGCCGCTGCCCGCCTTGGCGAGCTCGTCGGACGGGATCAGCAACGACGACGTGATCGCCACCAGCACGTAGATCGTGGCCGCGATGCCCATGCCCCACAGCATCGCGCGCGGGAAGATCTTGATCGGGTTCTGGCACTCCTCCGCCATGTTCACCGAGTCCTCGAAGCCGACCATCGCGAAGAACGCCAGCGCCGTCGCCGAGGTGACCGCCAGGATCACGCTGGTCCCCGGCGGCGTGTGGATCTCGGTAAGCCGCGAGGGCTCACCGTCGCCGACCGCGATCGCGTACGCGCCGATCAGGATGATGATGATCAGACCGGACAGCTCGATGCAGGTCAGGACCACGTTGGCCTTGACCGACTCGGACACGCCGCGGAAGTTCACGATCGCCAGTGCCGCGATGAAGATCACCGCGATACCCGTGATCACCAGCGACTCCGGGCTCAGCGCGAGGTCGAAGAACTCCACCAGCAGCTGCCGCAGGTAGGTGCGACCGAAGGCGAGCGCCGCCGACGAGGCCGAGGTGATGCCGGAGCACATGACCGCGAACGCGACCATGAACGTCAGGAACTGGATCTTGAACGCTCTGTTCGTGTAGAGCGCGGCACCCGCGGCCTTGGGATACTTCCCCACGAGTTCCAGGTAGCTGAACGCGGTGAGGAACGCGACCACGAACGCGAGCAGGAAGGGCAGCCAGAGTGCGCCGCCGATCTTGCCGGCCACGTTGCCGGTGAGCGCGTAGATTCCGGTTCCGAGGATGTCGCCGACGACGAAGAACAACAGGAGCTTCGGACCGATGGCCCGATGCAGTTCCGGTTGCTCCGTTTGTGGAGTCGCTTCAGCCATGGCCTGGGATTGTGCCCGTTTTGCCCGGCTACCAGCGCGGACACGCACTTACCTCACCCATATGGTGTAGCTATGACACGCACGGTGACCCGCACGGCAACGCTGCTCTTCGCCGCTCTCGCGCTGACCGCCTGCACCTCGGCACCGCAGCAGCAACAGCCCGACCAGTACCGCGACGTGAAGAGCCTCGTGGACGGAGTGTCCAAAGCGGCCAACGAGAAGAAGACCTACCGCTTCACCATCTCGCCGCCGACCGCGGGCGGCGTCACGGCGGCCGCGAACGGCTCGGTGCGCCTCGGTGACGCCCCGAGCCTCGACGCCACCACCAAACGTCCGGTGCAGACCGGCGGCCCGCCGGAGGAACTCCGGTTCGTCTCGACCACATCGGACACCGCGTTCGTGAAGCTGCCGTCCGTTTTCGGTCTGCCGCAAGACAAGCCGTGGCTGAAACTGTCCCGGCAGGACAACGACGACCTCACCAACACGCTGCTGGGCTACCACGACGTGATCTACCAGCAGGCCGTCTTCACCACGTACCACCTGCCGGTCGTCCAGGCGGGAGGCGTGCTCAGGCTGACCGCGAAGGTCGCCGACCGCACCCGCTACTCGATCGCCGTCGACTACCAGAAGGCCTACGACACGCTCACCGACGAGAACCTGCGCAACGAGGTCAAGCTCGCCCTCGACCAGGGCGTCACGAGCTCGGCCGCCGAGATCGAGACCGACAGCAACGGCCTGCCCGCGGGCATCAAGTTCTCCACCCAGTTCCAGAACGCCATGATCGTCGACGAGGCGCGCTTCACCGACTGGGGCTCGGACGTGCAGATCGCCGAACCGAACGCGAACGAGGTCAGCTCGCGGAACTGACCCGGTACCGCCAGATCGCGGGCAGCAGCACCACCATCGTCACGGCGGCGACGATCACCAGCACCCCACCGGCCGTCACCGCCGCAGCCGTGCCGAACGCCGCGCCACCCGTGCCGTGCAACAGGTCCGCGATCCGAGGCCCACCCGCCACGACGACGATGAAGACACCCTGCATCCGGCCGCGCATCTCGTCCGTGGCAGCCGACTGCAGAATCGCCCCGCGGAACGCCATCGACACCATGTCCGCGGCTCCGGCCAACGCCAGGAACGCCGCCGCGACCCACAACGACCCGGCCAGCCCGAAGCCCATGATCGCGAGCCCCCAGCCCACCACGGCCAGCGTCACCGCGACACCGTGCCGCTGCACGTTCGAGATCCACCCGGACGTGAGCCCGCACAGCACCGCACCCACCGGAATCGCGGCGAACAGCACACCGAGCGCGAACCCACCACCAGCCGGGTCGCCGAACGTGTGCTGAGCCATCTCCGGGAACAGCGCCCGCGGCATGCCGAACACCATCGCGATGATGTCCAGCAACATGCTCGCCAGCAGCACCTTCTGCGCCCACAGGTACACGAACCCGTCGAGCACGTCCCGCAGCCCAGCGCGCCGCACCACCCCGTCCAACGGCGGCATCGAAGGCAGCATCCACACCGCGTAGACCGTCACGACCAGCGCGATCGCGTCGACCAGGTACAACGTCGGCAACCCGACGACCGGCATCAACGCCCCGGCCAGCAACGGCCCGAGCACCGCACCGAACTGCATGACCGTCGACCCCAGCGCCCCGGCCGCCGGCAACAACTCGGCCGGCACCAGCCGCGCGATCGACGCCTGCCGAGCCGGCGCGTTGGCCGCGAAGAACACCTGCTGCAACCCCAGCAGCGCGATCACCAGCCACACCGAGCCGATGTTCATCGCCGCCTGCGCCCACAACAACACCGACGACACGGCGATACCGGTGTTCGTGACGAGCAGCAGCTTCCGCCGGTCCACGGTGTCCGCGATGGCCCCGCCCCACAGCCCGAACACGAGCAGCGGCACCAACGCCACACCAGCGGCAATACCGACCCAGGCCGACGACCCGGTGAGGTCGTACACCTGCTTGGGCACGGCAACGGCGGTGAGCTGAGAGCCCACCGCCGTGACGATCGTGGACAGCCACAACCGGCGATACGCGACGATCTTCAACGGTCGAGTGTCGATCACGAACGTCGAGCGCGCGCTTCTCCCCACAGTGGCCACATCGTTAGCCTATGACAACTAACAAGTCCTTTACGTGAATGTGTCGCCAACACCACTCAGAGACGGACGGGGTACACCGGCTCCGGCACCTTGGGGCTGATCCGCCCCTCGACGAAGATCCCGTGCCAGATCATGAAGCACAGCACCGACCACAGTTGCCGGCTCCGGTCGAACTGCTCCGACTTGTGCTCCGCGAGCAACTCCAGCACCGCGTTCTTGTCCAGCAGGTGCCCGGTCTGCGAGTCCGCGATGATCCCGCGCGCCCAGTCGTACATCTCGGCCCGCAACCAGTGCCGAATGGGAACCGGGAACCCGAGCTTCGGCCGGTTCAGCACGTGCGCCGGAATGATCTTCGCCAACGCCTTCCGCAGCGCGTACTTCGTCGTGCCTTCCGTCAGCTTCTGGTCCAACGGCACCTCGGCCGCGACCTTGAAGACCTCGGGATCCAGGAACGGCACCCGCAACTCGATCGAGTTGGCCATCGTCACCTTGTCCGCCTTGACCAAGATGTCGCCGCGCAGCCACGTGTACAGGTCGATGTGCTGCATCCGCGCCACCGGATCCCAGCCCTCGGACTCCCGGTACCAAGGCGCCGTGACGTCCTGGAACCCGATTCCTTCGACGTACCCCGGGAACACCGCACGCACCTGCGCGTCACTGAAGTTGCGCGCGTTCCCGTAGTACCGCTCCTCCAACTTCAACGCCCCGCGCCTGAGAAGATCCTTGCCCCGCACGCCTTCCGGAATACTTTTGGACACCGCGCCCATCAGCTTCCGCACGCCGCCGGGCACCTTCTCGAACGGCGACAACGAAAGCGGCTCGTGGTAGATCACGTACCCGCCGAACAGCTCGTCCGCACCCTCCCCGGACAACACCGCCTTGACGTACTTCCGCGCCTCCCGCGCGATGAACCACAACGGCACCAACGCGGGGTCCGCCACCGGATCATCCAAGTACCAGATGATCAGCGGCAGCTCTTCCATCATCTCGTCCGGCGAGACCGTCCGCACCACATGCCGCACCCCGATGGCAGCCGCCGTCTCAGCGGCCACATCCACCTCGGAGTACCCCTCACGATCAAACCCACTGGTGAAGGCGATCAAGTTCGGGTTGTGCAACTTCGCCAACGTAGCCGTGGCCGTCGAGTCGATCCCGCCCGACAGGAACGCCCCGACCGTCACATCGGGGTCCGAGATCATGTGCTTGGCCACCGAGTCCCGCATGACCTCGGCAATCCGCTCGTGCAACGCCTCGGCCTCGTGCTCACCGTTCACCGGACGCGGCGCGAACACGGGCTTGAAGTACCGGTTGAACAGCACCTGCCCACCCGGCGACACCTTGAACGACGTCCCGGACTCGACCCTCCGAATCGCCTTGTGCAACGACTCGGGCTCCGGCACGTACTGCAACACCAAATAATGCTGCAACGCCGTCTGGTCCAACTCCTGCGAGATCCCCAGCACCCCGGTCAGCTGCAACAGCGACTTCTTCTCCGACGAGAACGCCACCCCACCAGGCCCGGACGCCCAGTACAACGGCTTGATCCCAAACGGATCCCGCGCGCCGAAAACGACCCGCTCCTGCGCGTCCCAGATCATGAACGCGAACATCCCGCGAAGCTTCTTGACCCAGTCGGCACCCTTGTAGTGGTACCCGGCAACGATGGCCTCTCCGTCACCTTCCGTCTTGAACTGGGCGCCGAAGTGCATGGCCAACTCGGCCCGCAACTCCTTGTAGTTGTAGATCTCGCCGTTGAAGTTCAGCGTGTACCGAGTCGGGTTCTCCGGCGGCCCCCACACCAACGGCTGGTGGCTGTGGTCCAAGTCGATGAACCCGAGCCGGTTGAACCCGTACACGACCTCGGCATCGGCCCACGTGTCCTGCTCGTCGGGCCCCCGATGCCGCTGACACCGCAACGCCGCAGCCACGTTCCCCCGCGCGGAGGCCGCAGCAGCCTCGGTAGAACAGATGAGTCCGAGCACTCCGCACACGTGAATCCGCACCTCGTAGCTAGCTGTTGCCGAAATCCCAGTATGCCCGCACCAAATCCGGACACTTCTCCCAGCCTGAGGACGCGCAACCCCCGGGTCGGGTTCCCAGCGGCCAGGTTGGCGGTAGTTACAGGCGGTTCGATCATGAGTTGGCGGTACTTGCAGACGCCAAATCGCCCCGCGCCGACGGAACCGGTGCGCGCACCGAAGACGCAAAAAGGGGCGCCTCCCGCCCACAGGAAGCGCCCCATCGCAAAAGCCTCAACCAACCAAGCCAGGACCAGCAGTTACGGAGCTACTCGCTCCACATTCCACCCGTCCCGCCCCAATCGGAACCTCAACCGGTCATGCATCCGATCCCGCCGCCCCTGCCAGAACTCGACCTCCTCAGGCCGAATCCTCCACCCACCCCAGTGCGGCGGCACCGGAATCTTCTCCGTGTCCGCAAACTGCCGCTCGATCTTGTGCAGCGCGGAATCCAAAGTGGACCGCCCGCTCACCACCCGGGACTGCGGCGAAGCCCAAGCCCCGATCTGAGACCCACGAGGCCGCGAGTTCCAGTACTCAGCGGTCTCAACGGGCCCGACCTTCTCCACCACGCCACGCACGTGCGCCTGCCGCTGCATCGCGAACCACGGGAACGTGGAGGACGCGAACCGAGTCGCCATCAGGTCGTGCGACTTGTTCGACGTGTAGTTCGTGAAGAACACCACGCCACGAGCGTCAAGGCCCTTCAACAACACCGTCCGCGACGACGGACGCCCCTTGGTGTCGGTTGTCGCCAGCACCATCGCATTGGGCTCGGGCAGCCCGGCATTGGTCGCGGCGTCCAACCACAACTGGAGCTGTTCATGCCAAGTGGCGGCAAGCTCCGACTCGCTCAGCGAGCCCTGCTCGTATGACACGCGCATCGCCGGTAGCGCGATGTTCGTGGTCTCCGTCATCGGCGAACCTCCAAGCAGCGGCAGAACTCGTGGTCCCTGGACCCGCGACCATACGCACGGCGAACGAATGGCGAAACCGCCTGCGTGGTGATGACCACCACCTGAACGGTGACTGTCCGTACAAAGAACAGTTCTGGATCGAATTCGTGATCGAGTCAGATGGCATCGAGCACACGTGTGACCGTGACCACGTCATCACCCAGTGCGGTGGCAAGGGTTCCGCCCGCTGCCAACGGAACGACGTTCCACCACTCCCCGCCACCCGACGCCCGCGGGACCGCGTCCAACATCAACGACGTGCCGACGACCCGCTTGCCGGCGAGTCCCGCACTCGAACGATCAACCGCCGGCGAGCCGACGACGAGCTGTTGGTGCAACAACGGCCTGCCGCAACGGGTTGCACGCACCAAGGTGGAAAGAACACCGCCAGGCTCCCCCGCGCGGCCGAGCACCAGAACCTCGCGCAACGACAACTCTGCGTGACTGTCCAATTCGGCCTCCACCACTGCGGTGTGGTCCGCACGCCGAGTCACCACGGTCGGCTCTGGCAGGTATCGGACAGTGCCCTCCACGGAAAACCGCACCGAGGAAAAAGACGGCAAACCGGTCGGGCCGGGCAGCATCAGCGTCGCCGCCACGCCGCGTAGATCAAGTGAGGCTCCAGGCCCGACTTCGACTGTCAGCTCAAGTGAGTCTCCACCGAGCGGAGACGTCACCGAGCTCACGAGGTGCACCAGCGCGACAGCACCGACCCGTCGCGCAGGCACCAGTGTCAACGGCGACTGCGACCGCAGGACCCGCACGACGCTGTTGCCGTGCGAGTCCAACGCCACCACCAACCGCGCGGAAGCCTTCACAGCTGTTCAAGCACCCACTTGGCGACCTCGGGCGCTTCCGGCGTCTCCACCAGGGACTGGGCGATCACCGGCAACGAGCCGCGCATCCGGTGCGCGTCCGAGATCATCACGTCCATGTCCGCGCCGACGTAGGGCGCCAGGTCGATCTTGTTGATCACCAGCAGATCCGCGGTCGTGACACCCGGACCGCCCTTGCGCGGCACCTTGTCCCCGCCGGCCACGTCGACGACGAAGATCTGCCTGTCGACCAGCCCGCGCGAGAACACCGCGGTCAGGTTGTCCCCACCGCTCTCGATGATCACCAGGTCCAACCCGGAGAACCGGTGTTCCAGGCGCTCGACCGCGTCCAGGTTCGCCGTGATGTCGTCACGAATCGCCGTGTGCGGACAACATCCCGTCTGCACCGCCTCGATCCGCGACGGGTCCAGCACCCCGGCTCGACGCAGGAAATCGGCGTCCTCGGTCGTGTAGATGTCGTTGGTGACGACCGCCAACTCCAGCTGCGACCCCAGCGCACGGCACAGCGCCGCGGTCAGCGCGGTCTTGCCGCTGCCGACCGGGCCGCCGATGCCGATGCGCGGCGCGGATCCGTGGTGGTGGTCGTGCGGGTCGGGCCCGTGATTAGCTCCCAAAGAGACGCACCCCTTCACGTCGAACATGTGCCTCGGCAAGGAGATCCAAGGCAGGTGAACCGAGCGCGGGCAGTTCCTTGCACGCCCGCGCAGCAACTTCCTCGACGTCGAGAGAAGCCACGATCGCGTTGACCCCGAACGGGTCGAGTCCGAGCAGCCGCACCGCTGCGGAAGCCGGGCCGCTGACAGACAGATATGCGCAGGTCAGTGCGGCTTCAAAAGCATCACCGACCAGCACTCCGATCACCAGCGGCTGGTGCGGATCCCGAGGCAGCGCCGACAGCCGCTCGGAGGGCCAGGCCCGCCGGGCCGCCCGCAACATCCCTCGCCCCTGCGCTCGCGAAGCCTCGCGCTGAGCAGGCGACGGCGTCCGCGCGTCCAACTCGGCATCCAGCTCGGCAAGATCCTCACCACGAGCCGCCGCGGCCGCGAACCCGGCCGCCAGCAACCCGGCGGTCAGCAAACGCCCGTGCAGGAACGACTCCAGCGACGGCTCGTCCACGACCAACCCACGCGCGGCAGCCTCCTCGAGGCCACCGGAGTGCACGTGTCCGCCACCCGGGAACCGGGAGTCGGCGAGGATCAGCGCGGTCAGCATCAGAACAGGAAATACCGTTGGGCCATCGGCAACTCGGACACCGGCGAAGGCTCCACCAGATCGCCGTCGACGTGCACGGCGAAGCTGTCCGGATCCACCCGCACGTCCGGCATAGCGTCGTTCAGCACCATGTCCGCCTTGGTGACCGAACGGGTGCTCTCGACAGCCAGAACCCGCCGCGCATAACGCGAGTCGATCCCGGCCTCGATTGCCTCAGGCGAAACGAAGAACACGCTGGAAGCCGCCCCAGCAGTCGCACCGAACATCGGCCGCGCCCACACCGGCTGCGGCGTCGGGATCGAGGCGTTGGCGTCACCCATCGCACCCCACGCGATGAACCCGCCCTTCAGCACCACCGACGGCCGCACGCCGAAGAACTTGGGCTCCCACAACACCAGATCGGCGAGCTTCCCGACCTCGACCGACCCGACCTCGGACGCGATCCCGTGCGCCACCGCAGGGTTGATCGTGTACTTCGCGACGTACCGCCGTGCCCGCAGGTTGGCGTCCATCGAACGACGTGACTGCATCACGTGCGCGGTCTGCCAGGTCCGGATGATCACCTCGCCGACCCGCCCCATCGCCTGGGAGTCAGAGCTGATCATCGAGATCGCGCCCAGGTCGTGCAGCAGGTCCTCGGCCGCGATCGTGGTCGGCCTGATCCGCGACTCCGCGAACGCCAGGTCCTCCGGCACGGACGGGTTGAGGTGGTGGCACACCATCAGCATGTCGAGGTGTTCTTCGAGCGTGTTGACGGTGTGCGGGCGCGTCGGGTTGGTCGACGACGGCAGCACGTTCGGCAGCGAGACCACCCGGATGATGTCCGGCGCGTGCCCGCCACCGGCACCCTCGGAGTGGTAGGCGTTGATCGAGCGACCGGCGATGGCGTCCACAGTGGACTCGAGGAACCCGGCCTCGTTCAACGTGTCCGTGTGGATCGCCACCTGCACCCCGGACTCGTCCGCGACCCGCAGGCACGCGTCGATCGCGGCCGGCGTCGTACCCCAGTCCTCGTGCAGCTTGAACCCACCCGCGCCGCCGGCCAGTTGCTCGCGCAGGCCCTCTTCGGAGACCGTGTTCCCCTTGCCCAGCAACAGAACGTTGATCGGCATGTGGTCCATCGACGTCAGCATGCGGTCGAGGTACCACGCGCCCGGCGTCACGGTCGTGGCCTTGGTGCCCTCCGCCGGTCCGGTGCCGCCGCCGATCAACGTGGTGAGGCCAGAAGCCAAGGCCTCGTCCACGATCTGCGGGCAGATGAAGTGCACGTGGCAGTCGATGCCGCCCGCGGTCAGGATCTTCCCGTTGCCGGACAGGATCTCCGTCGACGGCCCGATGACCAGCGACGGGTGCACCCCGTCCATCGTGTCCGGGTTGCCCGCCTTGCCGATCGCGACGATCCGCCCGTCCCGCACGCCGACGTCGGCCTTGACGACACCCCAGTGGTCGAGGATCACCGCACCGGTGATGACCAGGTCGGGAGCACCCTCGGCACGGGTCGCGATCCCCTGCCCCATCGACTCGCGGATCACCTTGCCGCCGCCGAAGATGACCTCGTCACCCGACCCGGCGCCGCGACTCAGATCCTCGGTGACCTCGATGAACAGGTCGGTGTCGGCGAGCCGGATCCGGTCGCCGACCGTCGGCCCGAGCAGTTCGGCGTAGCGCTCGCGGTCGATCATCGCTGCAACCCCCGGACAATCCTCAAGCCTGCCAACGGAACCAGCGTGACTTCGCGCTCGACACCAGGCTCGAACCGCACCGCCGTGCCAGCAGGGATGTCGAGCCGGTAGCCGAACGCGGCCTCGCGGTCGAAGTCCAGCCCCGCGTTGACCGAGGCGAAGTGGAAGTGCGACCCGACCTGAACAGGCCGGTCAGCGACGTTCACGACGACCATGGAGATGCGCGGCCGTCCCGGATTGAGCTCGACGGGCTCGGAGCCGACGACCACCTCACCCGGCGCCGGACCGGCGGAGGGCGCGATCGGGTGGTGCACGGTGACGAGCTTCGTGCCGTCCGGGAACGTCCCCTCGACCTGCACCGAGTCGATCATCTCCGGCACCCCGCGCATGACCTGCTCCGGCGCGAGCACGGTGCGTCCGCTCTCCATGAGCTCGCTGACCGTGCGACCGTCCCGCGCGCCCTCCAGCACGTGGTCGGTGATCAACGCGACGGCCTCGGGGTAGTTCAGCAGCACCCCGCGTTCGAGACGGCGCCGGGCCACGTCGGCGGCGACGTGCACGAGGAGCTTGTCGCGTTCATGCGGCGTCAGATGCACTCAGCCGTTCTATCACCCGAAAGGCCGATACCGCAGAGTGGAAACACGGCCGAAACACGGCCGCGTGTCCACCGGTCGGTTGACAACCGGAGTCAGCGGTGCGGTCGTCCCGGAGATCACCCTCGAAACAGCAGGATTTTCCCCATGAACGCGATTCGAGTGAGGGGCCTCCAGAAGGCCTACAAGGGCCACCAGGCGGTGGCAGGGGTGGACCTCGACGTCGCACGGGGCGAGGTCTTCGCGGTCCTCGGACCGAACGGGGCGGGCAAGACGACGACGGTGGAGATCCTGGAGGCGCACCGCGACCGGGATGCCGGCGAGGTGAGCGTGCTGGGCGTCGACCCGGCCAAGGCCGACCGGTTGTGGCGCTCGAGGCTCGGCATCGTCCTGCAGAGCGCGACGGACGCCGCCACGCTCACGGTCAACGAGGCCGTGCGCCACTACGCCAAGTACTACGCGAACCCGCGTGACCCGGAGGAGGTCATCGACCTCGTCGGGCTCACCGAGAAGGCGAAGTCCCGCGCCGGCACGCTCTCCGGTGGCCAGCGCCGCCGGCTCGACGTGGCGCTCGGCATCATCGGACGCCCGGAACTGGTGTTCCTGGACGAGCCGACCACGGGCTTCGACCCCGAGGCGCGCCGCCAGTTCTGGGGCCTGATCAAGCTGCTGGCCGCAGAGGGCACCACGATCCTGCTGACCACGCACTACCTGGACGAGGCCGAGGCGCTCGCCGACCGGGTGGCGGTGCTGGCGGGGGGCCGCATCGTCGCCGAGGGCACGCCGCAGACGTTGAACGGCCGCGCCCACGCCGACGCCACCGTGCGCTGGCTGTCCGACCGCGGCTACCAGGAGATCAAGACCTCCGAGCCCACCAAGGTGATCGTCGAGCTGTCCAAGCAGGGCGAGCTCGCCGAACTCACCGTCACCCGCCCGTCGCTGGAAGACATCTACCTGGAGCTGATCAAATGACCACCGCGGCTGCCCTGCCCGGAACCCTTTCGCTCGGTCTCTCGAGGGGTGCGACCGAGCTGCGGGAGTTCTTCCGGCAGAAGGAAAACCTCATCTTCACCGTGTCGCTGCCCGCGATCCTGATGCTGCTGCTCGGCACGGTCTACGTGCACGAGGCCGCGGCCGGGCAGATGTTCGCGGCCAGCATGATCGGCGCCGGCATCATCTCGACCTCGTTCGTCGGACTCGGCATCAGCGTCGTGGCCGACCGCGAGGACGGCACGTTGAAACGACTGCGCGGCACGCCGATGCCGTTCACGTCCTACTTCATCGGCAAGATCATCCTGGTCTTCGTGTCGAGTCTCTTCGAGGCCGCGCTGCTGATGGTCGTCGCGATGCTGAAGTTCGACGTCGAGCTGCCCTCGACGGCCGAGAAGTGGTTCACGTTCGGCTGGGTGTTCACCCTGGGCGTGATCTCGTGCTCGCTGATCGGCGTCGGGCTCAGCTCGATCGCCAAGACCACCCGCAACGCCGCCGGCGTGCTGAACCTGCCGTACATCGTGCTGCAGTTCCTGTCGGGTGTTTTCATCAGCCAGGCGGTGCTGCCGGACTCCCTGCGGATCACGGGTTCGCTCTTCCCGCTCAAGTGGGTGTGTCAGGGTTTCCGCTCGGTGTTCGCACTGAACGACGGTTACGCGGCGATGGAGGCGGCGGGATCATGGGAGCTGGGCAAGATCGCGCTGGTGCTCGGTGCGTGGACGATCGCGGGTCTGCTGCTCGTGTCACGGACGTTCCGCTGGACCAACGCTCACAACTGATCGCCTGGTACGTGCTGTTCGCGGTCACCCAGACCACCGCGCTGGTGATCGTGCTGTTCGACGGCAACCCGCTCACCGACCGCCTGTCGGCAGCGGGTCTGCTCGTGCTCAACGGACTCTTCTTCATCTTCTACGGGCGGCGCCTCGTCGAGCGAAGCCTCGACGACTGGCGCGGGTTCGTCTACGCGGCGGGCTCGCTCGCGATGTTCGCGCCCGCCGTGTGGTTCAGCGGCTCGGCGACGTTCGCGCTGTTCGGCCTGGTGCCGCAGATCTACATGATGCTGCCGATCTGGTGGGCGTTCGTGCCGATGGTGTTGTTCGTCTGCACCCCGCAGATCCTCACCTACGCGGCGGGGATGGAGCCGTCGCTGCCCTGGCCGGCGGCGTTGCTGATCATCGGTTTCTCCCAGGCGTTCGGCTGGGCGATCAGCCGCATCGCCGACCAGAGCAAGCAGCGCGGCGAGTTGCTCGAACGGATCGAGGCGCTGACCATCGAGGCCGAACGGGCGCGGTGGTCGGCGGACATCCACGACACGCTGGCGCAGGGCTTCACGTCGATCATCACGCTGCTGCAGGGCGCGCAGCCGAACGTGGAGCTGGCATTGCAGACCGCGCGGGAGAACCTCCGCGAGGCACGGGCACTGGTGGCGTCCAACGCACCGTCGCCTTTGGACGGTTCGTCTCTGGAAGACGCGTTGCGACGGTTGGTCTCCGGGGTCTCGCTGCCGTCGTCGTTCCGGGTGATCGGTGATCCGGTGGCGCTGCAGACCTCGGTCGACGTGGTGTTGCTGCGGACCGTGCAGGAGGCGTTGAACAACGTCGCCCGGCATTCCGGTGCCTCGCGGGTCGACGTTGTGATGAGGTTCGACTCCGATGGTGTCTCGCTGGAGGTGCGCGACGACGGGCGCGGCTTCGGAGACGCTTTGGAAGGCTTCGGACTGCGGGGCATGCGAGCCCGGCTGGAACAGGTTGGCGGGAGGCTCTCCCTGTCTTCGGACGAGGGGGCGTCGGTGCTGGTGGAGGTGCCGCTGTGATCAGGATTCTGCTGGTGGACGACCACCCCGTGGTGCGTCAGGGGCTGAAGGGCATGCTCGTCGCCGACGATCTCGAGGTCGTCGGCGACGCCGGGTCGGGAGCCGAGGCGATCACTCAAGCCGCCTTGCTGAAGCCGGACGTCGTGCTGATGGACCTGCGAATGCCCGAAATGGACGGTGTGGCGGCAACCGCGAAGATCGTCGGAACCGGCCCGCGAGTGCTGGTCCTGACGACGTACGAGACCGATTCGGACATTCTTCGCGCGGTCGAGGCAGGCGCGTCCGGCTACCTGCTGAAGGACTCGACCACCGAGGACCTGATCGCGGCGATCCGGGCGGCGTCGCGCGGCGAGACCGTGCTGGCGCCGTCGATGGTCGCGAAGGTCGTCGGGCAGGTGCGCACGCCGCCGCTGTCCGCGCGCGAGGCCGAGGTGTTGAAGCTGGTCGCGAAGGGCATGTCGAACGTCGAGATCGGACGGACGCTGTTCATTTCGGAGGCGACCGTGAAGACTCACCTGCTGCGGGTGTTCAACAAGCTGGGTGTCTCGGACCGCACCGCGGCGGTCACGACGGCGATGGATCGCGGCATGTTGCAGTGACCCATGACACCCGGCTGACATCTCCCGGCTACCCGCCTGCAACACTGTGAGCTCCGGCAACGGCGCCGGTCAGGTCCACTTCAAGTCCGATCGCCCCGGAGGCGTGACCACATGACCCAGACCGCCGATCCGACCTCGTTGGTGCTTCCCGCCGAGCTCAAGCCGTCCGACGGCCGCTTCGGCTGCGGACCGTCCAAGGTGCGTCCCGAGGCCGTTGCGGCCCTCGCGTCCGAGGGTGCCGCGCTGCTCGGCACCTCGCACCGGCAGAAGCCCGTCAAGAACCTCGTCGGCCGCGTCCGCTCCGGACTGCGCGAGCTCTTCCAGCTCCCGGACGGCTACGAGGTCGTGCTGGGCAACGGCGGCACCACGGCGTTCTGGGACGCGGCCTCCTTCGGCCTGGTTCGCGAGACCGCTCAGCACTTCACCAACGGCGAGTTCTCGAGCAAGTTCGCCAAGGTCACGCAGACCGCGCCGTTCCTGAAGGACTCGCTGGTCACCAAGGCCGAGCCGGGCACCGCGCCCGAGCTCTTCTACGCCGAGGGCGCCGACCTGGTGGGCTGGGCGCAGAACGAGACCTCGACCGGTGTGGCGATGCCCGTCACCCGCATCGAGGGTTCCGGCGACGCGCTGATCGCGATCGACGCCACGTCCGGTGCCGGCGGCCTGCCGGTCAAGGCCGAGGACTTCGACGTCTACTACTTCGCGCCGCAGAAGTCGTTCGCGAGCGACGGCGGCCTGTGGCTCGCGCTGATGTCGCCCGCCGCGCTGGCCCGCGTCGAGGAGCTCAAGGACCGCTGGGTGCCGGAGTTCCTGTCGCTGCCGACCGCGCTCGACAACTCGACCAAGGACCAGACGTACAACACGCCGTCGGTCGCCACGCTCTTCCTGCTGGCGCACCAGATCGACTGGATCAACGGCAACGGTGGCCTGGACTGGTCGGTCGCGCGCACGAAGGACAGCAGCGACCGCCTGTACTCGTGGGCTGAGAAGACCGCCTACACCACGCCGTACGTGGAGAAGGCCGCTGACCGCTCGCAGGTCGTCGGCACGATCAACTTCTCCGACGACGTGGACGCGGCCGTCGTGGCGAAGGTGTTGCGCGCCAACGGCATCGTCGACGTCGAGCCGTACCGCAAGCTCGGCAAGAACCAGCTGCGCGTCGCGATGTTCCCGGCCGTCGAGCCGAACGACATCACGATCCTCACGCAGGCGATCGACTGGGTCGTCGGCCAGCTGTAGAGAAGCGCACCTGGGGTGCACCGAACGAGTTCTCGGTGCACCCCAGGGCTTTCAGGCAAGCGCTTCGGTCGGCGACTGACGTGCCGCCCGCACCGCCGGGTAAACGCCGGCGATGGCGCCGATGATGATCGCCGAGCCCACTCCCCCGAGCAGGGCCGGCCACGGCAGTGCCGCGGGCCATTGCTGACTGATCGAATATCCGGCCGTGACCGCGATTCCGACGATCACGCCGACCAGCCCGCCGAGGCCGGACAGCAACACCGACTCGGTGAGGAACTGCCACCTGATCTGCCGCCGGGTCGCCCCGAGCGCCCGCCGCAGACCGATCTCCCTGCGCCGTTCCAGCACCGAGATCACCATCGTGTTCGCCACGCCGACGCCTCCTACCAACAACGCGACTCCGCCCAATCCCAGGAACAGCGCGTTGTAGGAGCTCTCCGCCAACTGCTGGGCTTCCAGGGCCTCGGACGGCCTGGAAACCTTGACCTCGTTGGACTTCTGCGGGTTCAGCGTCGGACCGAGCAACTGGCGGACGTTCTCGACCTCGGTCTCGGTCGTGCGCACGTAGACGGTGTTGGCGTTGCCCTCGAACCCGAACGCCTCCTTCGCCGCCTCCCAGCCGATCAGCGCGGACCTGTCGATCTCCGGCGACAGCGGCAACGGCCCGAGAATGCCGACCACGGTGAACCACTGGCCGTCGATCCACAGCTGCACACCCGGCTTGTCGACGCCCAGACGCGAAGCCGCGGTGCCCCCGAGCACCACCGACTTCTCGCCCGGCGACAGCCACCGGCCGGCGCGGACCTCGGCGTTCAGCACCTTCAACAGGTCCTTCTCCGCGGCCTGCACCTGAAGCCCGAGTGTGTCGCTCGACGGCACGAGGTCGTTCTTGCGCACGTTCGCGGAGATCTTGCCGGTGGCGCTCGCGGCCGACACCGCGCCGATCCGCTTGGCCATCGGCACCGCGGTCTCCGGCAGCTTCGCGTCCTGGCCGAGGAAGTCCTGGCCGGGTGCCGCGGTCAGGAGGTTGGTGCCCAGCTTGGACATCTTCTCCTTCAACGCGGCGGCGCTGGAGGCCGGAATGCCGACCACCGCCACCACCGCGGCGATGCCGATCGCGATGCCCAGTGCGGACAGGACGGCGCGGATCGGGCGGGTCCGCATGCCGAAGAAGCCGAGACGCAGCAAGTCGATCACACAATCACTCCGTCCCGCACCTCGACGCGTCGTGGCGCCCACGCCGCGATGTCCCGGTCGTGCGTGATGAGCACGACCGTCGTGCCGTCGGAGTTGAGGCTCTCCAACAACTCCAGCACGCCCGCGCCGTTCTGCGTGTCCAGGTTTCCGGTCGGCTCGTCCGCCAGCAGGATCCCCGGCGTGTTCACCACGGCACGTGCGATCGCGACGCGTTGACGTTCACCACCGGACAGCTCGTGCGGCTTGTGCAGCGCACGATGCAGCAACCCGACTCTGTCCAAAGCGGACATCGCGAGAGCACGCCGTTTCGAGCGCGGCACCCCGGCGTAGACGAGCCCGGACGCCACGTTCTCGATCGCGGACAGGCCTTCTGTGAGGAAGAACTGCTGGAACACGAACCCGATCGTGCGCGCCCGCAGTGCCGACAAGGCGTTGTCGGACAAGGTGGAGATGTCGTTGCCGTCGATCTCGACCTTGCCGGTGGTCGGCTTGTCGAGCGTGCCCATGAGGTGCAGCAGCGTCGACTTCCCCGAGCCGGACGGGCCGACGATCGCGAGCATCTCGCCGCCCCCGACGGTCAGGGAGACGTCGCGCAACGCCTGCACGCCACCGGGATACGTGCGGCTCGCGTGGTCGACGGTGATCACTCGGTGGTCACCACCTTCAGGCCCTCGCGCAGGCCGTCGCCCTTCACCTCGACCTGTCCCTTGGCGAAGATCCCGACCGTGACCGGGATTGTCCTACCGTCCTCGGTGACGACGCCGTAGCCGCCTTCCTTCAACGCGAGCAGCGCACCGACCGGGACCGCGAGCACGTTCTCCTTCTTGCTCACCGTGAACAGGGCGTTGACGCTGCCGGTGTCGACGCCCTCTACGGCCTTGGGGTCGTCGACGGCGATCGTCAGCACGATCTTGGGCTTCTGGCCCTGGTTCGAGTCGCCCGCGGTGCGGGTGATGCCGGTGATGGTGCCCGTGGTGGGCTTGCCGCCGGTGATCGACAGCTCGACCTTCTCGCCCTGCTTCGCGAGGCGTTGCTTGGACTGCTCCAGTTCGACGGTCACCGCTCGTTCGGTGCCGGTGACCTTCATCAGGTCGCCGCCTGCGGGTGCGCCGAGCTGGGCGGCGATCGACGACACGCGGATCGCGCCGGGCTGGATGATCACGTCACCCTGGCCGAGCTTTCCGTTCTGCTCCAGGCCGTTCGCCTTCTGCCACTTCTTCAGCGCGGAGGCCGTGTAGGAGGTGAACTTCTCGTCGGGGGTGCCGAAGTCCTTGTACCCCAAGGCGGCGAGGTTCTCCTCGACTTCTTTGACGTCGGGGCCGTTCGACATGCCCGCTTCCAGATCGCGGTAGAGCGGCATCTGGCCGTAGAACAGCGGCACAGGCTTGGCATCCGCCCAGAACACCGGTTTGCCCTGCTCGATGACGTCACCCTGTTTCGGCAGCCCGGTGATGGTGCCACTTTTCCGCGACGCCAGGCCTCGTTCCGCGCCGAAGCCGAGCTGGCCGGTCATCGACTGCTGGTCGGCCAGGTTCGTCTTCTTCACCGGCGCGGTCTTCGCCGGGTCGTTCTGCAACGGCGCGGCGTTGGCCTGGTTCGACGCGATTCTCGTGAGCACCACGACCCCACCGGTGCCGAGCACCACCGCGGCGACGAGGGCGGCGATGAGGAACTTCCTGTTCACGCGGCGTCTCATCCGGCCCTCCGCGAGGTGGCGAAGCCCTCCATGCCGCAGTCCTTCATGTCCTGCTTGACCTTGTCGTCCTCCATGTCCGGCAGCTCGATCGACTCGGCCATGCCGCCGCCCTCGAACTTCGGGTCGGGCCAGTTGTAACCCTTGTCCCGCATGCACTTCGCCTGCTGACGGATCTTGTCCTGTTCCTCGGGCGACGGTGGCTTGTACTCGCCGCCGTTCTCCATGTACTGCTTGCAGGCCTCGTGCGCGGCGTTCATCTTCTCCATGTCGGGCGCGGCGTTTTCGCCGTCGCCCGGCGCGGCCTCGAACACGAAGCCGCCGCCTTCGCCCTCCTTCGGATCCGGCATGTTGATGCCGTGCTCCCGCATGCACTGGGCGAGCTTGATCGGGTCGCCCTTCTTGTCCTGGCCGGCGTCGTTCGGCTGCTCTTTGGACCCGCAGGCGGTGAGCGCCATGAGCAGGGCCAGCAGCACTGCGATGGTGGATTTCACGGTGACAGGTCTACGGAGATCGTCATTCGACGGCGTTAAGCGAAAGCCTTTATCCGGCGCTTATCTCGGCGACGCGGAAAATAGGTGCCATGCGTGTGCTGGTGGTCGAGGACGAACAGCTGCTCGCGGACACGATCGCCGAGGGACTGCGCAGGTACTCGATGGCGGTCGACGTCTGCTACGACGGCGAAGCGGCGTTGGAGCGGGTAGGGGTGCACGCGTACGACGTCGTGGTGCTCGACCGGGACTTGCCGTTCGTCCACGGTGACGAGGTGTGCAAGGCAGTGCATGCGACCGGTGGCGAGGCACGGGTGCTGATGCTGACGGCGGCGGCAGAAGTGGACGATCGGGTGGCCGGGCTCGGGCTCGGTGCCGACGACTACCTGACCAAGCCGTTCGCGTTCGCCGAGCTGGTGGCGCGGGTACAGGCGCTGGGTCGCCGGGCTCGTCCGGCCTTGCCGCCGGTGCTCGAACGGGCTGGGGTGACGCTGGACCTGCCGCGGCACCAGGCGACGCGGGACGGGAAGTTCCTGCCGCTCTCGCCGAAGGAGTTCGCCGTGCTGGAGGTGCTGATGCGGGCGGAGGGCAACGTGGTGAGCGCCGAGGAGTTGCTGGAGAAGGCCTGGGACGAGCACGCGGACCCGTTCACCAACGCCGTGCGGGTGGCGGTGATGACGCTGCGCCGCAAGCTGGGCGCGCCGCAGGTCATCGAGACCGTGCCCGGTGCCGGCTACCGGTTCGGCTCGTGAAGCTGAGGACCAGGCTGACGGCCTGGTACGCCGGGGTGTTCCTGATCGCCGGGATCGCGCTGATCGGCCTCAACTACTGGCTGCTCGCCGACTTCTCACCGCTCAGCGACGGGGTGGCGGTCGCGCGGACGACGGCCCCCGCGGAGCAGCTGGACGTCTACGGCGGCTTCACGGCGGTCGAGGCCGCGCAGCTGCCCGCGGACACGCTCGTGTTCAGCCCCGCCCAGGTCAAAACGGATGTGATGAGCACTGTCCTGTGGCAGTCGGCCATCGCCCTGGTGGTGGCGGCGATCATCGCGGTGTGGCTCGGCTGGGTGGTGGCCGGCCGGGTGCTGGAGCCGTTGCACTCGATCACCTCGACCGCGAACCGGCTGGAAGCGGAACGGCTGGACCACCGGATCGAGCTGGACGGGCCGCCGGACGAGCTGAAGGAGCTCGCGGACACGTTCGACGGGATGCTCGACCGGCTCGCGTCGTCGTTCGACAGCCAGAAGCGGTTCGTCGCGAACGCATCGCACGAGCTGCGCACCCCGCTCGCGGTGCAGCGGACGTTGATCGAGGTGGCTCTGGCCGCGCCGGACGCGACGGACGACATGCGCCGTCTCGGAGCGCACCTGCTCGACACGAACGAGCGAAGCGAGAAGCTCATCGACGGGTTGCTGCTGCTCGCACGCAGTGATCGCGGACTGGCCACGCGCGAGCTCGTCTGGCTGGACGAGATCATCGACGACGAGGTCGAGTCGTGCGGGTCGCTGGCGGTTTCCAAGGAAGTCACCTTCGACGTGTCGACCCGGCCGTACCTGGTCGAGGGCGATCCCGTGCTGCTCGCTCAGCTCATCGGCAACCTGCTGCGCAACGCCGTGCTCTACAACAAACCCGGCGGAACCGTGTCGGTCCGCCTTGATCGGGAACTCGTGGTCTCCAACACAGGACCGACTGTGCCGGCGGAGGCCGTGCCGGGCTTGTTCGAACCGTTTCGACGGCTGCGCGACCGCACCGGGACCGCGGGATCTGGCCTGGGTCTGTCGATCGTGCAGTCGGTGGCGAGGGCTCATCAAGGAGCGGCCAAAGCTCGTCCGAACGGGGGAGGAGGCCTGGTGGTCCAGGTGAACCTTCCGGAAACGGGCGTGCGACAGCCCGCGTGAACTGGCAAGATCACGTAGAGATATCGGCGAGTCTCCAAGCTTTGGGTGCCTCGTTGTCCTAACGTTGTCTGCTGGCGAGGTGCAAATTCAGGGAGGCCACGATGCGAGCGCTGCGAGTCATCGGGCTCGACGAGGACGGCAAGTCCGTCATCCTCGAGGACCCCGAAAACCGCGGCGAGCGCTTCACGCTCCCCGCTGACGAGCGCCTTCGGGCGGCCCTGCGCGGTGACCTCGCGCGCCTCGGCCAGATGCAGATCGAGTCGGGTGAGGCACTCATGCGGCCGCGGGAGATCCAGGCCCGCATCCGCGCCGGCGAGTCGATCGAGCAGGTCGCGGCCGCCGCGGGCATGCCGACGCACCGCATCGAGCGCTTCGCCTACCCCGTGCTCCTGGAGCGTTCGCGCACGGCCGACCTGGCCCAGCGCGCGCACCCGGTTCGCGAGGACGGGCCCGACGTGCAGACGCTCGGCGAGGTCGTCGCGCACTCGTTCGGCCTGCGCGGGCACGACCTCTCCGACACCTCGTGGGACGCGTGGCGCGGCGACGACGGCCGCTGGATCGTGCAGCTGCACTGGAAGACCGGGCGCTCGGACAACCGTGCGCACTGGCACTTCCACCCGGGTGCGCAGGGCGGCACGGTGACGGCGCTGGACGACGGCGCGGTCGACCTGATGGACCCGAACCCGAACCGGACGCTGCGCACGGTGCGGCCGGTGACGCAGCTGGCGCGTCAGGCGCTGGAGGCGGCTCCGGTCGTGGCTCCTCCCGTCGCGGAAGAGCCCGTGCCGGTGCCGGCTCAGGCTCCGCCGCCCGCTCCAGCTCCCGCTCCGGCTCCGGTCGTGGCGGAGAAGCCGGCGCCGGTGCCGGTTCAGGAGAAGCTGCCAGAGCCGGAGCCCGCGCCTGCCTCACCACCACCGGCTGCTCCTCCTGCGACGAAGGAAGAGCCCGCCGCGGAGAAGCCGGTGCGCAAGGACCCTCCTCCCAAGCGGGGGAAGAAGAACCACCCCATCGTCCCTTCGTGGGAGGACGTTTTACTGGGCGTGCGGTCGAACCGCTGATTGACGCCCGGGTAGACGCGCAGTGGGACGCCGTGTCGCGCTGGCTGCCGGAGTGGGTGCACTCCTCGGGCTGGCTTGGTGGGGAGTGTTCGAACTCATCGCCTCGGGAGCGGTCTGCTCGTTCGAGGACTGGGGCTGTCTCGGCGCCGCGGTGAAGACCATGCCGGTCTTCACCGCGGTCGCCGCGTTTCTGGGGTGGTTCGCGCTGCGGTCGCTGGGTGTGTCGCGGCCGGCCTGGGTCGCCGTGCCCGCGACCCTCATGGCGGTCCTCGCGATGATCTTCTTCGCGCTGGGACTGCCGTATCTCGCCTTTCTGGTGTTCGCCTTGCTCTACGCGCTGACCGCGGTGCTCACGCGGTGAAGGTGCTGTGGAGGGTTTGTGCAGATCGGGCCACGTGAGGGCTTGATCAGGTAGTTCTTGCCGCATGGTTTTGCGCGGTGTTGTGGGGGTGTGCGCCGGGCTGCTCGCGGGCGGCGGGTTCGCGGCGACGCTCGAAGGATGGACCTGGTACTGCTACCCCCCGGCTGGTCACACGGGATGCGGTGACTCGTACCCGCTGGTCTACGCGTTGGTCTTCGTGTTCTGGATGCTCGTCGCGGGCGGGCTGCTCCACGCGGGCTTCCGGATGGCACGCGCGGAACGGTCGTGGTCGGCGACCGGGGTGGGCAGCGGGCTGTGGGTCGTGCTGATCGTGGGCGTCGTCTGGTTCAAGGCCATGTTCCTGGAGATGTACCACGACGAGAGCGCCCTCTTCCTGATGGAGGCCGAGGTGGTCACGGCTGGGGTCGCCTACCTGGTGGCCGCCTTGACCGTGGGGCGGGCGCGGACGTGGTGATGCGTGCGATCACCGGCGCGTTCGTCGGCTACCTGGGCACCTGGGTGACCTTCATGGCGGCGCTGATGGCGGCCTGGAGCTACTGCGGCTGGGGTGAGACCTGCACCGACGACGACCTCAGCTCGGCGGACGTGGCGGGCTGCGTGGTGCTCCTCTGCGGCCTGAGCGTGACGGCGCTGGTGTACGTCGGACTGCTGAAGCTGCAGCGCCAGCCTCGGCCGTGGTCGGTCGTCGGGCCGGCGATGGTGTTGTCCGCGATCCCCTTCGTGGTCATCCCCAGGGTCTGGGAGCTGGACAGCATCTTCTACCTGCCCGCGGGCGCCTTCGCGCTGGCAGGCGTGGTCACCGGGTTCGAGTGGCGGCGGATCCTGCAGGTCGGTGCGCGATGAACCTCGCCCTGCCGAAGTGCCAGATGAAGGGCGACCCGTGCATCAGCTTCGCGCCGGACCTGACGCCGCTGTTCCACGTGGCCGGCTGGGCGTTCTTCTTGTGCCTGCTCGTGTGTCTGGTGTTCACCCTGTTCAGGCGGAGGTGAGGAGCCTGTCGAGCAGTTCTCCTCATGGCGAGGACACCGGCGACCCGACATGATCGTGCGCATGAGGGCGGCAACGGCGGCGATGGTGGGGGCGTTGTGCGGCGCCGGGTGGTTCTGGTCGCTGGAGCCGTCCAGCCAGTTCCTGTGCCGCGACAGCGGGTGGACGTGCGTGATCAGCCTGGTGCTGCTGATCGTGCCCGCGCTGGTGGTCGTCTGGGGTCTCGTGGGGTGGGGGCTGCTGCGCCTCGTGCGGTACTCCCCCGCCTGGCCGACGGCCGTTGCGGGGACGGCGGCCGCGGTGGTGTTGCTGATGATCGGCATCTTCGCTTTGCGGTTCGTGCGGGTCGAGTTGCCGGAGGATGCCGGGACGTTCCTGGTCGCTAGCGCGGCTGCCGGTGGGTATGCCTTGGCTGCCGTGGTGACCGGTGGTTACCGTGGTCGGCGTGACCGAACAGAGCACAGCGGGCAAGACGGGTAGGACCGGGCGCCGGTTGCTGTTCCGGGTCGTCCTGTCGATGGCCGTGGGGGCGGCACTCGTGCTCGGGTGGACCTGGGCGTACGAGTCGGGCTTCCTGAAGACGTGGCTCGACAGCACGTCCATGTCGGCGTTCCTGCTGCTCGTGCTGATCGGGCTGCCGCTCGCGCTGGTGTCGTCGCTGGTGCTGGCCGGGCCGATCCTGTGGATCTTCAGGGTACGGCCGGTGTGGCCGATCATCCTGCTCGGGCCGATCGTGCTGGGGCTCGGGCTCTACTTCAAGGTGCACGAACCGTTCCTCGGGTGGTTCTCGAACCGGCACCACGCCGAGGCCCTGCTCGCGGCCGTCGCCTACGGGCTCGTGGGGCTCTTCACGTTCAAGAGGTCGTAGGCAACTCGTCGAGGAGATGCAGGTCCCAGCCCTCGCGTTCGCACCAGTCCTCCGCCTCCTCGCGGGAGACGTACGTGGCGTGCCGCGGCTTCGGTCCGGCCAGGTGGTCCCAGCCGTCCGGGGCCAGCACGAAGTTCGCTCCATCGCGTGACGCGATGAGCCGTCCGTGTGGAAACGCCATCGTCTGCTCGGTTCGCAGAAACCGCGTCATGGTGGTCATCGTGCCCTTGACCTCGACCTAAGTCGAGACAGCAGGCTCCGGTGGGGAGAAAAACCGGATGCTGACTGTCGGTCCTCCTTCGTACTTTGGAGAGGACCTGGAGGGGGCTCACCGCGTGAGCGATCAACGTAACTCGACAATCCGGACCTTGCGGAGGTTGTGGCCGTACGTGCGGCCGCACCGCGCACGGATGGCTGTCGTGCTGTCGGCGACGATGCTCGCGATGCTGTGCGGTCTCGGCATCCCGCTGCTGACGCAGCGCATCGTCGACGGTCCGATCCAGCACAAGGAAACCGCGGCGCTGCCGTGGCTGATCATCGGTGTCCTGGTGCTCGGCATCGGCGAGGCCGTGCTCTTCTACATCCGCCGCAAGGTCGTCGCACGGCCGGCGGCCCAGGTCGAGGCGCGCATGCGGCTCGACCTCTACCAGCGCCTTCAGCGGCTGCCGGTGGCGTTCCACGACCGCTGGCAGTCCGGCCAGCTGCTGTCGCGCGGCACCAACGACCTGACGACGGTGCGGCGCTTCGTCGCGTTCGGGATGATCTTCCTGCTGGTGAACAGCCTGGTCGTGGTGGTCGGGATGGGCATCATCGCGTCGCTCTCGCCGGCGCTGCTCGTCGTCTCGCTGTGCGGCGCGCTGCCGTTGATCGTCATCTCGTACCTGTTCGAGGCGAAGTTCAAGGTCATCGCGCGCAGGGCTCAGGACCAGGCGGGCGACCTGACCACGATCGTCGAGGAGTCGGTGCTCGGCATCCGGGTGCTCAAGGCGTTCGGGCGCGGGCCGGAGCTGACGAACCGGTTCCTGGCGCAGGCGCGGGAGCTGCGGTCGACCGAGCTGAACAAGATCTCGATCCTGGCCGCGTTGTGGTCGGTGCTGATCGTGCTGCCGGAGCTCTCGATCGCGGGCATGCTCGGCGTCGGCGCGATCGGCATCGTCAACGGCTCGATGACGGTCGGCACGCTGGTGGCGGCCGTCGCGGTGAGCGCGTACCTGCGCTGGCCGATCGACTCCATCGGCTGGCTGCTGGCGGAGACGAACATGAGTGCCGCCGCGCTGGAACGCTACTGGGAGGTCATCGACTCCCCCGTGACGATCACCAGCCCCGCCTCGCCCGTGCCGCTGCCCGTGCCGCTGCGCGGGCACGTTCGTTTCGAGGGCGTGCGGTTCGCGTTCGAGGACGGCAACGAGGTGCTCAAGGGCGTCGATCTCGACCTGCGTCCCGGTGAGACGGTGGCGCTGGTCGGTGCGACCGGCTCCGGCAAGACGACGCTGACCGCGCTGGTGCCGCGGCTGGCCGACGTGACCGGCGGCCGGATCACGATCGACGGCGTCGACGTGCGGGATCTGTCCCTGGAGGACCTTCGGACCGTGGTCGGCACGGCGTTCGAGGAACCGGTGCTGTTCTCCGCGTCGGTCACCGAGAACGTGGGCCTGGGCGTGCCGGACGTCTCCGAGTCGGCCGTGCGCGAGGCGTTGCGGGTGGCCAGGGCAGAGGAGTTCGTGGACGCGCTGCCGTGGGGCCTCGCGACCCGCATCGGCGAGCAGGGCCTGTCGCTGTCCGGTGGTCAGCGGCAACGGCTGGCGCTCGCCCGCGCGGTCGTCGGCAGGCCGGCGGTGCTGGTGCTGGACGACCCGCTGTCGGCGCTCGACGTCCACACCGAGGCCGAGGTGGAAGCCGCGCTGCGCAGGGTGTTGCGCGGCGTGACGGCGCTCGTGGTGGCGCACCGGTCGTCGACCGTGCAGCTCGCCGACCGCGTGGCGATGCTGGTCGACGGCAAGATCACCGCGATCGGCTCGCACCGGAAGTTGTTGGAGGACAACGAGGAATACCGACGACTGCTGTCCAGTATGGACAGTGAGGAGATCGTGGAAGAGGAGGTGGCGTCGTGAGTGACCAGGTAGTTGCCCAGGCTCAGGAAGAAGAATGGCGCGGCGTCGCCGCCGAGGAGATCTCCGAGATCTCGGTTTCGACCGGCCTGCGCCTGCAGGCCCGGTCCCGGCGGCTGCTGGGGTCGTTGGTGCGCCCGCACATCGCTCGTGCGTCGCTGGCGGTCGGGTCGGTGATCGGCGGCAACCTCGCGAACCTCGCACTGCCGCTGCTGATCGCCGCCGCGATCGACAAGGGCATCCCGGCGGCGATGCGCGGTGACGCGTCCGTGCTGCTGTGGTGCGTGGCGGGCTACGCGGCCTGCGCGGGCGTGACGACGTTCCTGCGCTGGGCGTTCCTGCGCATCTCCGGCCGCGTGGGCCAGGACATGCTCCTGGACCTGCGCGGACGGATCTTCCGGCACTCGCAGCGCCTGTCCGTCGGCTTCCACGAGTCGTACACGTCCGGCAAGGTCATCGCCAGGCTGACCAGCGACGTCGACGCGTTGCAGGACCTGGTGGAAGAGGGCCTGGACAGCCTGTTCAACGCCCTGCTGTCGGTGGGCGGCATCGCGATCATCCTGCTGTGGCTGGACATGCCGCTGGCGTCCGTCGTGGTGGCGGGCTTCGTGCCGCTCTACTTCATCTGGCGCTGGTTCCGCCGCCGCTCGATGGAGGCCTACCGGGGCACGCGCGGCGCCATCGCGAAGATCATCGTCCAGTTCGTCGAGTCGATGAACGGCATCCGCGCGGTCCAGGCGTTCCGCCGCCAGCCGCGCAACGAAGCCATCATGACGGGCTTCAACGCCCAGTTCCGCGACGCGAACGTGGACGCCCTGGGCGTCATGGCCACCTTCGTCGCGACGATCCGCATGATCGGCAACATCTCGCTGGCCATCGTCCTCGCCTGGGGCGCCTACCGAGTGGCGGGCGGCTCCCTGGAACTGGGCGTGCTGACCGCCTTCACGGTGTACCTGCGCCGCTTCTACGACCCGTTCGACGAGCTGGCGATGTTCGCGAACTCGTACTCCTCCGCCACCGCCGCCCTGGAGAAGATCTCGGGCGTCCTGGAGGAGGAACCGTCGGTCCCCGAACCGTCGTCGCCCGTGGCCCTGCCGCACGCGAGGGGCGCGATCCGGTTCTCCGAGGTGGAGTTCCAGTACCCCGCCACGTCCCGGCAGGTGCTTCCCCTTTTCAGCCTGGACGTGCCGGCGGGGCAGACCGTGGCTCTGGTCGGCGCCACCGGCGCCGGCAAGACCACACTGGCCAAGCTGGTGTCGCGCTTCTACGACCCGACCTCGGGCTCCGTGCTGCTGGACGGCGTGGATCTTCGCTCCGTGGCGGACACGGACCTGCGCCGGGCCGTCGTCATGGTGACCCAGGAGAACTTCCTGTTCTCGGGCTCGGTGGCCGACAACATCGCCTTGGGCAAGCCCTCCGCCTCCCGAGCCGAGATCGAGGCAGCAGCCGCCGAGGTGGGCGCGCACGAGTTCATCGCCGCCCTGCCCGACGGCTACGACACGGACGTCCGCAAACGAGGCGGCCGTTTGTCGGCAGGCCAGCGGCAAATGGTCGCCTTCGCGCGCGCCTTCCTGGCAAACCCAGCCGTACTCGTCCTGGATGAGGCAACATCGTCCCTGGACGTACCCACCGAACGCGCCGTGCAAGCCGCCCTGGAAACAGTCCTGGCAGATCGAACGGCGTTCATCATCGCCCACCGCCTGTCCACGGTCCTGATCGCAGACCGCGTACTGGTCCTGGATGGTGGCATTGTGGTGGAAGACGGCTCCCCAGAGGAGCTGATCGGTGAGCGGGGCCGTTTCGCGGCCCTGCACACGGCCTGGCGCGACTCACTCGCCTAGGCCAGCAGGTCGCGTTCGCGCCAATGGGGATCTGGCGCGAACGCGACCTACCGCTCCACCCGCCCAGCACCAGCCACGAGGCACGCACACCCCGGCCGTGCCACGGACACCGCGCGGCGACGCCCCGCACGAGGGCATGTGCGCCAAATATCTGCGTGCGTTCGACTCGCATGCCCAGCGAACATGTCTTTGGATCAAGCGATGCCGAAGGCGAGCAACCCATTCAAACAAGGGCGATGCGAAGCGAGCCGACCGAGCGCAAGCCCCGGGCCAGCGGTGATGACGCAACCACCCACGCGATTGGGGCT
>NZ_JYJG01000349.1 GCF_000955955.1 Lentzea aerocolonigenes
CGCCAGAGGCTCAAAGTCAAGCCCCAATCGCAATCGTCGCGAAGCGGCGATGACTGGCACCGGCCCGTATCGACCTGCGCGCCCACCTACGCAAGGTGACGATTCGCACGGCAGGTGACCCCCTCCGCCGGAACGTGACATGCCAATGCAAGCCGACCACCGCATGGTCAACCCGCGCCCGCCAACCCAAGCCGACCATCGCACGGCCCGGAAGCGCCCACCCCCGGTCCGATAGGTTCTCCGCCGTAGCCCAGGCACCGAGGAGGGGTCAGTGGAGTTGCGAGTCCGGGACGGCCGCGCCGTGCTCGCCGGCAACGACGAGTCCGGTGAGCGCGAGGTCGACCCGCACAGCCTTCCCCTGGGCGCGGACCTCGCCGAGGCGCTCCACGAGTGGGCCAAGGTGGCGGACGCGGTCGTGCGCACCGAAACGCCGAAAGACGGCGTGGCCAGCGCACTGATCACCCGCCGCGGCAAGCAGCTGGCCGGCAGGATCGCGGCCGTCATGAACTCCCCGGTCAGCTACACGGACCCGGTGACCGGCGAGCTGATCAGCGTCGAGGCGCCGGAAGAGCTGACGGAGGCATCCCGGGAACCCGCCGCCGAGGAACCCGAGCCCACCCCGTGGGGCACCGGCCTGACCGTCAGCTTCATCACCGCGGCGATCGTCACGGTCACCGTGGTCTCGCTCTCCCTGGGCCTCGGCGAAACCAGCCGATGGCTCGCACTGGTCGCGAACGTCCTGGTCGTGGGCGGCCTGGCGCCGAGCGTGTGGCTCGGCCGCAGGGTCCCGGTGTGGCGCTGGGTCGCATACGGCGTCGTGACCGGCGTGCTGGTCGCCTGGCTGGTCCTGATCCTGACCCTCCTCTAGAGGAGCGCGTAGAACGCCACCGCCCCAGCGGTGGCCACGTTCAGCGAATCCACCCCGGACGACATCGGGATCCGCACGGCCACATCAGCCGCGTCGATCGCCGATTCGGTCAGCCCCGGCCCCTCCGACCCCAGCAGCACCGCCACCCGGCGCCCGCGCAGGCCGGCGTCCGCGAGGTGCAGGGCGGAAGCGCGCGGTGTCAGAGCGGCAACTGTGAACCCCTTGTGCCGCAACATGTTCAGCGCCGCGGGCCACTGATCCGTGGTAGCGAACGGCACGCGCAGCACGTGGCCCATCGACACCCGCACACTGCGTCGATACAGCGGATCGCTGCAGCCGGGACCCAGCACGACACCGTCCACGCCCAGGGCGGCGGCGTTGCGGAAGATCGAGCCCAGGTTCTCGTGGTCACCCACGCCCTCGAGCACGGCCAGGCGGGTAGCACGATCGGCGAGGTCGTCGAACGACACGGCAGGCGCGCGGTCCGCGGCCGCCAGCACACCCCTGTTCAGGTGAAACCCGACGACGGAAGCCATGACCTCCGCCGACGTCACGTAAGCAGGAACGTCCAGGTCAGCGAGGTCCAGTGCCTCGATCCGCCGCCGCACGCCGAGCAGCCCGCGCACCGGGTACGGCGAGGCCAGGAGGCGTTCGACCACCACGACGCCCTCGGCGATGACGAGACCACGGCCTCCCGGGCGGTCTGGCCTGCGGTCGGCCGTCGAGAGGTCCCGGAAGTCGTCCAGCCGCGGATCGGCCGGGTCGTTGATCTCGATCACCTTTGCCACCGCGGAAGTTTCGCATCCGGCCCGATGTGGAACAGGCGAGGTAGTCCGGAGGGCGGAACCGCGCACGCCCGACCAGCGGATGATCGCTGGTTGTTACCTCGACGTGACAGAGAGCACCGATTTGGGCGATGTAAAGGGGGTTTCCGCTGTGTCACGTTTGGCGTTCCGCCTGGCCCGCGCCCACCGGCGCCGAGCGAAGGGGTAGCGGCATGGGAAGTGAAGTGTCCAGCCGCACGTTCACCAGAGAAGATCGCCAGCGCTACCGCGAGAAGATGCAGCGAAGTCTCGACGCGTTTTCCACGATGCTGGCAGAAGACACGTTCTCCTTTCCCCGTCGGCAGATGGGGCTCGAGATCGAGCTGAACCTCGTCGACGACGCGATGCGCCCGGCGATGGCGAACTCGGAGGTGCTCGAGAAGATCGACGATCCCTCCTACACGCTCGAGCTGGGACAGCAGAACCTGGAGATCAACGTCCCGCCGCGCGAGCTGGCCGGTGGTGAGATGCTTGGCCTGGAAGAAGAACTGCGCGCGTCACTCGACAGTGCCGACGCCAAGGCCAACGACGTCGGTGCCAACCTCGCCATGATCGGCGTGCTGCCCACGTTGCGGGAGCGGCACTTCGACCGGAAGTGGCTCTCCGAGAGCCCGAGGTACGCGCTCCTCAACGACACCATCTTCGCCGCCCGCGGCGAGGAAATGGTGCTGCACATGGAAGGTCCGGCGATGCCGGGCAAGGGGCCGGAGAAGCTCCTGACGTACGCGCAGTCGATTCTCCCCGAAGCGGCCTGCACTTCGGTGCAGCTGCACCTGCAGGTCGAGCCGACGCACTTCGCCGGGCACTGGAACGCCGCGCAGTGCCTGGCAGGCGTGCAAGTCGCGATCGCCGCGAATTCCGCTTTCCTGCTGGGCAAGGCGCTCTGGCACGAGACCCGCATCCCGCTCTTCCAGCAGGCGACCGACACCCGCCCGGACGAGCTGAAGAACCAGGGGGTCCGTCCGCGCGTGTGGTTCGGTGAACGGTGGATCACGTCGATCTTCGACCTGCTCGAGGAGAACGTGCGCTACTTCCCGAGCCTGCTGCCCGAAACCGACGACGAAGACCCGATCGAGACCCTCGAAGCCGGTGGCGCGCCTCGTCTTTCCGAGCTGCGCCTGCACAACGGCACGATCTGGCGCTGGAACCGCCCGGTTTACGACGTCGTCGACGGTGTGCCGCACCTGCGCGTCGAGAACCGCGTCCTGCCCGCGGGACCGACGGTGCTCGACACGATGGCCAACGCCGCCTTCTTCTACGGCACCCAGCGCGCGCTCACCGCGCAAGAGCGTCCACTGTGGACGCAGATGTCGTTCCAGGCGGCCGAGGAGAACCTCTACACCGGCGCCCGGCACGGCATGAACGCCCAGCTGTACTGGCCCGGCATCGGCTGGATCCCACCGGACGAACTGGTGCTGCGGCGCCTGCTGCCGATGGCGCACGAGGGCCTGCGCGACTGCGGCGTCTCCGACGAGGCCCGCGAGCGCTATCTCGGCGTGATCGAGCAGCGTTGCCTGGCGCGGCGCACCGGCTCCTCGTGGCAGCGGGAAACCGTTGCGCTGCTGGAGGAACGCGGCCTGTCCCGGGAGGCCGCGCTGTCCGGCATGCTCAAGCGGTACATGGAGCTGATGCACGCGGGCGAACCGGTGCACACCTGGCACGTCGGGTGAGCCTCACCCAGAAATCTCACCCAGCGAACCCTGCCAGGAACTCCTGCCAGATCACTCGCGGAAGGCCGGCGTTGACGGCGCCGGCCTTCTCCACGTACACCGTGACTGCGAGCTGCGGCGTGTAGCCGACCATCCACGGCGCCGCATAGGGCATGCACGCAACGCCGTTGCACATGGCGTTGTCCTTCAACGATGCGGTGATCCGGTCCACGACGTGCTCGCCGATCACCGGCTTCGCGGTGTCAGCGGCCTTGTACCGCAGCGAACCGTCCGCGCCGGTCACCGTCGAGACCAGGTGCGGCTTCCGTTCGACACCTGCCGCGGCAAGAGTCGCGTACGTCGCGGTCACGTCGAGCGGCGTCACCTGCCCCTCGCCCACGTCCCGCACGCCCGCGAACGGCTGGAACAACCCAGGACTCGGCTGCTGCGCCACCCCACCCGCCAGGTCCTGGTCCCATTGGAAACCGGGCAGGTACACCCGCACACCACCCGACGCAGGATCGATCGCCGTCATCCCCGCGTTCAGTTCCTCCTGCGAATAGGACCCGTCCGGCCCCTGCTGCCGGGCGACCAGCCGGCCGAGGACAGCAGCCGCCGTCGTCTGCGCCTTCGCATCGATCGTCGTGCGGACCGCACCACCACGGGCCACGAGCGAGTCGTACGGCACCGACACCTCGGACATCTCCTTGAGCACCCGCTGCACCACCATCGGCTGCAGACCACCCTCGCCAACGCTCCACATCCTCGAACCGTCCGCGTACTCCAGCACGACGGGCTTCGGCGGCGCGGGCGGCGGCACCGGCTCCTCAGGCCGTTGCCACACAACGTATCCAACGATCACGGCGACCAGCAGGAGTGCGGCCAGCGAGCGCCTCACCACTGCGTCAGCTTCTGCTCGAACTCGTCCCACAGCCTGTCCGGCAGTCCGGGACCGGTGACCGCGTTGCCGTCCCGGTCGACCGCGGGCGTGCCAGGTTGCGCACTGCCGACGAACACCGAAACCGAGATCCGCGGGCTGTAGGTGACCATCCACGCGTGACCGACCCGGCCCTGCTCGAACCGCCACTCGCCGTGCCTGCAGGCGATGTCAGACGGCACGCGCCCGCAGACCGCGTCGCCCCGCAACGCGGCGGTGACCAGGTTCGCGATGTCCTTGCTGCGTCTCGGATCCGGGTCGAACGCGGGCACGCCCTTGGTCTCCGCCCGGTACAGCGTGGTGCCGTTGACGTCGGTGACGTGGGTGACGAAATGCGCGTCGCGACGCAGACCCTCCGCCGCTAACGTCGCGTACGCCGCCGCGAGGTCGAACGGCCGCACCTTCGTCTCGTCGCCGAACAGCTTCGTCTCTTTTCCGCCCACCACAACGGTTTCCGGCACGCCGGCCTGACGCGCGGCGTGCACGACCGACTCGTTCCCGACCTCTTCGAGCTTCTTGCCCGTCTGCTGCGCGGCCACGGCGGCGAAGGGGAAGAACGCCGACCCCGGCTCCTTCAGCACGCCACCCGCGTAGTCGAAAGCAGGGTCGTTGCCCGGCGAATACGCCTTCACCGCACCGTTGTTGGGGTCGACAGCGCTGATCGAGTACCGCAACGACGCGGGCTCCCCGGCCGACACGGTGCGAATCACTTCAGCCGCACCGTTCTGCGCCCTGCGGTCGATGGTCGTCACGACGATCGCGCCGCCGTCTTTGCGAAGCTGCTCCAGCGACACGCCTTTCGCGCTGAGCTCCGCGGCTACCTGCATGGTCACCGGTGTCTCCGGATCGCCCATGCGCCACAGTTGCGAGCCGTCCGCGTACTGCAGCACGACGTCCCCGGACGGGTCCAGCGCCGCCTTCGAGTCAGGCCGTTGCCACACCACGATCGCGACAACGGCAGCCACCAGCACCAGCGCGCCCAGAACGGGCACCAAACGCTTCATCAACGCCCCCAGAGTGAAAACTCTCCCCGGGAATGAATGTAGCGGCGCCGTCTAGACGGCTGATTCCAAGGGGCCTGCCCTGTTGGCGTCTGCAAGTACCGCCAACTCTTGATCAA
>NZ_JYJG01000350.1 GCF_000955955.1 Lentzea aerocolonigenes
GGGGGCAGCGCCCCCAAAGGGAAGCACGCAACCGCAAGGTCATCGCACGCAACTGGGGAACGGCACGGACAAGAAACAGGCGCCCGCCAACGAACCAGGGGAACGGCAACGGCAACCAACGCGCGCGCCGTCAGGCGCCCCCACCAAAGCCAGCCTCACCCCAACGCCAACCGAGCATAAGCCCGAACATCAGCATCAGAATCATCAAGCGCCCTCTTCAACCCCAACACCACCTCACCCTCCCCAGACCACCGCCCCAACGCCCGAACAGCAGCCTTCCGAACATCAAGATTCCGATCCTCCAACAACCCGACCACCAACGCGGCGGAGTCGAGCGCCCAAGCCACCCCGACCCGAACCTCCCAAGCCGCATCCCCCATCAACTCAACAGCCCGCTCGTGCAACCCACCCGGCCACCCACAACGGCCCGCCGACTCCAAAGCCGCAGCCCGCACGAACAAATCCGAATCCCGCGACAACTCGACCAGCACACCGACATCCGAGATCCCCCGAGCAACCTGAACCCGAACCTCCCGAGACGAATCCCCAGCGGCAGCGGCCAACCTCTCATCAGCGCGAAGCGCCACCAGCCCCCGAACAGCCGCCAATCGCACCTCAACGTCAGGGTCCGACAGCCCGGCCTCATAAACCGAGACCGTCCCGAGCTTCAACGCCCACAACACTTCCAACGCCACAGCCCGAGCAGGCGACTCTTCCAACGCCACTCGCAACTCCTCCGAAGGAGGCACAACCTCAACCAACTCAAGCAACCCAGCCGCGGCAGCATCCCGCACACCGGAGTCAGCCATGGCTCGCACCAACGCGAACTCGAACCCAGCCGGCACAACCTCGGTCAGCACCGAAACAGCCGCCCGCCGCACGGTCACATCGGCATCGACCAGGTAGGGCTCCAACACCTCCAACGAAGGCTGCGACTCCACCAGCCCAAGCACCTGGAGCACCCGCTCGGACTCCACAACCCGTTCGTCGGCAACGGAATCCGCAACAGCCGACGCAACGGAAGCGGCCCGCACCCCCAGGTACTCGACGGAACCGGCCCGGTGCGGCACCCCGTCCACGTCCACCAGGTACTCGGCCACCGGCCGCTTCACGAACTCCATCTCCCCATCAGCGTTCTTCCGCAGATTCAGGTGATGGAACCACCGGTCGTCGTCACGCTCGGGCAGATCGACCCGGGAGTGGTACAGCCCCCACCGAGACTCGTCCCTCATCAACGAGGACGCCGCGGCCATCTCCGCACAGTCCCGGATGAACGAAACCTCCACGCACCGCATCAACTCATGCGCGGACCGAGCCCCCATGGCGGCGATCTCCGCGGTCATCCGGTCGAACGCCTCCAACGCCAACGACAACTTGGTCGCGGTCTTGGGCGGAGCCACGTAGTCGTTGACGAACCGGCGAAGCTTGTACTCGACCTGCGGCTGCGGCGGCCCGTCAGGTTGCCGCATGTGCCGGTAGATCAGCTCATGTGCCTCGGCCACGGCGGCAGCGGGCAACTCAGCGAGCGGGGCGAGGTGAGCCGAAGCGTGCGCTCCGGCCAGATCCCCGAACACGAACGCCCCGATCATGTAGTTGTGCGGCACACAGGCAAGATCTCCAGCCGCGTACAACCCGGGAACGGTCGTGAGACCGTTCTCATCCACCCAAACCCCGGAAGCCGAGTGGCCACCGCACAACCCGATCTCCGAGATGTGCATCTCGATGTCGTGCGTCCGGTAGTCCCGGCCCCGTCCACTGTGGAACGTCCCGCGCGATGGCCTCTCCGTTGAATGGAGAATCCCTTCCAACGCCGAGATCGACTCCTCGGGAAGGTGTGTCGTCTTCAGGTAGATCGGCCCGCGAGCGGAAGCGATCTCCGCGGCCACCTCGGCCATCATCTGCCCTGACCAGTAGTCGCAGTCGACGAACCGCTCCCCCAGGGCGTTCACCTGGTAGGCCCCGAAGGGATTGCCCACGTACGCGCAGGCAGGCCCGTTGTAGTCCTTGATCAGCGGATTGATCTGGAAGCACTCGATCCCGGACAGCTCGGCCCCGGCGTGGTAGGCCATCGAGTACCCGTCGCCGGCATTGGTCGGGTTCTCGTAGGTCCCGTACAGATAGCCGGAAGCAGGCAACCCGAGGCGGCCAGAAGCCCCAGTGGCCAGCACCACGGCCCCGGCCGACACGGTCACGAACTCGCCGGTCCGGGTGTTGAACCCGGCAGCCCCGACCGCACGCCCCTCCGACACGAGCACCCGAACCGGCATCACCCGGTTCTCGATGCGCAAGCGTTCGCGCAACCGCCGCTCCCGCATCACCCGGTACAGGACCTTCTTGACGTCCTTCCCCTCGGGCATCGGCAGCACGTACGACCCGGACCGGTGCACCTGCCGGACGTTGTAGTCGCCGAACGAGTCCTTCTCGAACTTCACGCCGTACCGCTCAAGCCGTTGCACCATCTCGAAACCGCGCGTAGCGGTCTGCATGATCGTGCGCTGGTTGACGATCCCGTCGTTGGCGCGCGTGATCTCGGCGACGTAGTCCTCAGGCCGGGCTTTCCCAGGAATGACAGCGTTGTTGACGCCGTCCATCCCCATCGCGAGAGCACCGGAATGCCGGACGTGAGCCTTCTCCAGCAACAGAACCGAGCGACCGGCCTCGGCCGCGGTGATCGCGGCCATCGACCCGGCCGTGCCGCCGCCGATCACCAGCACGTCGCAGGACAACTCAACAGTCATGCCTTCACCGCCGCGAGAATCGCGTCGCGCTCGCGTTCGACCTCGCCCGCGCCCAGGACGACCACCCGGTCGCCCAGCAGCACGGCCTCGTCGACGTCGTGCGTGACGAACAGAGTCGTGGTGCCGGCCAGCACCTCGGTCACCAGTTCCTGCATCGACGAGCGCGTCTGGGCGTCCAGCGCGCCGAACGGCTCGTCCATCAGCACCACGGACGGTTGCTGCGCCAACGTCCGCGCCAGCTGCACCCGTTGCCGCATGCCGCCCGAGAGCTCGCGCGGCAGGTAGCCCTCGAACCCGGCCAACCCGACGCGTTCCAGCCACTCCAAGGCCCGGGAACGGCGAAGCGCGCGTGGAACTCCTTGCAACGCAAGCGGAAGCTCGACGTTGCGCAACGCCGTCCGCCACGGCAGCAGGCCGTCGTCCTGGAACACCAGAGCCCGGTCCCGCGACGGCCCGCGCACCGCAACGCCATCAACGGAAATCGAGCCGGCAAAGGGAATCAGGCCGGCGACCGCACGCAGCAGGGTGGACTTGCCGCAGCCGGAAGGCCCGGCCACCACCACGAACTCGCCGGAAGCGACGGACAACGAGAACTCGGACAGGACGGCGGACCGGCCGTAGCCGACGGTCAGCGAACGCACGCTCAGGCTCATCTCAGGGCCTCCCGGGGAAGCCACCGCGTCACGCGGCGGCCCAGCAGTTCGACAGCGGCGGACGTCAGGTAGCCGAGCAGGCCGATCGTGACCATGCCGACGATCACGCCGGGGTAGTCGACGACCGTGTAGGCCTGCCAGGTGCGGTAACCGACGCCGAACTGGCCGGAGATCATCTCGGCCGAGATCACGCAGATCCACGCCACGCCCATGCCGACGGACAGGCCGCCGAAGACACCGGGCAACGTGCCGGGCAGCACCACGCGGAACAGCACCTGCCAACGCGACGCGCCCATGGTGCGGACCGCGTCTTCCCAGATCGTCGGCAGCGCGCGCACCGCATGCCGCGTCGACACCAGGATCGGGAAGAACGCCGCGATGAACGTGATGAACACGATCCCCTGCTCGTCGGTCGGGAACAGCAGGATCGCGATCGGCACCAGCGCGATCGCCGGGATCGGCCGGACCACCTCCAGCGGCGGCCGCAACAGGTCTCCCAGCAGCGGTGACCGCGCGATCAGCACCCCGAAGGCGATGCCCAGCACCGCGGCCAGCAGGAAGCCGGTCATGATGCGCGCCAGGCTGTTGCCCAGGTCGTGGTAGTACTCCGGGCCGCCGACCTGCGCCGCGAACCGCTCCGCCACCTCGACGACGGTCGGCAGCTGGTCGAACCGCAGCCACATCCGCACATCCGATGCCGTCAGCACCTGCCACAGCAGCAACACGACTGCCACGGACCCGATCCTCAGCGCCCAGCGCATCACTTGCCCGCCGAGGAAAGCGCCTGCTGGAACGTCAGCACCTGGCCACGCTTCGACGCGGCCGCCTCGGTCGTGAACGGCAGCAGCTCGGCACCCGACTGCACCCAGAACGCGTGGTCGGCGAACCACCGCGTGCCCGTTTCGGCGTCCGGCACATATCCGACGCGCAGCTTTTTGCCGCTCGCGTTGACCAGCTTCAGCAACGCGGTCGGCGACGCCACGGCCTCAGGAGCGCCGCCCTCGAACCACGCCTCGCTCGCGACCTTCGGGTCCCCACCGAGCGTTGCCGGGTTCGTGAGGTCATCTGTCGACTCCACGACGTCCTTCAACGGCTTGTCGTCGATGAACTTGTCCACGTCGAGCTCGTCGATGTTGCCGATCGACTTGAGGAACGGCACGTCCTCCTTCAAAGCCTTGCGCAGCACCGACTTCAGCGAGAGGTCGAACGTCGCGATCCCGTTCGGCCCGTTGTAGAGGTAGACGACCTCGACCGGCAGTGAAGTGGCCTTCGAAACAACCTCCGCGGCTTCGAGCGGCTTGGCGTGCAGGAACTTCGTCGCGTCGAGCTGCGCCCGCAGGAACTCGCGCAACACCTCAGGCTGTTGCTGTGCAAAGGGATTCCGCACCACGGTCCCGTGCAACGTCGGCAGGTTCAGCGCGGCCCCGTCGTACAGCAGCTTCGCCTGCCCCGCGAACACCAGCTGTCCGGGCCACGCCACGAACTGCGCGAGCGCGGCCACGTTGCCCGACTGCAGCGCCGAAGCACCCACGGAAGGCTGCTGGTTCTCGATGGTCACCTCGGTGTCACCCAGGGCTCGCACCAGCGTCCCGTGCCCGGCCGACCCGACGCTCGCGGACACCTTCTGCCCAGCGAGATCAGCGAGGGTCCTGGCCGACGAGCTGGGCGGCACCACGACCGAGTTCAGCCCGCCGCGGGCGTTGTACCCGGTCACCGCGACCATCCGGGTCCCCTGGTCGCCCTGCTTCTGCGTGCGCGAGCCGTTGATCAGCAGCGGGTAGTCGCCCATCGAGCCGATGTCGATCTTCCCCGCGATCATCTGCGCGGTGATCGGCGCGCCGGTGTCGTAGTCCTGCCAGGTCACCTTGTACGTCCTGCCGGTCTTCTTGCCGAGCTCGGTCAGCCGTTGCTCGAAGAAACCCTTGTCCTTCAACAACGTGCCCGCGGTGACCGTGTTGATGGTCTTCGACTGGTAGCCGATGACGACCGGGACCTCGGCACCGGAAGCCGCCTCGCCCGTCCCGCACGCGGCGAGCAGAAGAACTGATGCGAAGAACAGCCGCTTCACGAATCTTCCTTTCACCGCAGGAGGTAAGGCATGTTGATGGTCACGGCACCCGTTGGGCAGCGAGCGGCACAAGGCCCGCAGTACCAGCACTCGTCGACGTGCATGTACGCCTTGCCGGAATCGGGATTGATGGCCAGCGAGTCGAGCGGGCACATGTCAACGCACAGCCGACAGCCTTCGATGCACTTGGATTCGTTGATCGTCACCGGTACGTCGGCACGGTTGTTGACCAGAGCCATGACTCAACTCCAGGAATGTGGTGGAAGATATGGGGTTTTAGCGACAGATTTCGGCGCGCATGGTCAAGCGATCGCCACGCATGCGAATGAACTCCAGATCGACTGGCCGGCCGGAAGCGAAATGACTGAGTCGTTCCACGACCATCAGCGCCGCCCCGCGCGGCACTTCGAGCACGGTCGCGGAGTGCAGATCGGCGTTGACGGCTTCCAGCGCCACCGAGGCCGTCCCGAGCCGCTGTCCGGACGTCTGCTCGATCAACGAGAAGATGTCGCGGTTGACGAGATCCTCGTCCAGCAGCGGCTCGCCGACGTCCAAAGCCAGATATGTGAGATCCAGCGACAACGGCAGCCCGTTCAACCGCCGCAACCGCTCGACGTAGACGACGGATGAGTCAGCGGGAAGCTGAAGCCGTTGCGCGACCACCGAAGGCGCCCGGATCACGGTCGCCGCCCGCACGTCGTTGGTGATCTGCCCGTGCTCGTGCAGGGTTTCCGCGAGTCCCATCAGCTGGTTCAGCCCGTGCTCGACCTTGTCCGCCACGACCACGGTGCCGACGCCCGGCACGCGGTCGATGAGGCCTTCCTCGCGCAGCAGTTCCAGCGCCTCGCGAATGCTGTTGCGGGACACCGAGAACTCGGCGGCGAGAAAGCGTTCATCGGGCAGCACGCCGTCGGGAAACGCACGGCGCACCACCTGCTGGCGGATTACGTCGGCGGCCTGTCGCGCCCGGTCGGCGCGCAACCGCCGCTCGGATCGCGGGCTGCTGCTCATGGCCCACAGCATGGACGGCGCGCGACGATCAGTTTGTTACCAGCGTGTTACGCCACCTGGTCAGCGCATTAAGCAGGGAAAAGACGTCAGCTACGCCAGTCCATCATGTGGAACGGCGCTGAACAGCCCCAATACCTCGGCATACGAGGTATATCACGAAGCTCACCGCCGTGACGAGAGCGGAAACCGGAAGCCCTGGTTGCAGCGACAGAAGAATGCCTCCGACGGCCGCCACTTCCGCGAAAACAACGGAAAGGACGGTCGCGCGAAGAGGCGACGCGGTGAGGCGCATCGCGGCGGCAGCGGGCGTGATCATCAACGCCAGCACCAGCAGCGCGCCGACGACCTGCACGCTCAATGCGGTCGCGACACCGACCAGCACCGCGAACACGATCGACAGCCCGCGCACCGGAACCCCGCGCGAGATCGCCACGTCCGGGTCGACCGAGGAGAAGAACAACGGCCGGTAGATGAACGCCAGCACGACCAGCACCGCGATCGACGAGATCACCAGCAGCTGCAGGTCCGTCGAGTCGACGCCGACGATCTGCCCGGTCAGCAGGCCGAACTTGTTCTTCGACCGTCCCTTGTAGAGGGACAGCATGAGAATGCCCATGCCGAGCCCGAACGCCAGGATCGCGCCGATCACCGAGTCGCGGTCGCTCTCCCGCCGCGACAGCACGCCGAGCAGCACCGCGGCGATGATCGACCCGGCCAGCGCGCCGTACCCGACGCTGATGCCGAGCAGCAACGCCGCCGCACCACCGGTGAACGCGAGCTCGGAAGTGCCGTGCACCGCGAACGCCATCTTGCGGGTCACCACGAGCGGACCCAGCACCCCGGCCACGAGCCCCAGCACGGCAGCCGCGATCAACGCGGTCTGCACGAAGTCCAGTTCGAGCAGGTCGAGAAAGCTCACGACGCGGCCTCCGCGGTGAGGTGGTGCGTCTGCTCCTCGCACGCGCCCGCGCCGACCACCAGGATCTGGTCACGCACCCGCACGACCTCGACCGGCGTCCGGTACAGCTCGGACAGCGTCGCCGAGTTCATCACCTCGTCCGGCTTGCCGACGCGGAAGCGCCCGCCGACCAAGTACAGGACCCGGTCCACCAACGGCAGCACCGGGTTCAGCTCGTGCGTCACGAACAGAACAGCGGTGTCGGCCTCACGCCGGCGCTTGTCGATCAGCTCGGAGACCACTCGCTGGTTCGCGAGGTCCAACGACAGCAACGGCTCGTCGCACAGCATCACGCGTGGGTCGCCCACGAGCGCCTGCGCGACCCGCAACCGTTGCTGCTCGCCGCCGGACAACAGGCCCAACGGCGCGTCGGCGTACCTGCTCGCCCCCACAGCGGCGATGGCCTCGTCGACGCGAACCCGGCGCTCACGGCGGTTGCGCACGCCGAGGCCCCACCGGTAGCCGTCGAGGCCGAGACCGACGAGGTCGCGGCCCCTCAACGTCATGGACTGCTCGAGCGCTCGCTGCTGCGGGATGTACCCGATGGCGTGGTTGCCGCCCGCGACCTCGACCGAACCCGACGACAGTTGCTGCAACCCCAGCAGCACCCTCATCAGGCTGGTCTTGCCGGACCCGTTCGGCCCGAGGACCGCGAGGAACTCACCGGGCTCGACGTCGAGGTCGAGCCCGTCCCACAGCACCCTGTCCCCGTAGGACAGGCGTGCCCCGCGCAGCGAGATCGCGGTCATGCCTTGAGCGCCTGTGAAAGCGCGTCCACCTGCTTGCTCATCCAGTCAAGGTAGCTGGTCACGCCCTCGGGCAACGTCTCGGTGACCGCGACGACCGGGATGCCCGCCGACTTGGCCTTCTCGACGATGCCCTTGGTGACCTGGTTCTCGGTCTGCGTGTTGTCGACCAGCACGTTGATCTGCTTGCCCTCGACCAGCTGGTTCGTCTCGGCGAGCGCGGCGGCCGGCACGTCCGACTCCTCCTCGATCGCCTTGCTGAACGCCTCGGGCGTGACGTCCTGGGCGCCGGTCTCGTCGAGCAGGTAGTGGGCGATCGGCTCGGTGGCGACGGCCTTGCGCCCCTTGCCGACGCCGTCGACCTTCTTCCCCAGCTCCTCGAGCTTCGCGCTGAAGTCGGCGGTGTTGCTCTCGAACTGCGTCTTCTTGTCCGGCGCGATCGCACCCAGCTCGTTGGCGGCCGCCTCGGCCACCGCGCGCACGGTGTGCAGGTCGTACCAGACGTGCTCGTTCTCGTCCTGCTCGTGCTCGCGCAGCGGGAACGCCTCGATCTTCTTCTGACCCTCCGTGGTGATCAGCTTGGGGAAGAAGTCGTCGTAGCCGCCGCCGTTGAACACGACCAGCTTGGCGTCCTTGATCAGCGCGGCGTCCGCGGGCTTGCTCTCGTACGAGTGCGGGTCGGCGCTCGGGTCGTCCAGCAACGCCTTGACCTCGACGGCGTCGCCACCGACGGCCTTGATGACGCTGCCCCACACGTTCGTGGAGGTGACGACCTGGATCTTGCCGCTGTCTCCGGACGGCGTGGTCGTGCCGCAGGCGGCCAGGCTCACGACGGCCAGACCGCCGATCAGAGCGTTGCGGAGAGTCATCACGCCGTCCCTCGATCAGGTAATGGAAACCGTTGTCGAGTTCAGTTTAGAGCACGAAAAAGCCCCCGACGGTCACGCCGGGGGCTCAGTCGTGTGACTCACGCCTCCAGGCGCTCGCCCGACTCGGGGTGGAACAGGTGGATCTCGCTGTGGTCGCGCACGGCGACCTTGACGTGCTGGCCCAGGGTCGGCGGCGTGCGGCCGTCGACGCGGACGACGAAGCGCTGCGAGCCCTCGCCGATCTTCACGGCACCGTGCACGAGCGCGTCGGCGCCGAGCTCCTCGACCAGCTCGACGGTCATGTCCATGCCCTCGTCGCCCGACGGCACGATGCCGAGCGCCTCGGGCCGGATGCCGAAGGTGACCTCGTCCAGACCACCGGCGGCGTCGAGCGCGGCACGGGACAGCGGCACGACGATGCCGTCGAGCTTCGCGCCCTCCGCCGAGATCGGCACGGTCTTGAGGTTCATGGCCGGCGAACCGATGAAGCCGGCGACGAACGCGTTGGCCGGGCGGTCGTACAGCGCGCGAGGCGTGTCGCACTGCTGCAGCAGGCCGTCCTTGAGCACGGCGACCCGGTGGCCCATCGTCATGGCCTCGACCTGGTCGTGCGTGACGTAGATCGTGGTGGTGCCGAGACGCTGCTGGAGAGCGGCGATGTTCGCACGCGTCTCGACGCGCAGCTTGGCGTCCAGGTTGGACAGCGGCTCGTCCATGAGGAACACGGACGGCTCGCGCACGATGGCGCGACCCATCGCGACACGCTGACGCTGACCACCGGACAGCGCCTTCGGCTTGCGCTCCAGGTACTTCTGCAGGTCGAGCATCTTGGCGGCCTCTTCGACCTTCGCCTTGATCTCGGTCTTGCTGACGCCGCGCAGCTTGAGCGCGAAGCCCATGTTCTCGGCGACCGTCATGTGCGGGTACAGCGCGTACGACTGGAACACCATCGCGATGTCCCGGCCCTTCGGCGGCACGTTGGTGACGTCCTTGCCACCGATGTGGATGGCGCCCTCGTCGACGTCCTCCAGGCCCGCGAGCATGCGCAGCGCCGTCGACTTACCGGAACCGGACGGGCCGACCAGCACCAGGAACTCGCCGTCGCTCACCTCGAGGGAGAGCTCGTCGACCGCGCGGACCGGCGGGTTGCCGGAGAAGACCCGCGAAGCCTTGACGTAGGACACCTCAGCCATGTGACGCACCTTTCACCGCTTGTCTTGACGCGACGTTAGGCATTGCAAGCGCTTACGGGAACAGACGTAAGCGCTTACGTTTCCCGTTCGGACAACGTAAGCGCTTACGTCGTCTCAGCCCTTCACGGCACCGGACGACAGCCCGGTCACCAGGAACCGCTGCACCAGGTAGAACACGATCACCGCGGGAATCGCGACCAGAATGGACGCGGCCGCGAGGTGCCCCCACTCGGTGCGGTTCTGCTGCACGAACACCTGCAGCCCGACCGCGAGTGTCTTCGAGTCGTCCGCGGCCGACAGGAAGGCCGACGCGAACGCCACCTCGCCCCACGCCGTCAGGAACGCGTAGAACGACGTCACCGCGAGCCCGGGCTTGGCCAGCGGCATGACCAGCCGCCAGAACACCCCGAACGGCGACAACCCGTCGACGCGACCGGCCTCGTCGATGTCCGTCGGGATCGTGTCGAAGTAGCCCTTGAGCATGTACGTGCAGAACGGCACCGCAGTCGTGCAGTACACGAGCACGAGACCGAGCGAAGTTCCTTGCAGCCCAAGAGCGATCAGGATGTTGTACAGCGGCACGATCAGCACCGCGAACGGGAACATCTGCACGACGAGGAACGACATCATCAGCGATCGCTTGCCGGGGAACCGGAAGCGCGACGCCGCGTAGCCCGTCGTCGCCGAGAGGAACACCGCGATGACCGTCGTCAGCAACGCGATCAGCACCGAGTTGCCGAACCAGGTGAGGAACGCGCCCTTCTCCCCGCCGAGAATCCGCGAGTAGTTGTCCAAAGAGGACTCGTTGAACAACTTCGGCGAAGTCTCCACCGCGCGGGCATCAGGCTTGAAAGACGTGACGAGCACCCAGAAAACCGGGAACACCGCGATCAACGACGCGATGATCAGCCCGGCGTGCAGGCCCACAGACGCGGCGAGAGAACGGTCGCTGCGCTTGAGGCGTCGTTCCGGTTTGACCATCTGCAACGAAGAAGCGTCGAGCGTCATCACCACACCTCGCCTTGCTTGCGCAGCGCACGGCGGTAGACCGTGGCGAAGACCAACAACACGGAGAGGATGAGCACGCCGTAGGTCGATGCGACCGCGTAGTCACGTGAGGCGCCGGAGAAGAAGCGCTCGAACGCGTACGTGACGAGGATGCGCGTGTTCGGGTTCGGGCCGGCGATCAGGTAGATCACCGGGAACATGTTGAACGTCCAGATGATGCCCAGCAGGATCACCGTCGACGACACCGAGCGCAGGCCCGGCAGCGTCACGTTGCGGAAGCGCTGCCACGGCGTCGCGCCGTCCATCTCCGCGGCTTCGTAGAGATCGCCGGGGATCGACTGCAGGCCACCGAGAAGCGCCACCATCATGAACGGCACACCGAGCCAGACGTTGACGACGATCACGGCGAACAGAGCCCAGTCGGACTGGCCCAGCCACACCGGGTCGGGCAGGCCGACCGCGCGCAGCAGCTGGTTGATGATGCCGTACTGCGCGTTGAACATGTACTTCCAGGCGAACGCGCTGATGAACGCGGGCACGGCCCACGGCAGGATCAGCAGGACGCGGTAGAGCGTGCGGCCCCTGACCTCGCGGTTCAGCAGCAGCGCCAGACCCAGGCCGATCACGTAGTGCAGGAACACGCAGGCGAACGTCCAGATCAAGGTCCGGACCAGCGTGCCCCAGAACGCGCCGTACGACGTGTCGCCGGACAGCACGTTGAGGTAGTTCTTGAAGCCCACGCCCGAGTAGGTGGCCGGCCGGTCGAGCACCGGGTTGGCGATGTTGGCCTCGTTGATGTTGGTGAAGGTGAAGAACACGCCCTGGGCGAGCGGGTAGAGCACCAACACCGCGATGACCACCACGACCGGCAGGACCATCGCGTACGCGTACCAGTGCCGTTCCAAGAACCGGCGCACCGAATCTCTCCCCTCCGACTAATGGGCGGCCGTGGCGAGCCACGGCCACCCGGTCAGCAATCAGCCGATGGAGTACTCGGGAACGACGGTGTCCTTGTAGGCCTTGGCGACCTCGTCGAGCGCCGCCTTGGCCTCCTTCTTGCCGGAGAGGACGTCGGCGTAGGCGATCTTCAGCGGGTCGAACAGCTGGCCGCCCTCGGGGATCCACGGACGGGCGTGCGCGGCCTTGGCGACCGGCTCGAACGCGGACACGACGGCGTTGGCCTTCACGTCGGCGTTGCTGTACGCGGACTTGCGGGTCGGCAGCAGGCCGAGCTCCTTCGCGACCTGGGCCTGCGACTCGACCGAGCTCATGCACTGGATGAACTTGATCGAGGACTGCTTGGCCTTGGTGCCCTGGCGGATCACGTAGTCGTGGCCACCGACCGGCGCGCTGCCCTTGCCCGCGCTGTCACCGGGAACCGGCGCGATGCCGAGGTTGGAGGCGTCGGTGAACGCCGTGCCCTTGAGGTAGTCGGCGACGGCCCACGGACCGTTGATGACCATCGCGGCGTCACCGGACGAGAACGCGGCCTGCATGTTCGCGTAGGAGTTCGTCGGGTCGAGCGCGGTGGAGGCGGCCTTTGCGTCGAGCAGGCCCTTGGCGGTCTGCAGCGCCTTCACGTTGTCCGCGGAGTTGACCACGATCTTCTTCGCCGAGGCGTCGACCAGGTCGCCGCCCGCGCCGTAGATGAACGGCAGCGCGTAGTACGCGTCGTTGTTGAGGAAGAACGACTTCTCGCCACCCAGCTTGGCAGCGGCGGCCTTGACCTCGTCCCACGTCTTCGGCGGCTCGACACCGGCGTCGGCGAGCTTCTTCTTGTTGTAGAGCAGGGCGAGCGAGTCGGTGACCTGCGGGACGCCCCACGACTTGCCCTCGTACTTGGTGGAGCCCAGCGGGACCTCGAGGAAGTCGCCGGTGTCCTTGGCGAGGTCGGTGTCGCTCAGGTCGTTGATCAGGCCGTTCTTGGCGAGCTGCGGCACCCAGGCGACCTCGGAGCGGAACACGTCCGGGCCCTGACCGCCCTGCGCGGCGGTCTTGTAGTTGTTCAGCGCCTGGTCGAACGCGACGGTCTCGGTCTTGACCTTGTAACCGCCCTTCGAGGCGCAGTCGTTCGCGATCTTGGTGAACACGGGGCTCTCGTTGGGGCCACTGGTGTCCCAGAAGGTCACTTCGCCCGAGTCGGATCCGCTGCTGCTCGATCCACCGCCTCCGCAGGCGGTGAGCACGAGGGCGACACCCGTCGCCATGGCGGTCACGAGGGTTGTCCGTCGCATCGTTGCTGCCGTTCCCTCCAGCTGGGCCCCATCTCCCAGTGAGATGAGGGGTCTTGCAAGGTTTTGCGAGAATGTTGCGGGCGATTTCACTACCAGAACCATGGTCAGGTCAAGACGTCGACCGTAACCAAGCCGTAACGGCACTGTCTCGCAAACACGCATTGCAAATTTTTTCTGAGCGCGGCAAGCTTGCGCCGAACCTGATGTGAGCTGGGAGGCAACGTGTCCGGACTGTCCGAGATCGCCAGGGCAGCCGGGGTGTCCATCTCCACCGTCAGCCGTGTTCTCAACAGGCGCGCAGGTGTGAACGAGGAGACTCGGCAGCGCGTGCTGTCGGTGCTCGCGGAGATGCCGTACACCCCGCGCGGACTCGGTGCGTTGCAGCGCACCGGCGTGATCGGCCTGCTGGTGCCGGAGCTCTCGAACCCGGTCTTCCCCGCGTTCGCCGAAGCACTGGAGACCAGGGCCGCCCGCCTCGGCTACTCGTCGCTGCTGTGCAACACCCGCAGCGGCGCCCCGATGGGCGAGGAGGAGTACGTCCGGATGCTCCTGGCCCGCGGGGTCGAGGGCATGGTGTTCGTGTCACCGGAGATCACCAACGTCGAGGTGCCGCTCGGTCAGGCGCCCCGGCCGAGCTACTACGCGAAGCTCGTCGCGGACGGCGTCCACATGGTCTTCCTGAACGGTGCCACGCCCGCGCTGGACGTGCCGGACGTGACGGTGGACGAGCAGCTCGCGGGCTACATGGCCACCAAACACCTGATCAACCTCGGCCACGAGCGGATCGGGTTCGTCTCGGGCCCTGCGCGGTCGTTGCCTTCGAGGTTGAAGCGCGCCGGGTGGGCCGCTGCTCTTGAGGAGAACCATCTGCCCGCGGGCTCGGAGTACGTCGCGCACGGGCCGTTCAGCGCGGAGGGCGGTGGTGTCGCGGTGCGGCAGCTGATCGACACGGTGAAGCCGACCGCGGTGATCTGCTCCTCCGACCACATGGCGCTCGGCGTCATGCGCGAAGCACACCAACGAGGGATTTCGGTACCGGACGAGCTCTCTGTCGTCGGGTTTGACGACATTCCTTTGGCCGCCTATTCATCGCCCGCTCTGACGACGCTCGCCCAGCCGATCGAGGAGATGGCGGCGGCCGCGATCGACGAGCTCGTACTGCGCCTGGATCCGGATCGCCGCAGGCAGGGCACCGACAACTACACCCGCGTCTTCCGGCCGCGGCTCGTCGTGAGGGAATCGTCTGCGCCTCCGAAGTGAGACGCCCAATAGGTGATATTGGTCTGGACCAAATTCTGAACAAGGCAGATGGGTCAACCAGCGCGGATGCGTCATTTGAGGGACACAGGTCACCCTCGCTTCACGAATTGGTTCTGAACCGTTACGGTCCTTTCATGGCGCGGTCGATGCATGTGCGACGTCCGGCAACGTTGGCCTCTCTGGCCGCTGAGCTGGGCGTTTCCCGGACAACGGTGTCCAACGCCTACAACCGTCCCGACCAGCTCTCCCCGGAGCTGAGGCGGCGGGTGTTGGACACGGCCCGAAGGCTGGGTTATCCCGGCCCGGATCCTGTGGCGCGCTCGTTGCGCACGCGCAAGGCGGGTGCGGTGGGCCTGTTGCTCACCGAGAACCTCTCGTACGCGTTCCGCGACCCTGCCGCGATCGGGTTCCTCGAGGGCCTCGCGCTGGCGTGCGAGGACGCGGGAACCGGTCTGCTGCTGGTCCCGGCGAACCCTGAGCGCGAGGACGTCGCGTCCGTTCACCGCGCGGGTGTCGACGGCTTCGTCGTCTACTCGGTGCCGGACGACGACCCGCACCTCGCCGCGGTGCTGGAGCGACCTGTTCCCACGGTCGTCTGCGACCAGCCCGACCTCGGCACGGTCGACCGGGTCGGCATCGACGACCGCGGCGCGATGTACGAACTCGCGAAGCACCTGATCTCGTTGGGCCACCGTCGTATCGGCGTCGTGTGCATGCGCCTCGCGCGCGACCGCAACGACGGCTTCGTGACCCCGGACCGCCAGCACGCCGCGCACTTCCACGTGCAGCGCAACCGCCTGTCCGGCCTGGCCGAGGCGTTCAGCGAGGCAGGCGTCGACTGGTCGCAGGTGCCCGTGGTCGAGCGCTTCGACCACAACATGGCTTCCGGCGCGTCCGGTGCCGCGCAGGTGCTGGACCGCGACCCGCAGGTCACCGCGTTGATCTGCACCTCGGACGTGCTGGCGCTCGGTGCGCTGACCGAGGCCGCAAGGCGTGGTCTGCGCGTGCCGCACGACATCACGGTCACCGGGTTCGACGGCATCCGCGCCGGCGAGGAGGCCGGGCTCACCACGGTTCGTCAGCCGGTGCTGGAGAAGGGCCGGGCGGCGGGCAAGCTGCTGCTCGACGCGAGCGAGCGGTCGCGGCCGCGGTCGGTCAACCTCGCGACGGAGCTGATCATCGGCAAGACGTCCGCCGCTCCTCGCGGTGGTGCCGAGGAGCGTTGGTTCGGGCCGTGAGCCTTACCACTCCAGTCTGAACACCACGGGTGAACTGGCCTTGCCGGCCAGCTTCGCCACCAGCAGATAGTCGCCGGGCCCAAGCCGGGTGTGCTCGCCGCACCCCGGCTTCGAGGTGGAACCCGCCCACTTGGTGCCGTAGTTGAAGACTTCCTTCGGCTGCATGACCCGCACCTCGGAGCCCGCGGTCGCCAGGCAGTGGTTGCTCGACCACAACAACGTCGCGCCGTCCGCGCTCATCACGGTGAGCTCGCGGTGCTGGCGGCCGATGTCCTTGATGCACGGCGCCTGGCCGTTGTTGACCACGTCCATCGACAGTTCCGGCTGGTCACCGATGGTGTAGAAGGGCTTGTTCGCCTTCGCCACGACCGCGATCGCGTCGTCCGCGCACGGCTGCGGCGGTCCGGGCGGCGGGGGTGGTGGCGTGGTCTGCGTCGGCGAGGGCGGCGGCGTGGTCGAGGAAGACGAGGCGACCGGCGACTCGGACATCGTCGGCGGCGGGTTCGAGGACGACGCCGCTGCCGCGTTGGTCGGTTTGGCCGTTTCCTCCTCGTTCGAGCCGAAAAGTCCGACGATCCAGATCACGAGCAGCAGTGTGACCAGCGCGGCCCCGATCGCGGCGATGCGGCGGCGCCAGTACACCGTGGACGGCAGCGGACCTGTGGGCTCGATCACGGCCCGAACGTAGCTCGACCAGGTGGAATCGAGCGGGAGGCGAGCATCGCTCGATCGGTTGAACGTGACATTGACCGGAAACCCCTTGTGAACGGGCGCTAACTCCGGTTCCAATCGGGGGCGCGAGGTCCGCCGGTAGGCCATGGAGGGTGTCATGACCGCGATCGACGAACTGCTCAAGCGGAACTACGAGCTCGGGAACGTGGTTCCCGGAGATCGTTCGTCCGCCAAGCCGTCCCTGCAGGTGGCAATCCTCACCTGCATGGATTCGCGCATCCGGGTGTTCGAGATCTTCGGGTTGAAGCAGGGTGAGGCGCACGTGCTGCGCAACGCCGGGGGTGTCGTCACCGACGACGCGATCCGGTCTTTGGCGTTGAGCCAGCGCAAGCTGGGCACGCGTGAGGTGCTGCTGGTGCACCACACGAACTGCGGCCTCGAGATGGTGACCGAGGACGACTTCAAGGACGAGCTGGAGGCCGAGACCGGTCTGCGGCCGACCTGGGCCGTCGAGGCGTTCAAGGTGGTCGAGCAGAGCGTGCGCGGTTCGATGGCCCGCCTGCGCCGCAGCGCGTTCATCCCGCACACGGACAAGATCCGCGGGTTCGTCTACGACGTGCACACGGGCGAGCTGCGCGAGGTCGACGCGGTGGGCACTCAGGCCGCGTGATCCCGTGCGCCACAATGGCGCACGATGAATCACGAGTTGTTGCTTGGCTGGTGGGACACCGCCGCGCGCGACCTGCCGTGGCGGCGTCCCGACTGCACCGCTTGGGGCGTGCTGGTCAGCGAGATCATGCTGCAGCAGACGCCGGTTTCCCGCGTCGAACCGATCTGGCACGAATGGCTGGCGCGCTGGCCCGTGCCGTCGGCGATGGCTGCCGCGTCGCAGGGTGAAGTGCTGCGGATGTGGGGCAAGCTCGGCTATCCGCGGCGCGCTCTGCGGTTGCACGAGGCTGCCACGGCCATTGCGCGCGATCACGGCGATGTCGTGCCGTCGGACGTGGAGACGCTGGAGTCGTTGCCGGGCATCGGCAGCTACACGGCCCGTGCGGTGGCCACGTTCGCGTACGGGCAGAAGTGCGCTGTCGTCGACACGAATGTCCGGCGGGTTGTTGCGCGCGCGGTGCACGGTGCCGGTGATGCCGGTCCGCCGTCGACCAAGCGCGATCTCCGTGACGTGGAAGCGATCCTTCCCGAGGTGCAGGAAGACGCTGCGGTGTTCTCGGCGGCGTTGATGGAGCTCGGCGCGTTGATCTGCACGGCCAAGAACCAGAAGTGCGCCGACTGCCCGTTGTTCGACGTGTGTGCGTGGCAGCTCGCCGGCCGTCCTGCTTATGCGGGGCCGGAGAAGAAGGTGCAGAAGTTCGCCGGCACCGATCGTCAGGTGCGGGGAAAGCTGCTCGACGTGCTGCGGGACGCCCCCGGTCCGGTGCCCAAGGCGCAGCTCGACATCGTCTGGAACGACATCACGCAACGAGAGAAGTGCCTGGTCTCGCTGCTCGACGACGGTTTGGTCGAGCAGACGCGGGACGGCCTGTTCGCTTTGCCCGGGGAGCACTGATGCACGCGCTCGTGGCGTTCTTCGACGACGAGGCGGACAAGAAGGTCCGCGACCTGCAGCGGCGCATCGGCGCCGAGCACGACCACCCGCCGCACCTCACCTACGCCGTGGCCACCACCATCGGCCCCAAGGTGCGCAAGGAGCTGCGCGAGGACCTGGAACGGCTGTGGATGCCGGACCTCTACCTGCACTCGCTCAGCACATTCTCGACGGTCGACAACGTGCTGATGCTCGCCGCCGTGGTCGACGCCGAGCTGCTGGCCGTGCACTCGGCCATTCACGATGTGCTGGCGAGCAACGTGAAGAACCCGAGCGCGTACTACCTGCCGGGCAACTGGGTGCCGCACTGCACGCTCGTCCACGGCGTTGACGACGACGCGGTGAAGGCCGCGTTCGCGAAGGTGTTCCCGGTCGAGCCGATCCGCGCGAAGGTCCGCGAGGTGTCGATCGTCGACACTCAGACCGGCGAGATCGACGTGCTCAAGAAGGCCTCCACAGCACCGCGGTAGACCCACGGCGCGGTCGCGTGCACGACATGGCCGGCCTCGGGGACGTGAAGGTACTGGCCATCGGACCTGCGCGCGGCCTCTGCCATCTGGTTGGGCAGCTGGCCGCCCTGACCTGCCTCGATGACCAGTGACGGGCACCGGACCCGGTCGATTTCGTCCCAGTACGCCCGCGTGCCCCAGTGGCCGGCGATCTCGTAGAGGTCGTCCATCTCGGCTATCAGGTGCCAGCCGTCCTCGCGTTCCTCGAAGTACTCCGCGAACACCTGCGCGCCGAAGTACGACGTGACGTGTGCGAGCGACTGGAACGGCACCGGCCACGCGTCGAAGAGCCACTTCCACTCGTCGACCGTTCTGCCCCGGTTGTCCGGAGCGAAGTCCTCGACCACAATCGCGCGCACCAGGTCAGGACGGGTCGCCGCGAGACACCACGCGTGCAGCCCGCCCATGGAGTGCCCGATCACGACAGCGGGCCCGAGGCCGAGGTCCTCGATGGCGGCAGCGGCGTCGGCGACGAAGTCCTCGGTGCGGAACGGTCCCCGCTGCGGGTTGCGGCCGTGCCCGCGTTGGTCGATGCCGACGACACGGCCGAACGGCTTGAGCCACTGCGCGACGGGCCACCACGCGGTGGCCCTGCTCATCAGGCCGTGCAGGAGCAGCACGCCTTGACCCGCTCCGCCGAACTCCACGACCGACACAGGGATGATTAACGCATGAAGGCCCGCCCGTACCTGATCGCCCTGGTGTTGATCGTGCTCGTCGCCGGTCTGCTCGTCGTGTTCCGCACGCCGGGCAACGACCCCGCGCAGCAGCAGCGGCAGGAGACGTCACCGCAGGCAGCCGTGGAGGCCGGCGCGGGTATGGGCGACGCGTACTACCCGACGGACGGCAACAGCGGCTACGACGTGACGCTCTACGACGTGGCGATCACGTACGACCCGTCGTCGAAGCAGCTGCAGGGCGTGGCGAAGGTCAACGCGAACGCCACGGACGACCTCAGCAGGTTCAACCTCGACCTGGAGGGTCTGAAGGTCAGCGACGTGAAGGTCGGCGGGCAGCCGGCGAAGTTCGCGCAGGAGGGCGACCACGAGCTGGTGATCACGCCCGCTGCTCCGCTGGCGAAGGGCAAGCCGTTCACCGCGGTCGTCACCTACGGCGGTGAGCCCAAGACCGTCGAGGACGCCTCGCTGGGCCGCAGCGGCTGGCAGATCTCGTCGACCGGTGGCGCGTTCGCCGCGGGTGAGCCGCACTCCGCGACGTCGTGGTTCCCGGCCAACGACCACCCGCGCGACAAGGCGGCGTTCAAGCTCGCGGCGCGCGTGCCGGACGGCTGGACGGCGATCTCGAACGGTCTTGAAGGCCCGGTGACGCGCGACGGCGGCTGGACGACGTTCAACTGGTCGGAGGAGACGCCGCTCGCGACCTACCTGGCCACGGTGGCGATCGACAAGTTCGAGATCGTGCGTTCGAAGCTCCCGAGCGGCGCACCGGTCCTGGACGCCTACGCACCCGGCACCGCGGCGGAGAAGAAGCCGATCCAGGCGCGGCTGCCCGAGATCCTGGGCTATCTGGAGACCAAGTTCGGCCCGTACCCGCAGCGAGCGGCCGGCAGCATCTGGGTGGCGGACAAGATCGGGTTCTCGCTGGAGACCCAGACGCGGCCGACCTACGCGTCGTGGGCGGATCTGGAGACCGTGGTGCACGAGAACGCGCACCAGTGGTTCGGCGACTCGGTGACGATCTCGAACTGGGCGGACATCTGCCTGAACGAGTGCCTGGCGTCCTACTCGCAGTGGCTGTGGCTGGAGAAGGACGGTACGAACCTCGACGAGCGCTACCGCGGCCGGGTCGAAGAACTGCGGGGGCGCACGTCGTTCTGGGCGCCGAAGCTCTACGACATGGGCAAGGGCAACGAGTTCCGAGGTGTCTACGACAAGGGCATCATGGCGATGCACGCGCTGCGCAAGCAGGTCGGGGACGACGTGTTCTTCAAGGCGCTGCAGTCGTGGACGGCCGGCCATCGGAACGGGAACGCGTCCTGGCCGGAGTTCGAGAACCACTTCAAGCAGGCTTCGGGTCAGAACCTGGACGGGTTCTTCCAGGCGTGGTTCCGCGGATCGGGCATTCCGGAAGATCAGTACCTGCTGCCTGTCGGGGTGCGCCGCTAATGTGGTTCTCATGGCAGTCGTGAAGATCAACGCGATCAAGGTCCCCGAGGGCGCAGGCCCCGAGCTCGAGAAGCGCTTCGCCGCCCGCCTCGGCGCGGTCGACGACCAGCCCGGCTTCCTCGGGTTCGAGCTCCTGCGCCCCGTCGCGGGCGAGGACCGCTACTTCGTCGTGACGCACTGGGAGACCGACGAGGACTTCGTGGCGTGGCGTGACGGTCAGGCCGGTGCGGCCGCGCACTCGGGTGAGCGCGCGAAGCCGGTGTCGACCGGTGCCGACCTGCTGGAGTTCGAGGTCGTGCTCGGGAGCAAGCCCAAGCAGTGATCGACCAGGCTTATGAGCAGGCCGCCGAGCTGATCGCCGGCGCGGACGCGTTGCTCGTCTGCGCCGGTGCCGGCATCGGGGTCGACTCCGGGCTGCCGGACTTCCGCGGCACCGAGGGCTTCTGGCGGGCTTATCCGCCCTACGAGCGGCTCGGGCTGAAGTTCGAGGAGATCGCCGATCCGGTGCACTTCGCCGACGATCCCGAGCTGGCGTGGGGTTTCTACGGCCACCGGTTGCACCTCTACCGCTCGACCGTGCCGCACGAGGGGTTCGAGATCCTGCGCTCGTGGGGTGCGCGCGTCTTCACGTCCAATGTGGACGGTCAGTTCCAGCGGGCGGGGTTCACGGACGTCGCCGAGGTTCACGGCTCGATCCACCACGTGCAGTGCGTGGAACCGTGCACCGACGAGATCTGGGAGTGCTCGTTCGACGTCTCCGTTGATCCTGTTTCGATGCGTGCGGTGGGCCCGCTGCCGTCGTGTCCCTCGTGCGGTGGTCTGGCCAGGCCCAACATCCTGATGTTCGGCGACTGGGGCTGGGTGCCGCACCGCAGCCAGGCGCAGCTCGACTCGTTGACGTCGTGGCGGCGTTCGGTGCAGAACCTGGTCGTGATCGAGATCGGCGCCGGAACCGCGGTGCCGACCGTGCGGCGGCAGGCAGAGCTCGCGTCGGCTTCCACCGGTTCGTTGATCCGGATCAACGTCCGCGAGCCTGAGGTCCGTCACGGCCGCGGTGTGTCGTTGCCGGTCGGGGCTCTGGAAGCGCTCAGAACCTTGGCACGACGAACTGCGTGACGACGGCCCGGTGGTCGCTGCCGGGCACGTCGAACACGTCCAGCGTGTCGACCGGGCAACGCGGGTCCACCAGCACGTGGTCGATGGTGACCGGTGGCGGCCAGAAGCCGCTGTTGCTCGGCCAGGTGTGGATCAGCCCCTTGCCGACCTGGTCCGCGGCGTCCACGTAGCCCTTGTTGAGCAGCCGCGTCATGCCGACGTGGTCGAGCGTGGCGTTGAAGTCGCCCGCGAGCACCCTGATCGCGCCGGTGGAGTCCGGGCTGGGCAGGCCGGCGAGCTCCCGTTGCCACGCCTCCGGCCCCTCGGTCACGACCGGCGGCAACGGGTGCACCGAGACGACCTCGATGTCCTTGCCCGGCAGATCCACCAACGCCCCGGCCTGCTGCAACGTCCCTGGCGGCGTGAGTTCCTTGCGCGTGAGCGGGTACTTCGACGCGATGCCGCTGCCGGACCCGCCCGGTTCAGCGAGGAAGACCCGGCTGGGCAGCACCTGGTCGAGCCCGGCCCGTTCGAGATCGCGGACCATCTCCGGCGACAGCTCCTGCATGGTCAGGATGTCGACGTTGCGAGCCTTGACCTCACGCACGATCGCCTCGGCGTCCGCCATGCCGACGAGCAGGTTCGCGGTCATCACCCGGACCTGCTGCCCCACCCCGTTCGGCCGCGAGTCCGGAAATGCCCGCGGCGCCACGTTCGCCACCAGCACAATCGCCACAAAGGTCATCGTCAGCCCGATGACCCACCTCTTGCGTGCGAGCGCGAACAGCCCGATCAGCAACCCCGCGACCGTGATGTACGGAATGAGCGAGGTCGCGGCGATCATGTACCGCGTGCCGTCGATGCCGAGCAGCCTGACCAGCGCCGCCGTGACGAACGCCATCGCGCACACGAACAGCAAGAACGTGGCGAAACCACTTCTGCGCGGCTTCACCTCGGTGGTGACCACGCCGTGCAGTGTCGCCGAGTGCTCGTCAGTCTCCGGTGTGGTCCCCACGAAAGAAGGACGGCTGGCCGCGGCCATCCGTTGCCTCCCGGAATTGTCAGACCCCTCCGCCATCCTGATGTCATGGGTGCCAAAGACTGGATGCTGATGTACGCGTCCGACGACGTCGGCAAGGTCCTGCGCGCGGCGCCGGAGATCGACCGCGAGGCCACTGCCGCCCTGGTCGCGCGGCTCTACCCGGCGCACGAGATCCGCCCGATCGCCGACGGGTCGCTGGACTACGCCAACCCGCCGGAGGGCGAGGTCTACGCCGCCGTCCTCCCCGGCCTCTCGATCGTCTGCACCTGGGACGCCGCCGGCGACGCCCCGACCGAACTGGATCCGCGCTTCGTCCGCGAAGCCGCCGGCCGCACCCTGTACCTGCACGCCATGCACAGCGTCGTCGACTTCTTCGCCTACGCGATCTGGACGCCCGACGGCTCCGTCCGCCGCGCGTTCAGCCTCTCCCCCGACAGCGGCGTGATCGAGGACGTCGGCACACCGCTGCCGTTCGAGGAGAAGTACCTGGCGGGCGATCGTGAGTTCCTCGAATCGCTCGACGAGGACGACGAGTACCCGTTCCGCTTCCACCCGCTCGACCTCGCCGAGGCTGCGCTGCGGGCGTTGTTCGGCTTCAACTACGAGGGGCTCTACCAGGACGACGACCCGGACCTCGCGGCCACCGTGCTGGCGGGCTACGCCGTCACGCCGCGCTGACTCAGAGCGCTGCGGCAGGGTGCCTCGGCCGCGCGCCGGGCATCCTGTCGAGCAGCCCGCAGATCGTGTCGACCACGACCATCACCTGGTCCGGCTCGATGTGGTCGATCATGACGAGGTAGACGAACCCCGCCTCGAAGGTCAGCCGCATCTTGCTCGCGAACACCGGCAGGTCGCCCTCCCTGTCGATCAGCCAGTGCAGCGCGTCGAAGTTGAGCTCCCTGCTCGCGGCCGCGGGGTCGGTGCTGCAGGCGAAGAACTCCCCGTCCATCGGAGGCGCCAGCGGCACCTGGTGCCACCCGCCGTGATCGCTCTGTGCGGTCGACGGCGGTCTGGCCACCCATCCCTCCCGTTGTTCCTCGATCCGCTGGGGCGAGAGCGGGTTTCCCGTGGAGGTGTGCTTGTACGGACGAATGATTCGCATCGGCGCCATGCGTGCGGTGGCCACCTCGATGCGGTGTTCCTGAACCCATTTCACGCCATAACCGGAGGGGTTCGACACGCGCACCGATGCCTCGGTCACCCGGACGTGCCAGTGGCCCCGCTGAACGTCCATCGCGAGGTCGAACTGCGGTTTCGACCGCCGGAGCAACGTCGCGAAAAGACCTTCGACGTGTTCGACGACGGGACCGCGAACTCCTGCCGACCAGGCGGTGGTCTCACCCCCTGGCCCGATCACCCGGCCGCCGATGCTGTTCGCCAGCGGAGTCAGCGCGGCGACCTGCTCCGCCCTGGTCCTCCGATGAGCGCGGAAGTGCAACCAGCGCCGCACCACGAGGAAGAGGACGGCGAGAGCGACCCACACCAGGAAGAACGGCGTGAGGACGTACTCGTTCCAGATCTTCAGGAGGATGTCCATGATCAGATGTCCAGAAACCCTTCGATGCGCTGCTTCGAGTGATCAGTTCCGGTTTCGCGGGACGCGGTGGCCTGCTCTCGCAGTGACTGGTTCCTGGCACCCTTTTCGTGGACGCCGTTGACCTGGGCGAGCGCCTCGTTGCCAACGGCGTCGAGCATCGACTTCCCGAAGCCCTGGTGCACCCGCTCACCGACGATGCCGTCGTGACTGTTCATCCTGGTGACCGGGTTGCTCTTGAACATTTCCCACTTGTTCTTGCCCACGAGCGCGTCGGTCGCCTGCTGACTGGTGACCTTCTTGTCCGCCATGGCCTTCTTGAAGCCGGTGCCGAGGCTCTTGGCCTTGCTCGCCAGCCTGCGCAGGAAGTCCATGATCCTGGTCAGCAGCTGACGCAGTTTCGCGACGATGCGCGACACCCGGCTCGCCGTGGAAGCGATCCGGACGCCGGTCGCGGCACCTGCCGCAGCCGTTGACGCGCCACAACTCGGCACCGCTGCGGCCAGCGCGGGAATCCAGATCATGATCAGCCAGGTGATCAGCTCGGACAGGATCGCCTTGATCACGTCCTCGATGACCTGCATGACCATCGACGACATCATCAGCAACTCGGCCAGCTCACCTGCCTGGCCCGCGACACCGTCGATGCCCTGAGCGAACTCGCCCAGCTTCGTGGCGGCAGCCTCCGACGCGCTGCCACCCCAGGTCGTGACCGTGCTCTGCAGGTCCTCGGTGAAGCGCGTGCTCAGGTCCGAGATGCCTTGGGCGATCGCGCCGAAGTTCTCGCCCGCCTGCTGCAGCGCCGGACCGTCGCCACTGACGAAATGAATCGCGTCCTCGAGCGGCTGCACGACGCTGATCAGGAAGTTCAGGCCCTGCCCGACCAACCAGCCGATCGGGTCCGTCACCATTCCCTGACCGAACTCGGTGACCGAGGTGACCAGCGCGCTGCCTTCCGAGGTCAGCCCGGCGACACCACCGGTGTCACCGGTCTTGCCCGCGGCTTCCTTCGCCTTGACGAAGTTGCCCCAGATCGGGGCGTTCTCCTCGGCTTTCTGCCCGAGCGTCTTCTCACCGACGGTGATCTTGACCTGCTGGTCGCCGGAGCCGGCCGTGTACTCCTCTTCAGCCATGGCGCCCCTACCCCCTCTCGACCTTGATGCCGTCGAGGATCTTCTTCAGGGCCTCTTCCTGGTCCGCGTAGCCCTTGGCGGTGTCGCGGAACTTCTCCACTCCGGAGTCGAGCCCTTCCGTCATTGCGGTGAGGGTGTCTTCGAGGTCTTTCAACAGCTCCGTGTACTGCTGCTTCACGAAGATGCCGACGACGCCCCACGACTTGTCGCCGACGTCCGACTTGTCCACGAGCCCGGAGACCTCACCGGCGAAGGCGCGATGGCCGTAGAGCTTGTCGGCGTACTCGCGCAGCTCCTCCGGGTCGACGCTGAACCCGCTCATCGGCCGCCGTCCTCGTCATCGAAGAGGTTCAGGAACTTCCCGTCCTGTTTGGACGGAGCGGCGGGCGGCTGGGGCGACCTGTCGTTCCACGCGTTGCCGCGCATGATGTTCTGGTCGGCGAAGTCGTCGTGCGGCTCCGGTGCGGGCCTGCGCGGCGGTGCGGGCGGGCGCACCGGACCGACTTGGGGCACGGGCGGGGGCATCGGCGGGCGCTGCGGTGCCGGTGCCGGAGCGGGCGGCTGGGGTGCGGCGTCTTCCGTCCTGACGGCCCGGAGCTCCTCTTTGGACATTCCGAAGAGCTGCGACTGGGTTTCCAGGACCTGGTCGGAGAGCTTCATGTCGTCACCGATCGCGCCCTCGACGATGCCCGCTTGGCGGCGGGCGGCCTCGGCGACGGCCTGGCGCAGGGTCGACATCAGCTCGGCGGCCAGGGCGTGCGGCGGTCTGCGCATGGCGAGGTCGGTCAGCCGGATGTCCTTGATGCTGCCGGACGGGCCCGCGACGACTGTCACGGCACGGTCGGCCGAGGTGGCCACCGCTTCCAACTCGGTCAGCTGCTGCTGCATCTCGCCGACACCGGCGAACTGCTGGTCAACCCGCTGCATCTGAGACTGGAACCGCTCGAACTGAGCGACCAGCTGCTCGAACGCCGCCGACGGCACAAGAACCTCCTGATGGGCCAACGCCCGCACAAGATCATGTGGGCGGCCGTCATCGTGCCAGGAGCAGACGAAGGTTCGCGGCGAAACGGACTAATCGGCAGGATTCCTCGGCTCCACACCCCGAGCTCTCCGTGTGGACGACCCCGACCGAGCAACTCGCCGTGGGCACCGGCCGTTGAACAGGAGAGACGAGAACGGCCCCCAAGCCGAAGCCTGGGGGCCGTTCTCACGTGCTGCTAGCTCACTCGGTCTCGGTGACCGGGGCGTCCTGCACCTCGCTGGCGGCCGGGGCTGCCAGGTCGACCGGCGGGGCGTCCGGCACGCGGTTCGGCTTGGCCTCGCCGCGGAAGACGAACTTCGCCTTGTCGTGGTCGTCGGACACGCCGTCCCAGCCCTCGACGTCGGTGATGATGATCTGGCCCGGCTGGATCTCGCCGAACAGGATCTTCTCCGACAGGGTGTCCTCGATCTCGCGCTGGATCGTCCTGCGCAGCGGGCGGGCGCCCAGCACCGGGTCGAAGCCGCGCTTGGCCAGCAGGGACTTGGCCCTGTCGGTCAGCTCGAGGGCCATGTCCTTGTTCTTCAACTGCGTCTCGACGCGGGCGATCATCAGGTCCACCATCTTGATGATCTCGTCCTGAGTCAGCTGGTGGAAGACGATGATGTCGTCGATGCGGTTGAGGAACTCGGGGCGGAAGTGCTTCTTCAGCTCGTCGTTGACCTTGTTCTTCATGCGCTCGTAGTTGGACGCGGTGTCCTGACCCGAGGTGAAGCCGAGGCCGACTGCCTTGCTGATGTCGGACGTACCCAGGTTCGACGTGAAGATGATGACGGTGTTCTTGAAGTCCACCGTCCGGCC
>NZ_JYJG01000351.1 GCF_000955955.1 Lentzea aerocolonigenes
CCACCGTCCGGCCCTGACCGTCGGTCAGGCGGCCGTCCTCCAGCACCTGGAGCAGCGTGTTGTAGACCTCCTGGTGGGCCTTCTCGATCTCGTCGAACAGCACGACGGAGAACGGCTTGCGGCGCACCTTCTCGGTGAGCTGGCCGCCCTCTTCGTAGCCGACGTAACCGGGAGGGGCACCGAAGAGCCGCGACGCGGTGTACCGGTCGTGGAACTCGCCCATGTCGATCTGGATGAGCGCGTCGTCCTCGCCGAACAGGAAGTTCGCGAGCGCCTTCGAGAGCTCGGTCTTACCGACACCGGACGGGCCGGCGAAGATGAACGAGCCGGAGGGGCGCTTCGGGTCCTTCAGACCGGCGCGGGTGCGGCGGATCGCCTGCGACACGGCCTTGACCGCGTCGACCTGGCCGATGATCCGCTTGTGCAGCTCGTCCTCCATGCGGAGCAGACGCGTGGTCTCCTCCTCGGTGAGCTTGAACACCGGGATGCCGGTCCAGTTGGCGAGGACCTCGGCGATCTGCTCGTCGTCGACCTCCGCGACGACGTCCAGGTCACCGTCCTTCCACTGCTTCTCCCGCTCGGCCTTCTGGCCCAGGAGCTGCTTCTCCGCGTCACGCAGCTTGGCGGCGCGCTCGAAGTCCTGCGCGTCGATCGCGGACTCCTTGTCGCGACGCACGTCCGCGATCTTCTCGTCGAACTCGCGCAGGTCTGGCGGCGCGGTCATCCGGCGGATGCGCATGCGGGCGCCCGCCTCGTCGATGAGGTCGATCGCCTTGTCCGGCAGGAACCGGTCGTTGATGTACCGGTCGGCCAGCGTGGCGGCTGCGACGAGCGCGGAGTCGGTGATCGAGACGCGGTGGTGCGCCTCGTACCGGTCGCGCAGACCCTTGAGGATCTCGATGGTGTGCTCGAGGGACGGCTCGCCCACCTGGATCGGCTGGAAGCGGCGCTCCAGCGCGGGGTCCTTCTCGACGTGCTTGCGGTACTCGTCGAGCGTGGTGGCGCCGATCGTCTGCAGCTCACCGCGCGCGAGCATCGGCTTCAGGATGGAAGCCGCGTCGATCGCGCCCTCGGCGGCACCCGCACCGACGAGCGTGTGGATCTCGTCGATGAACAGGATGATGTCGCCGCGCGTGCGGATCTCCTTGAGGACCTTCTTCAGGCGCTCTTCGAAGTCACCGCGGTAGCGCGAGCCCGCGACCAGCGAGCCGAGGTCGAGCGTGTAGAGCTGCTTGTCCTTGAGCGTCTCGGGCACCTCGCCCTTGACGACCATCTGCGCCAGGCCCTCGACGACGGCGGTCTTGCCGACGCCGGGCTCGCCGATGAGGACCGGGTTGTTCTTGGTGCGGCGGGACAGCACCTGCATGACCCGCTCGATCTCCTTGGTGCGCCCGATCACCGGGTCGAGCTTGCCCTCACGCGCCGAGGCAGTGAGGTTGCGCCCGAACTGGTCGAGGACCAGGGAGGACGACGGGGTGCCCTCGCCACGACCCGGCGACTCCGACGAGCCCTTCTCCGTCGAGTAGCCGGACAGCAGCTGCAGCACCTGCTGCCGCACCCTGTTGAGGTCGGCACCCAGCTTCACGAGGACCTGCGCGGCAACGCCCTCGCCCTCGCGAATGAGGCCAAGCAGGATGTGCTCGGTGCCGATGTAGTTGTGGCCGAGCTGAAGCGCCTCGCGCAGCGAGAGCTCCAGGACCTTCTTCGCACGGGGGGTGAAGGGGATGTGTCCACTCGGAGCCTGCTGGCCCTGGCCGATGATCTCTTCGACCTGCTGGCGGACGCCCTCCAGCGCAATCCCCAACGACTCGAGCGCCTTGGCGGCGACACCTTCACCCTCGTGGATCAGACCCAGGAGGATGTGCTCGGTGCCGATGTAGTTGTGGTTGAGCATCCGTGCCTCTTCTTGGGCAAGGACAACCACCCGCCTCGCGCGGTCGGTGAACCTTTCGAACATTCGCACTCCCTGACTGCTGCGTCGGCGGTCCTCGGCTCCACCGATCTACCCTGGTGAGCGCGGCACCGTGGCACCACTGTAGTGGGCGTCCCCGAGGCCTGTGGCTCCCATCAGCGCACAGCGCAATCCGGGCAACCCTGACACCAGCATCAACGCAGGTCGGGAGCAACGGATTCCACAGATCGGGCGATGTCCGCTCAGCGCGAACAACCGACCGTTGAGCGATACTCCTGTGACCGGGCCCACCTCGACGAGCGTCAGCAGCGCAATCTTGGGTAAGGTTAGGCAAGCCTCATTCAGTGCGATGAGATAAGGACTTGCGCGTTGACCGTACCTGCGAGGGTCTCACAGCAGAACCCGCGTGCGCTCACGCCTCTGGCCCAATCCATCTCCCGTTTGGCATCCACCTCGGAAGTCCGCTTCGGCACTCCGACCCCGGACTGGACGATCTGCTCGGAGCTCCTGGCCGAACCGGCCCGCTTCGACCTCTGGCGCAAAGACCTCGCCGAGTGGATGGCCGAGCAGTACGGCGAGTCCGACGACCGCGCCACCGCCGGCTACGTCATGGGTTGGTACTTGCACGTCCCGGGCACCATCGCGGGCCTGCTCTTCCACACCGCCCGCCGCGTCCCCTCTCTGAAGCCGACCGACATCGCCTTCCGCCTCAACACCGCCGGTCGCCCCCACCCGGACGGCATCTCCGTGCTGTGCGACGAGTTCGCGTGCCTCCCGGACGACCCGGCCTCCAACCACCCGGCCGCGACCGTCGTGGCCAACGAGGCAGCCCTGGCCGCTCTGCTCCGCGCCCGCTACGCAGCCCACGCCGCTCAGTTCGTCGCTTCGTTCGGCCAGGTGGTCCGCTTCGGCCGCCGCACCCTCTGGGCAGCGGCGACCGACATGCTGGAGTACGGCGCCTGGGCAGCGGGCCGGGTGTCGGGTGACGAGCCCGGCGGCGTGACCGACGCGGCGCTGATCCTCCCGGAGAAGCTCGAGCCCTTCGTCTCCGCCTCGACCCTCCACCTCTCGGACGAGGGCTGGAAGCGCAAGCGCAACAGCTGCTGCTTCCACTACGTGCTCCCGGAAGCAGAGCCCTGCACGGCCTGCCCGCGCACCTGCTCCTAG
>NZ_JYJG01000352.1 GCF_000955955.1 Lentzea aerocolonigenes
TGCCTCGGCTGCGCCATCGGTACTGCTCGCCTGCGGCATCGCTGATCTGGCTGCTAGCTTCGCCTGGGGCTTGAGCCCAGGCCGCCTGCGTTGGCGCCGTTGAGGGTGGTGCCCTCCGGGTAGCCGAGTGGCAGGTACATCCAGACGTCGTCCCAGCGTTCGGTGCCCACGGCGATTGCGTTGGGCATGCGGCCGCATTCGCGAAAGCCGAGTGATTCGTAGAGTTCGATTGCGCCGTGGTTGTTGCCACGTACGCCCAGCATGACGATCTCGACGCCTGCCTCGCGGGCGTGGTCGATGAGGCCTTGCACCACTCGTTTGCCCAGGCCCAGGCCGCGTGCGGAGGGATGGGCCATGATCTGCTGGATTTCCACGCGGTGCTGGAAGACGGCTGTGCCGCCGCGGCGCCAGAGGCCCACTGCTCGGACCACGCCGTCGACCAGGGCGGTGACGAAGGCGGCGTCGTTGTCGCGGACCTGCTTGAGGACGGTGTCGAGCCAGGCGTCGATGCGTTCGCGGGTTGGGGGTTCGTGGTAGCCGACTGCGCCGCCTGCGGCTACTACGTTGTGCACGACTGTGTGGATTTCGGCGCGGAGGTTGTCGTCGGCCTCGGTCAGCCAGCGGAGTTCCGTCTCGGGCATGGGGCGATCGTAAATGCGTCGAGAATTGTCAGACCTGTTCGTTAACGTCGGGCGGGTGGAGAACCTCGTCGAGGCCAAGGCGCTGACCAAGCATTTCGGGTCGTTCGAGGCCGTTCGCGGCATCGACGTCGAGGTGCGCCGTGGGGAGGCGTTCGGGTTCTTGGGGCCCAACGGGGCGGGGAAGTCGTCGACCATGCGGATGATCTCGTGCGTGTCCGGGCGGACCGGTGGGGATCTGAAGGTGCTCGGCATGGACCCGGAGCGGGAGGGGCCCAAGATTCGGGCGCGGCTCGGGGTGGTGCCGCAGTTGGACAACCTCGATACGGAGCTGACGGTCCGGCAGAACCTCCAGATTTATGGGCGGTACTTCGGGATGTCGCGGCAGCGGTGTCGGGAGAAGGCCGACGAGTTGCTGGAGTTCGCGCAGCTCGCGGATCGGGCGGACCACGAGGTCGAGCCGCTGTCCGGGGGGATGAAGCGGCGGCTGACGATTGCGCGGTCGTTGGTCAACGATCCGGAGCTGCTGTTGTTGGACGAGCCGACTACGGGGTTGGACCCGCAGGCTCGGCATCTGTTGTGGGACAGGCTGTTCCGGTTGAAGCAGGACGGGGTGACGCTGATCATCACCACCCACTACATGGACGAGGCCGAGCAGTTGTGCGATCGGCTCGTGGTGATGGACGGCGGGCGGATCGCGGCTGAGGGGTCGCCCAGTGAGTTGATCGGGCGGTACTCGACTCGGGAAGTGCTGGAGCTGCGGTTCCGGCCTGGGGCCGAGAAGCCGGACCTGGAACGGTTCGCGGAGCGGGTCGAGGTGCTGCCGGACCGGTTGCTGTTGTACACGGTGGACGGTGAGCAGACGTTGGCCACTGTGCACGAGCACGGCGTGCGGCCGGTGCAGAGCCTGGTGCGGCGAAGTTCGCTGGAGGACGTGTTCTTGCGGCTCACCGGCAGGACGTTGGTGGACTGATGCAGACGTTGAGGGCTTCCTGGTTCGGGTTCGAGAAGACCTGGACGTGGTACCGGCGCAACTGGCGGGCCACGGCGGTGTCGGGGTTCCTGACGCCGGTGTTGTTCCTGGTGGCGCTGGGGCTCGGGTTCGGGTCGCAGGTGCGGTCGACGGCGTTGATCGGGGGCGTGCCGTACCTGCAGTACCTCGCGCCCGCGCTGGCCGTGGTCACGGCGGTGCAAGGGGCCACGTTCGAGGCGACGTACCCGGTGCTGTCGCAGTTCATGTGGCAGAAGTCGTTCGTCGCGATGGTGGCCACGCCGATCACGCCGGCTCAGGTGCTCTACTCGCAGATGATGTGGATCGGGTCGCAGATGCTGCTGCGGTCGGTGGTCTTCGTGGGTGTCGCCGCTGTCGTCGGCGCGGCGGCGGGGCCGGGCATTCTGTGGGCCGTGCTCTTCGCGACGCTGGCGGGGCTGGCGTTCAGCGCGCCGCTGGTCGCCTACAGCGCGACGTTGGAGAAGCCGGAGGCCTTCACCAACATCTTCCGGTTCGTGATGATGCCGATGACGTTGTTCACGGGCGCGTTCTTCCCGGTCAGCCAGCTGCCGCAGTGGCTGCTGCCGCTGGTGTGGCTGACGCCGACGTGGCACGGCATCGAGCTCTCGCGCGGGGCGGCGTTCGGCACGTTGGGCCTGTTGCCCGCGCTCGGGCACGTCGCGTACCTCGTCGCGTTGATCGCTTTGGGGATGGCACTCGGCGTGAAGTTCTTCCACCGGAGGCTGGCGACATGACGCAGACCCTCGACCGGACGAACGCGAGGCCCGCCAGCGTCGGGTTGATCTGGCGGGTGATTCCGCCGGGGCTCTACGGCCGCAAGGCGAGCATGCTCGTCGAACGGTCGGCGATGGTGAACCAACGGGCGTGGTTCGTGCTCGTCGGCGGGGCGTTCGAGCCGTTGCTGTTCCTGTGGTCGCTCGGGCTCGGGTTCGGGCAGATGGTGAGCTCGGTGGCCGGGCCGGACGGGCAGCCGATCAGTTACGCGGCGTTCGTGGCGCCCGCGCTGCTGGCAGCCTCGGCGATGAACGGCGCGGTGTACGACGCGACGTTCAACGTGTTCTTCAAGTTCAAGTACGCGAAGCTGTACGACGCGATGCTCACGACGCCGATGGGGCCGCTGGACATCGCGATCGGCGAGATCACCTGGGCGTTGCTGCGCGGCGGCCTGTACTCCACCGGGTTCATCTGCGTGATGCTCGGGATGGGACTCGTCGCCTCGCCGTGGGCGCTGCTCGTGCTGCCGGCCGCGCTGCTGGTGGCGTTCGCGTTCGCGGCGGTCGGCATGGCGGCGACGACGTTCATGCGCTCGTGGCAGGACTTCGACCTCGTGCAGCTGGCGGTGCTGCCGATGTTCCTGTTCTCGACCACGTTCTACCCGCTGTCGGTCTACCCGGGCTGGCTGCAGGTGGTCGTCAGCTGGACGCCGCTCTACCACGCGATCGAGCTCATGCGCGGGCTCACGCTGGGCGTCGTCGGCTGGGGCATGCTCTGGCACGTCGCGTACTTCGCGGTGCTCGCGGCCGCGGGAACGGTGGTGGCGGCGCGGCGGCTGGGAAAGTTGCTGCTGGACTGATCAAAAACCGTCCTGGCACGCGATTCGGTGGGGCTCGGTGAGGGCCGTTACTCTGGTCGTGTGAGTGTCGAGTCTGTTTTCCCCAGGTTGGAGCCACTGCTGCCGCGGATCTCCAAGCCGGTGCAGTACGTCGGCGGGGAGCTCAACGCGACCGTCAAGGACTGGGACGCGGCGTCCGTGCGCTGGGCTTTGATGTACCCCGACGCGTACGAGGTCGGGCTGCCCAACCAGGGCGTCATGATCCTCTACGAGATCCTCAACGAGCTGCCGGACGTCCTCGCCGAGCGCACCTACGCGGTGTGGCCGGACCTCGAGGCGCTCATGCGGGAGCACGACGTCCCGCAGTTCACGGTCGACGGGCACCGGCCGCTCAAGGCGTTCGACCTGATGGGCATCAGCTTCGCGACGGAGCTGGGCTACACGAACATGCTCACGGCGCTCGACCTCGCGGGCATCCCGCTGCACGCGAAGGACCGCACCGAGGACGACCCGATCGTGGTCGCCGGTGGGCACGCGGCGTTCAACCCGGAGCCGATCGCGGACTTCGTGGACGCGGCGGTGCTCGGCGACGGCGAAGAGGCCGTTCTCGAGATCACCGAGATCGTCAAGAACTGGAAGGCCGAAGGGTCTCCCGGCGGCCGCGACGAGGTGCTGACCCGGCTCGCCGAGACCGGTGGCGTGTACATCCCGCGCTTCTACGACGTGGAGTACCTGCCGGACGGCCGGATCCAGCGCGTCGTGCCGAACCGCGACCGGGTGCCGTACCGCGTCTTCAAGCGCACCACGATGGACCTCGACGCCTGGCCGTACCCGAAGCAGCCGCTGGTGCCGCTCGCCGAGAGCGTGCACGAGCGGATGAGCGTCGAGATCTTCCGCGGCTGCACCCGCGGCTGCCGGTTCTGCCAGGCGGGCATGATCACCCGGCCGGTGCGCGAGCGGTCCATCGAGGGCATCGGCGCCATGGTCCAGAAGGGACTGGAGGCGACCGGGTTCGAAGAGGTCGGCCTGCTGTCCCTGTCGAGTGCCGACCACAGCGAGATCGCCGAGATCACCAAGGGTCTCGCGGACCGCTACGAGGGCACGAACACGGGCCTGAGCCTGCCGAGCACGCGCGTCGACGCGTTCAACATCGACCTCGCGAACGAGCTGTCCCGCAACGGAAGGCGCTCGGGTCTCACCTTCGCGCCAGAGGGCGGCAGCGAGCGGATGCGGCGCGTCATCAACAAGATGGTGTCCGAAGAGGACCTCATCCGGACGGTGTCGGCCGCGTTCTCCAACGGCTGGCGGCAGGTCAAGCTGTACTTCATGTGCGGCCTGCCCACCGAGGAGGACGAGGACGTCCTGCAGATCGCCGAGATGGCCAAGAACGTCATCCGCGCGGGCCGGCAGGCGAGCGGCCGCAACGACGTCCGCTGCACCATCTCGATCGGCGGGTTCGTGCCCAAGCCGCACACGCCGTTCCAGTGGGCCCCGCAGTGCGACCCGGACACGGTCGACGATCGTTTGAGGAAGCTCCGCGAGGCCGTGAACTCGGACCGCAGCCTCGGCCGCAACATCGGCATGCGCTACCACGACGGCAAGCCCAGCCTGATCGAAGGCCTGCTCAGCCGGGGTGACCGGCGCATCGGCAAGGTCATCGAAGCGGTGTGGCGCGACGGCGGCCGGTTCGACGGCTGGTCCGAGCACTTCAGCTACGACCGCTGGACCGCCAAGGCCGCGGAGCAGCTCGAACCGCTCGGCGTCGACCTCGCCTGGTTCACCACCCGCGAGCGCGAGGAGCTGGAGGTCCTGCCCTGGGACCACCTCGACTCCGGCCTCGACAAGGAATGGCTCTGGGCCGACTGGCAGGACGCGCTGGACGAGCGCGAGCAGGACGACTGCCGCTGGACCCCGTGCTTCGACTGCGGTGTGTGCCCGGCGATGGGCACGGACATCGAGGTCGGCCCGACGGGACGCAAGCTGCTGCCGATCTCGCCGGTCGGTGTCGGTTCGCCGGTGAAGAACCCGGCGCTCAGCTCGTAGCGAGCGACGCCGTGGTCCTGGAACGGCCTCCGTCCAGTCCCGCGTGGACTGGACGGAGGTCGGCCTCGTCGAGGAGGTCGCGTTCGCCCAGTGGGACCGCGGCACGGTGTCGGTGGAGATCGGCGCCGTAGTGCAGGACAACGGCCCTTCCCTGATGGTCTTGTTCAGGGCGTACAACGTCACGCCGTGACGACGGCGATCCCGCCCACTCGTCCCGCCGCGGTGGCGACGATCGTGGCGGGCCGGCCCAGCGAGTCACCCATGTCGACGGTGATGTCCGCGCCCAGGTGAGCCGCCAGGCAAGCCGTGCTGTTGGCGTTCGCGATGTCCTCCGGCACGCCGATCGACGGCGCGAACATCCGTGCCGCGAACCGTTCACCGGCGCGGTAGGCGTAGCAGCCCAGCAGGCCCAACGAGTCGGTCGCCGCCCGCAGCAGGCGAAAATCCGGTGCCAGCCCGGCAACGTCGGTGACCTCGACGAGCATCCGCGGCCGTCCGAGCGTCGCGATCACGCACGAACCACCGGCGCCGAGCGCTGAAACGACCGCGTCCCGCTCCGCCGTGGTTGCCGGCCGCACCTGCACCGGACCCGGATCGAAGACGGCCTCGACACCACCGGGAACCTCGACCGCCGAGCCGCTGAACGTCCGTCCACCAGCCCGGAGCGTGTGCTCACCACCGCCCAGAACAGCAAGCGCCGCAACGGTTCCGTGCCCGCAGCCCGGCAGCTCACCCTCCGACGTGAAGAACCTCAACGAACCGCGAGGTCCGACGAAAACCACGTGCGAGGTGCCGTACCGCTCTGGCATCGCCCGGCGTTCGGACTCGCTGAAATCGTCGTCCGGGAGCACAGCGGTCGGACTGCCTCCGCGACCGTTTCGCAGGCAGGCGTTGACGATCACTTCGTGACGGCGGCGAGCGCGTCGACCAAACCGTGGCCGTAGAAGGAGTTGTACTCCGAGTAGCCGGTGCAGAACGCGTCCTGCACCCCGGTCCCGTTCAGGTCGTAGTCCTCCGGGCACGGCAGCGTCTGCGCCTGTGCGTTCAGCATGCGCCCCAACGACACCGCGTCGGTGTCCGGATGTGTCGACGCGATCAGCGCCGCCACCCCGGCCGCGTGCGGAGTCGCCATCGACGTGCCGCACGAGTAGTCGTAGCCCGACGGCACGGTGGACAGCACACAGCCGGACTGCGTGCGGGTGTCGCCACCGGGCGCCGTCACGTCGATCGCGCCGAGACCGTAGGAGCTGTAGCCGGCCTTGGTCCCGGTCGACTCCACCGCCGACACGCCGACCACGTTCTTGAGCTGCGCCGGCAACACCGCGCACGTCGGGTCGACGGGCCGGGTCTGCGCTTCGCCGTTCGTCGGCGACACCGAGTCACGGCCGGGCCGTGACAGGTCCGCCGCGTTGTTGCCCGCCGCCGCGACGGTCAGCACGTTGCGAGAGGTGGCGTAGTCGACGGCGCGGCGCACGGCCTCGTAGATCACGCGCTGACCGGGCTCGCTCTGGCACGTGAACAGGTACGGGTCGATGAAGTAGCTGTTGTTGGTGATGGTCATGCGCTGCGAGGCCGCCCACATGAACCCGCACACCGCGTACTCCGGGTAGATGAACCCGTCGTCGTCCACGACCTTCACGGACGCGATGCGCACGCCTGGTGCGACGCCCGTGGTGCCGCGGCCGTCGTCAGCGGCGGCGATCGTGCCCGCGACGTGCGTGCCGTGGGCCGAAGTGGTCGGCACCCACGCGGAAGGTGACGTATCGGGCTTACCGGTCAAACACCCTGCGGACAGTTCCGGAGCCAGTGCCTGGACCAGGTCGGGGTGACGCGGGTCGACGCCGGAGTCCAGCACGCCCACGACGACCGACTTCGAGCCCTCCGAGATCTCGTGCGCGGCCGGCGCCTTGATGAGATCCATGTCCCACTGCTCGCCGGAGCGCTGTCCCGATGGCCGGAACAGTTCCGTGTCGTCCTTCTTGCGCTTCACCGAACGCTTGGCGATGCTCTCGGCCTGGGCGCTGTACGCGCGCTGCGGGCCGATCAGCTTGAGGAACGACGGGTCCGGCGACGTGGCGACGGCGACCCCGATCTCCGGGTAGTAGACGGTCGTGGTGCCACACGCCTCGGTGATCTCCGCATCAGCCGCCGCAGCGGACGTGAGCTGCGAGAACACCACGAGGTAGCGCAGGTTCGGCCCCGGTTGGATGCACGAGGACACGGCGGGTTCGGCACCCGCCGGCAGGGACACCGCCAAGCACCCGGCCGCGAGCAGGGCGGTCATCGCCGCAGCCCGTGCGCGGTGGAGCAGAGGCACCAGGGACCTCCAGATCGGCAAGGCGTCCAGACAGCCGGACCGTAGCCACGCGCAACGATCTAGACAAGCTGAACGTTCTGAATCGGGTTCACGGTACCGTCCTACTGGACGAACAGCCTGCGCCGATGGGACCGCTCACCCGTCGGAACACCCATGGGAGCACCCCTGAGCCGCCATCAGCCCAACAACCCGTCGGCCGCGGCCGTGCAGAAACTGCGCCTCCGCTACACCAAGCGGGGGAGGTTGCGTTTCACCTCGCACCGCGACATCGCTCGTACGTTCGAGCGAGCGTTGCGCAGGGCAGGCGTGCCCATGGCGTACTCGCAGGGCTTCAGCCCTCACCCGAAGGTGTCATGGGTCGGCGCCGCGCCGACCGGTGTCGCCAGCGAGGCGGAGTACGTCGAGGTGTCCGTGGTCGAACGGGTCGACCCGGCGGCGCTGAAGATCGCGCTCGACGAGGCGTTGCCGCCCGGCATCGACGTCGTCGACATCGTCCAGGCGCACGGTGGCAACCTCACCGAGCGCATCGACGCGAGCGAGTGGCGGATCGAGCTCGACGGGATCGAGCCCGAGACGCTGGCCGACGCGGTCAGGGCTTTCCTCGCGCAGGAGCGGGTGGAGGTCGAGCGTCTGACCAAGGACGGCAAGAGGATCATCGACGTGCGGCCTGCGGTCGTGTCGGCACTGGTCGAACCCCGTTCGAGCGACGCCGGACACGATGAGGCCGGATTGTCACAACCGTGTGGGATACTCATGACGGTCGTTCGGCAGGTAACGCCTACCGTCCGACCCGACGACGTGCTGAATGCGCTTCGTGTCGTCGCCGATCTCGTGCCGCCGGTACCTGCGAGAGCAACCCGGATGGCGCAGGGACGGCTCGACGACGAAGGCCGGCTGGTGGACCCGCTCCAACAGGACAGAGAGTCCTGACGAAGAGGAGCGCTGGAACGTCAGCCGCTACGCATCAGGAGGAGCGGCGCTGACAGCAGCGTCGTCGTGGGACCTGCGCAAGCGTGCGCCCAGTGAGGCGCCACGCCGCTGCGCGCGAGGCAAGGATTCCCGCCGCGAGCAGCGGTGGAGAGAGACAAGAGAGGCCCCTGCGCGGCCGCGTCCTCACGGGACGCGCCCGGGGGTGGAGGAGCTGCATGTCGAACAATGACAAGCCTGCCGGCGCAACCGGCGGGCAGGGCGTGGTATCCGCACGCCCCGAGCTGGCGGACCTGCCGGACAAGCTGCGGGTGCACGCCCTGGCGAAGTTGCTGGACGTCTCCAGCAAGGACGTGATGACGGCGCTGGCCGACCTCGGTGAGGTCGCCCGCAGCGCGCAGTCGAGCGTGAGCCGCGACGTCGCGCTGAAGGTCGCCGAGACGCTGCTGGACTGGGACGACGTGGTCACCGGTGAGGTCACCGAGGACTACGAGGCCCCGGCCGTGCCTGCGTTCGAGGCACCGGCGCTCGCGCCGATCTTCGCGGCGCCGAGCGCGGTGTTCCTGCCGCCCGCGCCGATCGAACGGCCCAAGGCGGCGGTCTCGCCGTTCGTGGTGCCCGAGGAGCCCGTCGTCGAGGAGAAGTCGGTCGGCGAGATCGCCGCCGACGAGCTCGACGCCGCGGAGGCCGAAGCCGAGGCCGACGCCGATGGTGACGACGAGAGCGAAGGCCGTCGCCGTCGCCGTCGCGGCCGTCGTGGCCGCGGCCGCGGCAAGGGCGCCGACGGCGAGCAGGGTGGCGACGAGTCCGAGGAGGGGCAGGCCGACGAGGCCGAGGCCACCGCTGCGGAGGCCGACGCCGCCGACGAGACCGAAGACGAGGGCGACGAGGGTTCGACCCGCCGTCGCCGCCGTCGCCGTCGCCGCAAGACCGGCGCGGACGACGAACCCGCCGTGACCGAGGACGACCCGCCGAACACCGTCGTGCACGTCCGCGAGTCCCGCGACGCGCGTGACGACAAGGCCGACTCCGAGGCCGCCCAGAGCGAGGTCCGCAGCATCCGCGGCTCGACCCGCCTGGAGGCCAAGCGCCAGCGTCGCCGTGACGGTCGCGAGGCCGGCCGCCGCCGTGCCCCGGTGCTGACCGAGGCCGAGTTCCTGGCCCGCCGCGAGGCCGTGGCCCGCACGATGGTCGTCCGCGAGCGCGGCGACCGCACCCAGATCGGCGTGCTGGAAGACGGCGTGCTGGTCGAGCACTTCGTCACGTCGTCTGGCAGCGGCTCGATCGTGGGCAACGTCTACCTCGGCCGCGTGCAGAACGTGCTGCCGAGCATGGAGGCCGCGTTCATCGACATCGGCCGCGGCCGCAACGCCGTGCTGTACGCCGGTGAGGTCGACTGGGACGCCGCCGGTCTCGAGGGCAAGTCCCGCAAGATCGAGCAGGCGCTCTCCAGCGGCGACTCGGTGCTCGTCCAGGTCACCAAGGACCCGGTCGGCCACAAGGGCGCGCGCCTCACGACCCAGATCAGCCTCCCCGGCCGCTTCCTCGTCTACGTGCCCGGTGGTGGCGCGACGGGCATCAGCCGCAAGCTGCCGGACAACGAGCGCAAGCGCCTCAAGGACATCCTGAAGAGGGTCGTCCCCGAGGACGCCGGCGTGATCATCCGCACCGCCTCTGAGGGCATCTCCGAGGAGGAGCTCGGCCGCGACGTCACGCGTCTGCAGGCCCAGTGGAAGGTCATCAAGGAGAAGTCCGAGACCACCTCCACCAAGGCCCCGGCGTTGCTCTACGAAGAGCCGGACCTGCTGGTGAAGGTCGTCCGCGACCTGTTCACCGAGGACTTCGCCCAGCTCGTCGTCCAGGGCGACGAGGCGTGGGAGGTCATCGACTCCTACGTCCGCCACGTGGCGCCGGACCTGCAGGACCGCCTGAAGAAGCACGTCGGCAACAACGACGCGTTCGTCGAGTACCGCATCGACGAGCAGCTGATGAAGGCGCTGGACCGCAAGGTGTGGCTGCCGTCGGGTGGTTACCTGATCATCGACCGCACCGAGGCGATGACGGTCATCGACGTCAACACAGGCAAGTTCACCGGATCGGGCGGCAACCTCGAAGAGACGGTGACGCGCAACAACCTGGAGTCGGCGGAGGAGATCGTCCGCCAGCTCCGGCTGCGCGACATCGGCGGCATCATCGTCATCGACTTCATCGACATGGTCCTGGAGTCGAACCGCGACCTGGTGCTGCGCCGCCTGACCGAGTGCCTGGGCCGCGACCGCACGCGTCACCAGGTCGCCGAGGTCACCTCGCTCGGCCTGGTGCAGATGACCCGCAAGCGGGTCGGCACCGGTCTGCTCGAGGCGTTCAGCCAGACGTGTGAGCACTGCCGCGGCCGTGGCGTCGTCGTGTCCACCGAGCCCGTGCACTCGCACGGCGGTGGCAACGGTGGCGGCCAGCAGCAGCAACCGCAGCAGCAGGGCGGTGGCCGCAAGTCGCGCCGCAACAAGGGCGGTGGCGAGCAGGCCGCCGAGGTGGCTGAGGTCACCGAGGTCGCCGAAGTCGTCGACGTGGCCGCCGAGGCGCCGGTCGTCGAGCCGGAGGTCGTCGAGCCGGGCGAGCCGGAGGACACCTCCGAGGGCGCGGTCGCCGCGGACCAGGAGCACGAGGGTCACGCCGCCGGTCGTCGTCGCCGCCGTCGTCGTGGCCGCGACAAGGAGCCGCAGGCCGTCGTCGACGCGGTCGTGGTCGAGGAGCAGGCGCTCAACGGTCACGTGCCGCACGAGGTCGCCGAGGACCCGGCGCCGATCGAGGTCGAGCCGGTCGCCGAAGAGCCTGTCGAGTCCCCGGCGGAGGAGCCTGCCGCCGAGGTCGTCGACGAAGCCGCTCCTGAGCTCGTCGAGCCCGTGACGGTCGCCGAGATCGTTGCGGAAGAGGCAGCCGAGGTCGCGGAGGAGGCCGCTGAGGTGGCCGAGATCGCCGCTGAGGCCGTCGCCGAGGCCGAGGCACCCGTCGTGGCCCAGGAAGCTGCTGAGCCCGCTGCTGAGGCCCCTGCGGCCCGTCCGCGTCGCCGTGCCGCCAAGCGCGCCGCCGGTGCGCCGGTCGCGGTCGAGGCGTCCGCTCCGGTGGTCGTCGAGGTGCCGAAGCAGCCCGAGGTCCAGATGCCCGCTCCGGTGGTCACCACCACCCGCAGGCGCCGCGCCGTGTCGCGGCCCGCGGGACCGCCGGTCAACGAGGGCTGACGCGAGAAGCAGAGACCGGGGTCGCCTTCACGGGCGGCCCCGGTTTTGCGTTGTGAGGGATGGCACAGCCTGCGGGTTTGTGATCAGGGGACCCCAGTTTGCTTGTGCTGTACCCACTCCCGTAACCTTGTCGACGGCCCGCCATCCGACGGGTCCTGTCGTGTGCCCCCTCTGCTGACTGCAGTTGATCAAACACTGTTTCGCAGGTGGGTTGGCGCATGGCCCGTCACCATCGAGTAGCAGGAGACTTCCGTCCTGATGTACGCGATCGTCAAGACCGGCGGCAAGCAGTACAAGGTCGCTGTCGGCGACATCGTCGAGGTCGAGAAGCTCGAGGGCGAGCCGGGCACCGAAATCTCCCTCCAGGCGCTGCTCGTGGTCGACGGCACCAACGTCACCGCTGACGCGGCGGCCCTGGAGAAGTTCTCGGTCACCGGCAAGCTGGTCGAGCACACCAAGGGCCCGAAGATTCGCATCCACAAGTTCAAGAACAAGACCGGCTACCACAAGCGACAGGGTCACAGGCAGAAGCTGACCCGCGTCGAGGTCACCGGCATCACCGGTAAGTGAGGACCTGACTTCTCATGGCACACAAAAAGGGTGCGTCCAGTTCCCGCAACGGCCGTGACTCCAACCCCCAGTACCTGGGTGTGAAGCGGTTCGGCGGTCAGGTCGTCAAGGCCGGCGAGATCCTGATCCGCCAGCGCGGCACCAAGTTCCACCCCGGCGTCGGTGTGGGCATCGGCAAGGACGACACGTTGTTCGCCCTGCTGCCGGGTGCGGTGGAGTTCGGCATGAAGCGCGGTCGCAAGACCGTCAACATCGTCCCGGTTGCGGTCTGAGAGACCGTTCCGCGACGTAGTCAGACCTCTGCGAGGGGCGGGCCCGGTCTTCCGGAACCGCCCCTCGTTGCTTGTTCGCAAGACTTTCTGAAAGGAAGTATTTCCGTGGCCCGCTTCGTAGACCGGGTGGTGATCCACGCTGCCGCCGGCAACGGGGGCAACGGTTGTGCTTCAGTGCACCGCGAGAAGTTCAAGCCGCTCGGCGGCCCGGACGGCGGCAACGGGGGCAGCGGCGGCGACGTGATCCTCGTCGTCGACTCCCAGGTGCACACCCTGCTCGACTTCCACTTCCGCCCGCACGCCGCCGCCACCAACGGCAAGGCGGGCGCGGGTGCGAACCGCGACGGCGCGAACGGCGAGGACCTGATCCTGCGCGTCCCGGACGGCACCGTCGTGCTGACCGAGGACGGCGAGATCGTCGCGGACCTGGTCGGCGAGGGCACCCAGCTCATCGCCGCCGCCGGTGGCCGCGGTGGTCTCGGCAACGCCTCGCTCGCGTCCAAGGCCCGCAAGGCGCCCGGTTTCGCGTTGCTCGGTGAGCCGGGCGAGACGCGCGACCTGGTGCTGGAGCTCAAGTCCGTCGCGGACGTCGGCCTGCTCGGCTTCCCGTCCGCCGGCAAGTCGTCGCTGATCTCGGTGCTCTCCGCCGCGAAGCCGAAGATCGCCGACTACCCGTTCACCACGCTGGTGCCGAACCTGGGCGTGATCACCGCGGGCGAGACCATCTTCACGATGGCGGACGTCCCCGGTCTGATCCCCGGCGCCTCGCAGGGCAAGGGTCTCGGCCTCGACTTCCTGCGCCACATCGAGCGCACCGCCGTGCTCGCCCACGTCGTCGACTGCGCGACGTACGAGCCCGGCCGCGACCCGATCGCGGACATCGACGCGCTGGAGAACGAGCTGGCGGAGTACACCCCGTCGCTCGGCGGCAACTTCGCCGACCGTCCGCGCGTGGTGATCCTGAACAAGATCGACATTCCGGACGCCAAGGACCTCGCCGACATCGTCCGCCCGGAGATCGAGGCCCGCGGCCTGCCGGTCTTCGAGGTGTCGACCGTGTCGCGCGAAGGCCTGCGCGAACTCACCTTCAAGCTGGCCGAGGTCGTGCGCGAGTACCGCGCCGCCCAGCCGAAGAAGGAATCGACCCGAATCGTGCTGCGGCCGACCGCCGTGGACGACCAGGGCTTCACCGTGACCGAGGACCCCTCGGTCGAGGGTGGCTTCATCGTCAAGGGCGACCGCCCCGAGCGCTGGATCCGCCAGACCGACTTCTCCAACGACGAAGCCGTCGGTTACCTCGCGGACCGCCTGCACAGGCTGGGCGTCGAGGACAAGCTCGTGAAGATGGGCGCTGTTCCCGGCTGCCAGGTCACCATCGGCGACCTGATCTTCGACTGGGAACCGACCACGCCGGCCGGCATCGCGATGACGATGACCGGACGCGGCACGGACGTCCGTCTCGAGCGCAACGACCGCATCGGCGCCCACGAGCGCAAGGCCCTGAAGAAGGCCCGCCGCGCGCCCGGCGAGTACGGCGACGACTACGGTGATTTCGGCGAGGAGTAAAAGTGACGGCCCCCGTGGTCTCACAGGCACGACTTGCGGTGGCTTCGGCCACGCGCATCGTGGTGAAGGTCGGTTCTTCTTCTTTGACCACAGCCGAGGGCGGGCTCGATCCGGCCCGCCTCGACTCGCTGGTCGACGCCCTGGCTGCCCGGTCTCGGGCCGGCAGCCAGGTCGTGCTGGTCTCGTCCGGTGCGATCGCCGCCGGGCTGGCGCCGTTGGGCATCTCCCGCCGGCCGCGCGACCTCGCCACGCAGCAGGCTGCCGCGAGCGTCGGGCAGCTGACGTTGGCGCACGCGTACGCGAACTCGTTCGGCCGCTACTCGTTGACGGTCGGCCAGGTGCTGCTGACCGCGGACGACGTGGTGCGCCGCGCCCACTACCGCAATGCCCAGCGCACGTTTTCTCGTTTGCTGGCCCTGGGTGCGGTGCCGGTCGTGAACGAGAACGACACCGTTGCCACCGAGGAGATCCGCTTCGGCGACAACGACCGCCTGGCTGCTCTGGTGGCGCACCTGGTCGGCGCCGACGCGTTGTTCCTGCTGTCCGATGTGGACGCTCTCTACTCGGGTGATCCGCGCAAGCCCGGTGCCGTGCGCATCTCCGAGGTCGCTTCGGCGTCCGATGTGGACGGCGTGAAGGCCGGAACCGTTGGTGCGTCCGGTCTTGGCACGGGTGGCATGGCCTCGAAGCTGGCCGCCGCCCGGTTGGCTTCTTCGGCCGGCATTCCGGTACTGCTGGCCGGTGCTTCGGACGCCGGTCGGGCGTTGGGGGCTGCCGACGTCGGAACTGCCTTCGCCGCAACGGGTTCGCGTTTGACCGCACGCCGCTTCTGGCTCGGCTACGCCACCGATGCGAACGGCCGTCTGCACCTCGACGACGGCGCGGTCGCCGCGGTCGTTGGCCGGCGTCGTTCGTTGCTGGCAGCCGGAATCACCGGTGTGGACGGCGATTTCGAAGCCGGTGACGTCGTCGAGCTCGTGTCGCTCGCTGGTGAGGTCGTGGCGCGCGGTGTGGTCGGTTACGACGCTTCCGAGCTGCCGTCGTTGATCGGCCACAAGACCCACGACCTGCCCTCGGAGCAACGTCGCGAGGTCGTGCACGCCGATGACCTGGTGCCGCTCGCTAGGTGAGCTCGACGCCCTTCGTCTCGGGCAGCGTGAGGATCACCAGGAACGAGATCACCGCGCCGATCGCCACGTACCAGAAGAACACCGTGCCGCCGACCGCCTGAATGACGAGCGGCGCGGTGCCGCCGAACAGCGCGACCGTCAGGTTGTACCAAGCGCCGATGCCGAGGCCGCGCAGTTCGGTGGGGAACAGCTCGCTCATCAACGCGGGCGCGATCGACGTGATCGTCGTGTAGAGGCCGAGCCCGACCACGAACACGATCACCAGGTTCGCCAGCCCCGGTTTGACCAATGTGGACAGCGGCACGACCAGCACCGCCATCGCCGCGGACCACACCAGGATCTGCGGCTTGCGGCCGTACCTGTCCGCGAGCCAGCCCATCGGGTACTGCAACGCGATGAACACCACCGTGCCGATCGACAGCGCCAGGAACACGTCGATGTCGTTGGCGCCCTTGGTCTTCACCGCGAACGGCGTCAGCGCGCTGAAGAACGTGTAGAAACACAGCGTCGACAGCAACGTGACGCCGATGAGCTGCCCGACCGCCTTCGGGTGCTCCTTGAGGGTCAGCAGCAACGGGTTGCGCAGCTTCTCGGCTTTCGCCTTGTTCTCCTCGAACTGCTCCGTCTCCGGCAGTTCGCGCCGCAACCACAACCCGATCAGCCCGAGCACGCCACCGATCAGGAACGGCACACGCCAGCCGTACGTCGCCATCGCGTCCTTGTCGAGGCCGCGGGACAGGAAGAACCCGAGCAGCGACGCGATCAGCACCGCCGCACCCGTCGAGATGTAGAAGAACGACGAGTACCTGCCGCGATGGCTGGGTTTCGCGATCTCCCCGAGGTAAGCCGACGCGTTGGAAACCTCGCCGCCCAGCGCCATGCCCTGCGCGACGCGGGCGAGGACGAGCAGGGCCGGCGACAGCCAGCCGACCTGGTCGAACGTCGGCAGCAACCCGATCACCACCGACCCGCCGGACATCAACGCGATCGTCAGCAGCATCGCGGTCCGCCGGCCCTTCAGGTCCGCGAACCGGCCGAGCAGATAACCGCCGAGCGGCCGGAAGAAGAAGGCGAGCGCGAACGTGGCGAACGTGCTCAGCAGCGCCGCGGCCTCGTTGCCCTTCGGAAAGATCTGGGTCGCGAAGTAGATGCTGAACGCCGTGTAGATCCCCCAGTCGTACCACTCGACCGCGTTCCCGGCCGAGGCCGCGACCAGCTTGCGCACGGGCAGTCGATGGGTTTCCGAAGTAACCACCATGTGGTCACCTTGTCACACACGGCGACCGAGCCATACTGATCAGCGTGCGTTCAATGGGTTTGGTGACGTTGGTGGTCCGCGACTACGACGAGGCGCTTCGCTTCTACGTGGACGGTCTGGGATTCACACTGGTCGAGGACACGCCGCAGGGCGACAAGCGGTGGGTCGTCGTGTCGGCGGGCGGGGGAGCGTCGTTGCTGCTGGCCCAGGCGGACACGGACGAGCAGTCCGCGCGAGTCGGCGACCAGACCGGCGGCCGCGTCGGGTTCTTCCTCACCACCGACGACTTCGACCGCGACCACGCCCGCATGACGTCGTTCGGCGTGCGGTTCCTCGAGACGCCGCGCGACGAGGTCTACGGGCGCGTAGCCGTCTTCGAGGACCTGTACGGCAACCGCTGGGACCTGCTTCAGCCCGCCCGCGCCTGACCCGGTGACACCCCGACGATCCGCTTGAATGCGCGGCTGAACGCAGCCTCCGACTCGTAGCCGAGGCCGCGCGCGATCTCGCTGACCGTGCTGTCGCGGTCCCGCAACCGGTTCATCGCCACGTGCATGCGCCACCGCGTCACGTATCGCATGGCCGGTTCGCCGACAAGCTCGGTGAACCGCGCCGCGAACGCCGAGCGGGACATCGCCGTCTGGTGCGCCAGGCGTTCGACGGTCCACGGCTGGGCGGGGTCGCGGTGGATCAACGCCAGCGCCTGCCCGATCTGCTGGTCCTGCAACGCGCCGAGCCAGCCGGTGCGCGCGGCCGGGTCGTTGGCGAGCCACGAACGGATCGTCTGGATCACCAGCACGTCGGCGAGCCTGGTGATCACCGCTTCGCCGCCGGGGCGCAGGTTTCGCGCCTCGGCGGCCATGAGGTCGATGGTGGCGCGCATGTCGTCGGCCTGCCGCACGTACAGCACGTGGGGCAACACCTTGATCAGGTGCTTCGCGGCCGGGTGGTCGAAACGCACCGCGCCGCACACGAGGTGCGTCACGGCGCCACCGTCGCCGTGCCTCAAAATCGCGTAGTTGTCGGTCTCGAACGTGTGCGGCAGCGTCGTGACCAGCGGCGTTTCCGCCTCGGAGCCGCTGAACAGCCGGTGGCCCTCGCCGCCCGGCACGAGCAGCACGTCGCCGGGTGCCAACGAGGTCACGTGGCCGTCGACCTCGATCTCGCACGAGCCGCTGGTGAGCACGTGGAACCACAGGCAGTCGGCCATGTCGGGCATCGTCAGGCCCCACGGCTCGGTGAGCTCGGTCCGGCAGTAGAAGCTGCCGGACATCCTCATCAGGTGCAGCGCCTCGCCCAACGCGTCCGTCATGCACCCAGTCTGGACGAATGAGCAAGCCAAAGCGATGAATTGTCATTGAGAGTCCGCGCCGCGCAGACCACAGTGAGCGGCATGGGGACAATCACGCTGATCGCAGCCGCCGCTTCTGGCCTGATGGCAGGCCTGTTCTTCGCGTTCTCCACGGCCGTCATGCCCGGCCTCGCCGACCTGCCCGCCGCGGACGCCCGCGCCGCCATGCGCCGCATCAACGTCCGCATCCAGAACCCGGTGTTCCTGCTGGTGTTCGCGGGCAACGTGATCCTGTGCGGCATCGAGGTCTTCCAGGGCAGGATCGCGGGCGGCCTGCTCTACCTCGTCGGCTCGTTCCTGCTGACCATGGTCGTCAACGTGCCCATGAACAACCGCCTCGAACGCACCGACGACGCCTACTGGCCCGAGTACCTGCGCAGGTGGACGATCTGGAACCACGTGCGCGGCATCGCCTGCCTCGCCTCGACGATCACCCTGCTACTCGGATTATGAGGCCGTTCTTGGGGCGCATCGCGGCGACGCTCGTCGGCGTGATGCGCTGCTCGACCAACTCGGGTTTTGGCCGTTGCAGCAACGCTTTCAGCATCACGGTCAGTTCCGTCGTCGCGAGCCCGGCCCCGATGCACCGGTGCGGCCCGCCCCCGAACGGCAGGAACTCGTGCGGGGCGGGCTTGTTCTCCCACCGGTCCGGGTCGAACCGCAGCGGGTCCGGAAACACCTCGGCCAGCCGATGCGTGACGTACGGGCTGTACAGCAGGAACGTGCCTTCCTCGATCTTCTTCCCGGCGAACTCGAACGGTTGCGCCGCCACACGTGCAGACACCACCGCGGGCGGATACAGCCGCAGCGTCTCGTTCACGACGTTGGCCAGGTAGTCGTCGTCTTCCCGCGCACGCTCCCAAACTCCGTTGTGCCGCAACAGGTTGAAGATCGCCCACGCCATCGCGCCGCTCGTCGTCTCGTATCCGGCGGCGATCAGCGTGACGACCTGGTCGCGCACTTCGAGGTCGCTCAGCCCGTCACTCTGCACGAGAGCCGTGAGCACGTCTCCGGCCGTGTTGCCTTGGCGCGTCTCCTCGATCGCCTTGTAGACCCGCGCGTCAACGGCCCGGCGCGCTCTCATCGCGTTGCGCCATGCCGGAGCCTTCACCTTCCTGAGCAACGTCACGACCGCCGGGTTGCGGTCGATCAGGTTGATCAGCACCTGCAGGTGCGCCCCGAAGAACTCCGAGTCCTGCGCCAGCCTGTCGCCGAACAACGCGTGGATCGTGCTGCGCCTGATCGCCCTCCGGAACTCCTGATACGCGTCCACCTCTTGCCCTGGTCGCCAAGCGTCGAGCGTCTTGTCGGCGTTCTCCCGCATCACGGGCACGTAGTTCGCGATCTGCCGATGCACCAACGCCGGCTGCACGTGCTTGCGCCGCCGCTTGTGGTCCTCGCCGTCGCTCACGATCAACGACGTCGGCCCGTCCACCGGCACCAGCACCTGGAACGCCCGCTCCACCTCGAACAGCTCGGAGTTCGCGAACACGAACCGGTTCGCCTCAGGCCCGAGCAGGTAGGTGTAGGGCCCCATGCGCACCACCGGCCCGAACCTCCGATGCAGACCGGAAAGAAGATCGGCCTGCCGGAACCGCACGACGTCCGGGATCATGGCGTTGACAGTGCCACACCGCACCGGGGGACGGTTCGCAATGCCAGCACGGGTTCCGCTGCCAACCTTGAACGCGGGCGGCGTGTCCATCGCCTATCGCATGGACGGCTCGCTGTCGGGCCCGCCCGTGGTGTTGTTGCACGCTTTGGCGAGCTCTTCGGCCACCTGGACCCGCCTCACCCGCTCACTGGTGGCCGCCGGCCACCTCGTGATCGCCCCGGAACTGCGCGGGCACGGCGGCAGCGCCTGGACCGGCGACTACCGCCTGGACTCCGTGCAGCGCGACGTGGTGAGCGTGCTCGACCTGCTGGACATCGCCGAGTTCGACCTCATCGGCCACTCGCTGGGCGCCCACATCGCCGCGCTGCTGGCCGGCCGCCGCCCGGACCGAGTGCGCAAGCTCGTGCTCGAAGACCCGCCACCGCCGCCCCGCTCCGGCGCACCCCGCCGGCCCCGGCGAGGTCTCGCCTGGTTCCTCGCCGCGCAGGGCCTGGTGCGCCGCGGGTTCGATCGCCGCATGGTGCCGCAGATCCTGACCCAGCTCCGCGCGCCCGACCCGTTGTGGTGGGACGGCCTGTCCGCGATCAAGGCACCGACCCTGGTGATCGGCGGCTCGCGCAGCCACATCCCGTTGGAGCGCCTGGAAGAAGTCGCCGCGGAGATCCCGCACTGCGATCTGCTCACGATCGACGCGGGCCACCGCATCCACAGCACCCGTCCCGCCGAGTTCCAGGACGCAGTGCTCCGCTTCCTCACCTAGCCGATCTTGTCGGACCCGCTGAGCAGAGGCACGTCAACGGCTCGCACATCCGTCGCCGAACTGGGCATCGGCATCGTCGCCCTGCGAGACGTCGTCGCCACCTCACGCAGCACCTGCGGCGGCGCCACCGGCAACGTCAGCATCGGCGCGCTGACCGTCGCCGGCCTCCCGATCACCGTCACCACCGCGCCCAACACCACGATCCCGCTGGTCGGCGGCAAGATCGTGATCAACGAGCAGGTACCGATGCCCGGCGGCCTCAAGGTCAACGGCGCGCACATCACCCTGCCCGGCGTGGACGTGGTCGTGTCGTCCGCGACCTCGGCCGTTCACCACTGCTGATCTGACCGAACCGCCCTCCAGGTCCTCAGTGCCGTGCTACTACTTCGGTACTGGGGATCTTGGGGGATCACATGCATGACGATGACGACTTCTCGTCCGAGCCCGACTTCTCGTCACGGCGGCACCGCGACATGGACCTGCGCAACGCCCCGTCGTGGGCTCAAGCGTTCGTGTGGCTGGGCACGCTTTTCGCCCTCATCGGTGTCGTGATCTTCTTCGGATCCAGGAGCACGGCGCCGTCCACCGCGTTCTTCCTCATCGGCCTGGTGTTCGTGGCACTGGGAGCACTCGGCAACAGCACCTCCCGCCGTCACTGAGGCGGTCGGCCCGCCGGCCACCAGCGTGCGTCGGTCGGTAGCGCGTACCCACGTACCGCGCTGAACTCCCGCCGCGACGCCCGTACGAGACCCACGAGCCAGGCGACGCCGACCACCGAGATCAACGCCAGACCGAGCCACGTGAACACGGTGAACAGCTGCACCTGCGCCGGTGTCGGCTGCGGCAGGTAACCGGCGTCGAACGCCTGCTCCTGCCACGGCTGGTCGGTCAGCACCAACGTGATCACGATGGCGATGCTGTTCATCGAGTCCCACAGGGCGTGCAGCAACGACACCCCGAGGTAGGCCCACAGCAACCGCCTGGTGAGCATGAAGTGCTCGCGACGACTGCGCGAGAACAACACACCGCCCAAGATCGCCGTCCACAGCCCGTGCCCGAACGGCGCGAGGAAGCCCCGCAACAACTCCGTCGTCACCAGGTCCATCAACGACAGCCCGTTCTCGGTCAGCGTCGCCGTGAGCGCGTACCCGGCCGACTCGAAGGCCGCGAACCCGAACCCGACACTCGCGCCGAGCACCAGCCCGTCACGCGTCGACTTGTGCACCAGATGCCGCGTCAGCAGAGCCAGCGCCCCGAGCTTGACCGCTTCCTCGATCAGCCCGACGCCCACGAACAGCCAGGGCGACGGGTGCAGCAGGTACGTCTCCAGCAACGACGCCCCGAGCACACCCAGCACCCCGCCGACCGCGAACGTCCGGAACACGATCTCCCCGGACACCTCACCGGAGTGGCTGTGCTCGAACGCCCACACCACGAACGTCGCCGGCACCAGGAAGCTGCCCAGCAGCACGATCGTCGGAATCAGGTTGGCGTTGCCGGTGAGGTACGTGATCACCACCGTCGCGATCCACAGCGCCAGCCCCATGAAGAACATCCGCAGCCACGACCTGCGCGTGCGTGCCACCGGCGAAACCATGGCCGGCAGTTTCTCGCCCGGCCACGACCGGGACAACTCGGGGTCAGTTCGTGACGGCCAGCGCGAACGGCAACACCGCGGGCACCCCCTCCCTCCTGAGCATCCGGGCCGCCACCGTCATCGTCCAGCCGGTGTCGACGTGGTCGTCGATCAGCAGCAGCGGACCGTCCACACCCGACACGTCCGGTGTCTCGCCGGACCGGACGAGGCCAGCGAGACGTTGGGCGCTGTTGGCCCGGTGCGTCGACTCGCCCAGCCAGACCGTGCCAAGGAGCGGCAGGCGGCCGATCGAGGCGATGCGCTGGCCGAAACTGCCGACCAGCGTCGGGCGCCGGCGGGAGCCCACTGTCACCACGCCGACCGGGCGGTCGTCCCAGCCCCACGCCGAGAGCACCTTCACGCAGGCCGCGAAGACGTCCTCGGGGATCTCGCGGTCGGTGCCGTCGGCGAGCAGGTCGCGCAGCTTGGTGCCCCAGCCGATGTCGGTGAGGCGGCCCAGAGCGCGGCCGGTCGCGGCGACCTCGGCCGGCGGGATCTTGCCGGACAGGGGTACGCCGATCGCGGCCATGCCCGTCGGCCACATCTTGCGCGGAGCCACGTCCAGGCCGGGGCGCAGCAGGCGTTCGCGAGCCGCGCCCGCCGCCGACTCCGACACCTCCACCGACAGCCGTTCGCCGGTGCAGTTGTCGCAACGGCCGCAGGCGTGCGCGGTCGGGTCGTCGAGCTGGTCCTGCAGGAACTTCATGCGGCACGACGGAGTGCGCAGGTAGTCGACCATCACCTGCTGCTCCGCCTTGCGCGCCTCGGCGATGCGCGCATACCGGTCGCCGTCGTACTCCCACGGCCGGCCGGTGGACTCCCAGCCACCGCGGACCCGGCGGACCGCGCCGTCGACGTCCAGCACCTTCAGCACCACTTCGAGCCTGCTGCGGGACAGCTCGACCATCGGCTCCAGCGCCGCCGTCGACAACGGTTTGCCCGCGCCGTCCAGGGCGGACAGCACCTGGCGCACCACGACCTCCGGCGGGAAGGCCAGGGACGCGAAGTACGACCAGATGTCGCGGTCCTCGTGGCCCGGCAGGAGGATGACCTCGGCGCGTTCGACGCCGCGGCCCGCCCGGCCGATCTGCTGGTAGTACGCGATCGGGGACGAGGGCGCACCGACGTGCACGACGAACCCGAGGTCCGGCTTGTCGAAACCCATGCCGAGCGCCGAGGTGGCGACCAGCGCCTTTACGCGGTTGTTCAGCAGGTCCTCCTCGGCGCGCTCGCGTTCGGCGGGCTCGGTCTTGCCCGAGTACGCCGCGACCGTGAAACCGCGTGAGGAGAGGAACGCCGCGATGTCGTCCGCCGCCGCGACCGTGAGCGTGTAGATGATGCCCGAGCCCGGCAGCCGGTCGAGCTGTTCCGCGAGCCACCCGAGGCGTGACTCCGCGGTGGGCAGCAGCGCGACCGACAGACGCAGGCTGTCGCGGTCGAGAGGGCCGCGCAGGACCAGTGTGCCCTCGTCGGCGCCGAGCCCCAGCTGCTCGGTGACGTCGTGGACCACCCGGTTGTTGGCCGTCGCCGTCGTCGCCAGCACCGGCACGCCCGGTGGCAGCTCCGTCAGCAACGTCCGGAGCCTGCGGTAGTCCGGCCGGAAGTCGTGGCCCCAGTCCGAGATGCAGTGCGCCTCGTCGACCACGAGCATGCCCGCGGACGCGGTGAGCGAGGGGAGCACGGTGTCCCGGAAGTCGGGGTTGTTCAGCCGTTCCGGACTCACCAGGAGCACGTCGACCTCGCCGGCCGCGACCTGCTCCTGCACGGCGTCCCACTCGTCGGTGTTCGCCGAGTTGATCGTCACCGCGTGCACACCGGCCCGTGCCGCCGCGTCGACCTGGTTGCGCATCAACGCGAGCAGTGGCGACACGATGACAGTCGGGCCCTCGCCGAGCTGTCGCAGCAACGCCGTCGCGATGAAGTACACAGCCGACTTGCCCCAGCCGGTGCGCTGGACGACGAGAGCTCTGCGGCGCTGGGCGACGAGGGTGTGGATCGCCGTCCACTGGTCCTCGCGCAGCACCGCCTGCGGGCCCGCCAGTGCCCGCAGCCGTTCTTCGGCCAGCTCCCGCAACGCGATGTCGTCCATGAGGCGCAAGCTTGCCAGGCCGGTCTGACAATTGTGATTGCCGCAGGTCGTAAGCTGTGTTGCGTGACTGATGACCTGCGCGACCAGGTGCACGCCGCAGCCCGCCGCGCCCGCGTCGCCGCCGACGAACTCGTCCTCGCCACGCGTGAGCGCAAGGACACCGCGCTGCACGCGATGGCGGCCGCTCTCCGCGAGCGCGCGCCAGAGATCATCGAGGCCAACAAGAAGGACCTCGAAGCGGGCAAGGCAGCGGGTCTGCCGGACAACATCCTGGACCGCCTCACGCTCACCGAGGCCCGCGTCGAAGGCGTGGCTGTAGGCCTCGAAACCGTTGCGGGACAGGCCGATCCGGTCGGCGAGGTGCTGCGCGGCGGCATCCTCCCGAACGGCTTGGAGATCAAGCAGGTCCGCGTCCCGATGGGCGTCGTCGGCATGGTCTACGAGGGCCGTCCGAACGTCACGGTCGACGCCGCCGGTCTCGCGCTGAAGTCCGGGAACGCCGCGCTGCTGCGAGGTTCCTCGACGGCGGAGAACTCCAACACCACGCTCGTCGCCGTCCTGCGCGATGCACTCGAAAGCGTGAACCTGCCGGCCGACTCCGTGCAGCTGCTGCCGTGCCACGACCGCGCGTCCGTCACCCACCTCATCACCGCACGCGGCCTCGTCGACCTGGTGATTCCGCGTGGTGGCGCGGGTTTGATCAACGCGGTCGTCCAGCAGGCGACGGTTCCCACGATCGAGACCGGCGTCGGCAACTGCCACGTCTACGTCGACAAGCACGCGGACCTCGACATGGCCGAGGCGATCGTCCTCAACGCCAAGACGCGGCGCACGAGCGTGTGCAACGCGGCCGAGTCGCTGTTGGTGCACAAGGACGTCGCGCACGAGTTCGTCCCGCGCATCACCAAGGCGTTGCAACAGGAGAGCGTGATCATCCACGGCGACGCCGCATTCGCCCAGCAGGATGAGGTTCTCAACGCGACCGACGACGACTGGGGCACCGAGTACCTGAGCCTCGACATCTCGGCGAAGGTCGTCGACTCGCTGGACGACGCGGTGCGGCACATCGCGACGTACGGCTCCGGCCACAGCGAGGCCATCGTCACGAATGACGTTGCGGCAGCACGGAAGTTCACGACCCGGGTGGACGCGGCGGCGGTGTTCGTCAACGCCTCCACGGCGTTCACGGACGGCGCGGAGTTCGGCATGGGCGCGGAGATCGGCATCTCCACGCAGAAGCTGCACGCCCGCGGTCCGATGGGCCTATCCGAGCTGACGTCCTCGAAATGGGTCGTCTGGGGCGAAGGTCACACGCGCCCGAAGGCGTAGTCCTACGTTGGGAGACATGGCTCCCACGTACCCGTTCTCCGAGACCGACGCGCTGGTCCTCGATCCGACCTACGAACGTCTACGGCGCGAAGAGCCCGTCACGCGCGTGACGTATCCGTACGGCGGCGAGGGCTGGCTCGTCACGTCCTACGAGGAGACGAAGTTCGTCCTGGGCGACCCGAGATTCAGCAGAGCGCGAACGGTCGACCGCGACGTGCCGAGGATGCAGCCGCTCATCGCGCCCGGCGGTTCGATCCTCACGACCGACGGCGCGGACCACACGCGCATGCGTCGCCTGGTGTCGAAGGCGTTCACGGTGCGACGGATCGAGGAGCTGCGCCCGCGCGCGCAGCGGATCGTCGACGACCTGCTCGACCGGCTGGACAACCCCGGCGACCTCGTCGAGGGGTTCTCGATGCCGTTCCCGATCACGGTCATCTGCGAGCTGCTCGGCGTGCCGTTCGAGGACCGCGCCGACTTCCGCCTCTGGTCGAACCAGGCACTGTCCACGATCGGCAGCTACACGCCGGAAGAGGCGATGGACGGCGTCACGAAGCTGTACGCCTACTTCGCCGACCTCGTGGCCAAGCGCCGTGCGGAGCCCACCGACGACCTGATCAGCGCGCTCGTCGCGGCCCGTGACAACGAGGACCGGCTGAGCGAGGACGAGCTGGTGCGGTTCGGCATCACGTTGCTCGTCGCGGGCCACGAGACGACGGCGAACATGCTGGCCAACAGCGTTGTGACGTTGTTCGAGCACCCCAACGCCATGAAGAGCCTCAACGAGGACACGCTGCCGAACGCCATCGAGGAGCTGCTGAGGTTCATCCCGTTGGGCAGTGGCGCCGGCTTCACGCGCATCGCGACCGAGGACGTCCAGGTCGGCAACGCGCTCGTGAAGGAAGGCGACGCCGTGCTGGTGGTCGTGTCGTCGGCGAACCGCGACGAGTCGGTGTACCCGAAGAGCGACGAGCTGGACCTGGCGCGCGAGGTCGGCCAGCACCTGCAGTTCGGGCACGGCATCCACTTCTGCCTCGGCGCGCAGCTCGCGCGGATGGAACTGCAGGTGGCGCTGGGCACGTTGCTGCGCCGGATGCCCGGTCTGCGGCTCGCGGAGCCCGTCGAGTTCCGCAGGGGTTCGCTGGTCAGGGGCCCGGTGAAGCTCGTGGTGGCCTGGTAGCGAAAAATCTTGGCGCAACCGCGTAAGGGGAGCCGCCGACGCGCGTTCCTCCATTGCGCGGCTCTGCTTCGGGGTGGGCCGCGACCCGCACGGCCCGTCCTCCCCCAGGGCCGTTCGGTGTGATCAGCACGACGGGCGCCGGACCACGGGAGCGGTCCGGCGCCCGTCTACGCTTTCCGGATGCGCATCGGCGTCATGGGTGGCACGTTCGACCCGATCCACCACGGCCACCTCGTGGCCGCGAGCGAGGTGCAGTCCAAGTTCGACCTGGACCGCGTGATCTTCGTGCCGACGGGTCAGCCCTGGCAGAAGGCGTCGCGCGAGGTCTCGCCAGCTGAGGACCGCTACCTGATGACGGTCATCGCCACGGCGTCGAACCCCCGGTTCTCGGTCAGTCGCGTGGACATCGACCGCGACGGCCCCACGTACACGGTGGACACGCTCACCGACCTCAAGAAGCAGTACCCGGACGCCGACCTGTTCTTCATCACGGGTGCCGACGCGCTGGAGCAGATCCTGTCGTGGAAGCGCGCCGCCGACGCGTTCGATCTGGCCCACTTCATCGGGGTCACTCGTCCGGGTTACACGCTGAACGACCGTCACCTACCGCCGGGAGCGGTGTCGTTGATCGAGGTCCCGGCCATGGCGATCTCGTCCACCGGCTGTCGCGCAAGGACTGCCTCGGGCCAGCCGGTTTGGTATTTGGTCCCGGACGGTGTGGTCCAGTACATCGCGAAAACAGGCTTGTACTCCGAGTCGTGACCACCTTCGGGTGGATTTTGCGTGCATCCGAGCGCGCGGGGAGCAACAATCAGCGGGTTGTTGCTGGTTCGTGGAAGGCAAGACTTTGGCTACAGGCACCG